>CAYXVT010000439.1:0-1504 GCA_964468105.1 Uncultured Candidatus Berkiella sp. | reverse complement strand
TTTTTTATGCAACTCAGTAAGAAAGCAGTCGAAGATTTCAAGAAAATTCATCTCAAAAAATGTGGTGTTCTTTTGGGTGATGACAAGGCCAATAGACTTGGTATTGAGTTATTGGGATTCTTTCGGTTGATCTACAAACCAATTCCCAAGAAAGACTATGAATATTTCAAACAGGCTTAACAATTCGTGGCAGCGAATTTATCGCAATAGGCAGCTAGTTGCAAAGCAGCTTGGACTCTCTGATCAAGAATACAGATTGTGGGATTTGTATATAGCTGTTAATGGTTGGGATAAACGATATGAAGAATCTTACCAGGCTGTTCATGCCACAGATAAACAGATTGCTGATATTTTGGGTTGGAGTCAATCAAAAGTATGCAGAACAAGAAGCGGGCTTGTTAAGAAAGGTGTAATTCGAGAAAGAGAAAGAAGTGTACAAGAAATGCTTTTACTTCCTGGCAAGCTTGACGATGTTGCACAACTGCAAAATAAAAATGCAAGCATGCATGAAGAAATTGCAGATTTGGGAGATGAAAATGCAAATTTGCAACCAATTCAAGGCAAAAACGATAACGACTCTTTAGTTTCCTATAATGGAATGTACTTTTCTATCAAGACAAAAGAAAGATATGAAGAAGTAAAGAATATGGTAGATAATCTTACAAAGCAGATTGATGAACAAAAGGGTTGGTTAAGTGATGATCCAAAACTGATAGCGATGGTGAACAAACAACAACGGCTGGCAGGTTTAATGTTGGACTATGAAATTGAGAACGATTTATTGCCTATTTGAGATTGAATTTTATGAGTAAATTTGTAACAATGAATATGCGTTCAGGAAAACAGGTTGAGTTTTTTAATGCCCTCGTAGGACAGGACTCAACCGTTCTGAACGCAACCTGCGGGGGCATTTGAGAATGAGAATATGAAAGATATAGATTTAAGACAATTGCGAGTATTCATTTACCTTCGGAAAAGTAGCGATACCGAGGATAAACAGATTGCTTCTATCCCTCAACAACGAAAAGAGCTTACCGAATACGCCAAGAAGCTAGGCTTAACTGTAATTGATGTTATTGAAGAAACATATTCCGCTTTCCACCCTGGTAGGCCACAATTTAATGACATGATGAGAAGAATTGACGAAGGTGAAGCTGATGCGGTACTAGCTTGGAACGCTACACGTATAGCCAGAAACACAGTTGATGGTGGTATATTCACCTACAAGATTGATACAGGTAGCATTAAAGCCTTCATTGTTCGGGGTAAAGTTTATTACAACACACCAGAAGATAAATTCACACTTGGCATCGACTTTTCTGTAGCCAAGAAATCTTCGGATGATTTAAGTGCTGTAGTGCATCGAGGTAATAGGTATAAATTTTTTGAGTTGAAAGTGTGGGGTGGGCCAGCTAAGCCAGGATATATCAATGTAACCGATCCACTAACAAAGGAAAATAAAATAGAAAATCCAAATTTGATAGAAGTTGGGCAGGAAGTGGTG
>CAYXVT010000438.1:0-1515 GCA_964468105.1 Uncultured Candidatus Berkiella sp. | reverse complement strand
CCGCATTAAAACTTAGTCCATCTGTTTTTTGATAATCGGACACATTGCAGCGAAAGGTATTTTCATATTCAACACAAGTTTTATCCTCTAATAAAACAGCACATTTAGAGTCAATTTGCTCGCATTTTTGCTCAACTAAAGATTCACATTCGTCAATATCTCTACCACCACCGCAGAGAAATTCTTTATTTTCTGACCAATGCGGTCTTGTGACAGGTGCTTCATAGCCTGGCACTGCGACAGTTTTATTCAGCCCCTGTTGTTCTGAAAAAACCATCTCGCAACTATTTTCATTTTGTAGGCGTTCTAAATCTTCACATCCTACCCAATATTCCTGTAATACGGGTTTTTGGGGCATCGTGACTTTCCAGACATAGCGGCCGCCTCGCACGTTATTTTTGTTATTTGTATGGGATTTCTTTCTGCCCGTATGCGGCTGAAAGGCTGTAAAAGAACCTGTAAAACCATTACCCTGTGTCGGATTGACTCCACTTGCCCTAAAATCAACACCACTTTCTCCAAAGTGCTCTTTACTGATTAAAGCGATCGTGGTTCTAGCGGGGTAATCTGGCTCTCCGATAGGATGATCAACTGATAGATTTGTAGGCCCTGCATTTTCACATTGCGACACATCAATTTTTCCCGTTTTTAAATTAATACTAAAAGTCACCAAGTTGTAACATCGCGCCGTAAAAGTCGCTGTCACATTTTTAACTAAATCGGGTTGAGGAACAGCTTTGACGAATAATTTTTTAACGCAGGTTCGAAGCTCAGGTGGCACGCCTTTTCTACAGGTGACGATTTTGTCTTCCAGAGGAGATTTGGATTCAGTTGATTGCAAACCCTTTTCAAATAATTCAGCCTGACTTTTATTATCAACTACCGTTTTAGTAATCGCTTGGTATTTTTTAAAGACATCGCTTTCAGTGGAAATATGAAATCGATGTTTTTCTTTTAAAATCTTTTCTGCATCCCCTAATGTAGGTTGATTAGGATGCACCATCTGAGATGCCGTATTATTCTTTTTAGCAAGCTCTGATTTTAAGATATCTTCTTTATCTCCCGTATCGTAATGTCCCTCAAAAAATGTCTGAAGTTCACAGGCTTGTGGTTGTAAATGTTGGTTTTGAGCTTGGTTCGCACATCCTTGCTGCATCGTATTTATCGTATTTTGTTCATTGTGATATCCCTGACTATGCAATTGCTCAGCAAATGATTTCGCGTCGTCAGTGACGTTTGCCATTGTATTAATGGACTGACAGCTTAATAACAAAAAGGCGATTAATTGTCTTGCATTTTTAATACCCCTGTTCTCATCAAACGTCTCTCTCATGGCTTGCCTCGATATTGCTTAAGGTAATGGTTTGCTGCTTTTTGGTTTACTAGCGACCCCGATTTGGCAATACGCTTCAAGGCTTCTTCTAAAGATGTATCGCCATAAACGACATCAAAGTTTGGTGTTGTATTATCATGACTATCTGCTTTATTAGATTGCGGATTATCTGGCTCTACAAC
>CAYXVT010000437.1:0-1521 GCA_964468105.1 Uncultured Candidatus Berkiella sp. | reverse complement strand
AGCGACTCACTCGCGGTGGTTTTGAAAGAGAGAATTTTGTAACAAATGCCCATCATCTCGATGGTTCTTTTGGCTCTGAATACTGCTTAGGCAACCCCGATCGCTATCCAGAAATTAAGTAAAACCATCTCATAATCTTGACACATCCCCATTCTTCCATGTAATCTCGGAATAGAAATCCGAAATTACATGGAGAAATCATGGAAAGACCGTTATATCTAGAACAAATTACCAAACACCTACGCGTACAACCTATTTGTGCTATTCTTGGAGCCCGACAGGTTGGTAAAACCACGTTGGCACGCCAATTTGCCGCTCAATACCCTCAAAAGGTGGAATTTTTTGATTTAGAAAACCCTACTCATTTAACCAGCTTAGAAACCCCCCTTCTTACCTTAAGCAAATATTACGACCACCTTGTTGTCATTGATGAGATTCAACGCCGTCCTGATTTATTTCCCATCTTGCGTGTCTTGGTTGATGACCCCATAAAAAAATATCGCTTCTTAATCTTGGGTAGCGCTTCTCGAGAATTAATTCATCAATCATCAGAAACTCTCGCAGGAAGAATTGGCTATATAGAGCTCCCGCCCTTTACCCTACAAGATGTAACAGACTTAGATAAACTGTTAATACGTGGAGGCTTTCCTCGATCATATTTAGCTGAATCAGAAGAAGACAGCTTTTTATGGCGAGAAGGGTATATTAGTACTTTTTTAGAAAAAGATTTACCCAACTTTGGATTTAATGTCCCTACACGACTCATGCACCGATTTTGGATGATGCTTTGTTTTTATCATGGCCAAATTTTTAATGCACATGCAATTGCACTCTCATTAATGATTAATGACAAGACGGTCACCAAATATTTAGACATCCTTGCGGGCACTTTTATGATTCGTGTATTGCAACCATGGTTTGAGAATATAAAAAAACGACAAATAAAAACACCTAAAATCTATTTTAGAGACAGTGGTATTTTTAATACGCTTTCTTCGATCCATTCGCTTACCGAACTTGCCAAAACCCCAAAGATTGGTCCTTTGTGGGAAGGTTTTGCACTTGAGCAAGTCATTAGTTGTCGGCAAGTTCGCTCTAACGACTGTTATTTTTGGTCAACCCATAATGATGCTGAACTTGATCTCTTGATATTCAAGAATGGAAAACGTTTGGGATTTGAATTTAAATATAGCGATAAGCCAAAAGTGACCAAATCTATGAACATTGCACTTGAAGACCTCAAACTTGATCATTTGTATATCATTTTTCCCGGAACAATGAGTTTTGAAATTCAAGAAAAAATAACCGCGTGCGGCCTTGACGCGCTTCCCCATTTGTTTCCAACATTTAATAAGGCAGATGCAGTGATGTGACCAATCTCAAGCGATCACTCAAAACAATCTTCATGCTTATGTATAAAATCAAGCATCTGTTGCTTATACATACTTTCAGACGCCGTTGGACTATAGGTATTAAGCAAAGTAATAAGTGCATCTCGCTTCATGCCATGACCCTTATTTA
>CAYXVT010000436.1:0-1523 GCA_964468105.1 Uncultured Candidatus Berkiella sp. | reverse complement strand
ATGTGAAAGTAGGACACTGCCAGGCGTTTTTTTCAAACCCGCTGTAGCGTAAGTTACAGCGGGTTTTCTTTATGCGCTAAAGAAAATCAAAACAATACTAGTCACCTGTCTGGTAGACATAGCTAGTTGGAACCACACCAAACCTTTTCGAATAACTCTTAGAAGCGACAAGCCAGCAGATGATATTGTGACGGTCTACACCTGTGAAAGTAGGACACTGCCAGGCGTTTTTTTCAAACCCCTTGTGGAGTAATCCCCAAGGGGTTTTCTTTATGGACTAAAGAAAATCAATTCAAGTACAAGTCTCTGGCTGGCAGACATAGCTAGTTGGAACCACACCAAACCTTTTCGGCACAACCAAACTAATTCCAATCCAGTGAAACTCTGACTTGATAAAGAGTTGTTAAGTGAACTCTTGCTTGATAAAGGGTTGTTAGTTGTATACCATGCCAATATGCAAGTAACCAACTTAAATCCAGGCCAGATCAATGAGCACCAATAAACCTTTATTATTTTGTTTTGATTTTGATCTCACCTTAGTTAATGGACATTTCCATAGCGAATTATCGGATAAAGGTGTAATTCCTGGTAACGTTAGCAATGAAGATGTGCAAGATTTACTTAACCGCTTCAACATTTTAAATCAAAAGAAATTACTAGAAACTTTCCAACTGATCTTAAATAACAACCATCATATTGCGATTACAACTTGGTCAGAATATCCAGAGGTTATCGTTCCTACATTAAAGAAAATGGGTTTAACAGAGGCTCAAATTCAAAAAATTCATATAGAAAGTGGCATTCCACAAATCAGTAACTTACGAAAAAGTGAACATATTGCTAAAGCTAAAGCACATTTTAAAGTAGAAGCTAATGAAAATGTTATTTTAGTAGATGATGATGAGAAAAATATCGAAAAAGCATTAAATGAAGGCCAACTGGGAATTTTGGTGGAGTCAGCAAATATATCAACTCAATACTTGGAAGCTGTGCAGGTTATAGCCTTAGGAAAAGTGGGTATAACTGCCAAAGAAAATGTGCTGAAAATTGATGTAATGAGTGTTCTTGCTGATAAAGATAACGTCAATGATACAGATAGAGACGTCATATCCATTAATGGAATGCCGTTTTACCAATCATCAGGCGCAAATTCATGTTTTCCAGGAACTTGGTTGCCCTTTTTTGGTGTAAATGAAGATCCAAATCATTTTAATGGTAAAGGATGGTTTATCAAACCTGAGAGTGCGGATTTACCTCAACAAATTATTAAAAAAATGGAAGCACTTTTTCCATCCTATGGTCCTTACAAAGCTGGAAAAGATCTCCAGTTAAGATTTTCAAATCTAACAGGAATATTAATTTCTTCTTGTTTGGGAAGTGGTATATGGGAAGAGGAACGTGGTAAAAAATTAAAACAATTTTTGATGAAGTGTTACCCGGGATTTTATTGTCAAGCACCGCAATTAGCGTTATTACCAAGTGAGCTATCATGCGCTACCCCAGAACAATCTAATCAATGGTTA
>CAYXVT010000435.1:601-1529 GCA_964468105.1 Uncultured Candidatus Berkiella sp. | reverse complement strand
TTCTTCAAAAAATTATTTGGAAATGGTCATG
Organism: Uncultured Candidatus Berkiella sp.; assembly: GCA_964468105.1. Taxonomy (GTDB): domain Bacteria; phylum Pseudomonadota; class Gammaproteobacteria; order Berkiellales; family Berkiellaceae; genus Berkiella. The sequence continues at coordinate 1,498 of CAYXVT010000435.1, read as the reverse complement.
CTATTAATCCGAGAGTAATTAGTCGCCCCTGAAAAACCCCTATGCGAACGCAGGCACATCAGGAAGAAGTCTCATAATCTTTTTGAGATTAAATGCGCACCCAGTCAAGGCGGCGTTGATCATGTCACCCGTTTTACCCAGCAAATAATTTCTATCAAGCCCGTGATCTCCCTTTAAATGCCCGATAATCGGTTCAATGCCTGAACGTGCGCGTAACAATTTTTTAAGTGACAATGGTAATCGTTTTGTTCCTGATACAAATATCCGCGTATCTTTTGGATGATTCTCTTTCCCACGATAACCACGATCAACAAATGCATCCTCAATCTTAACTTGAGTTAATCGCTCACTTTGATTTAAGCTTTTTTGCAATGTATGGCCATCATATGGATTTCCATGTTCTGCAAAGATTGATACGACCCAAGGATCTTTGCACGTAGTTGTCACTGCAACCTTGCATCCAAATTCGTATTTCGATTTTGCTTTTCCCTTTGCAATACATTCAACTTCTGGTGCATGCAAACTATAAAGTTTATTTTTATCATCTCGCTTTTGTTTAAATAATCTTGTTGCTAAATTCAATAAATAAGATAATTCCGCATCAGGCGATGGCACTTTGCGAATAATATCTCTTGTTACACGCCCCAAATAATTTTTTAATTTCTTCAGTTCTCTCTGTGCTCGTTTCATTTGTCTTGCATGAGCATAACGATTTTGATTGAGTAATGCATATTTTCCAACTCGATGATAGCTTTGTCTTAAATTAACATCTCGTTTATCAGCTGCTTTAACGAGGTTTATACGCATTCTATAAAATAGTTTTGCATCGGTTGGAAAGGTAATCGCTTTATCTTGCAATGTTGTATCAAAATTTACACGTCGACATAACTTTTCTGG
>CAYXVT010000435.1:0-591 GCA_964468105.1 Uncultured Candidatus Berkiella sp. | reverse complement strand
CGTATTGATTGTTTCTGATAATAATTTCTCAACACCTTCAATGCCAATTCGATTGCGCCATTTTACTAATGTGGTCGGATGACAGGGTAATTCATGTTGAAAAGTTTTATAACCACAAAAATATTGCCAGTAAGGATTTTCACAAAATTTCTCGACAACAGATTCATCGCTCTCATTTTCCAGATATTTTAAATAATGCAAACCAGCAATCACGCGAGTCGGTACACCGGGACGTCCATTATTTTCGACATAGTAAGGACCTATTGATTCCATCAAATAATCCCAATTGATGATATTGGATGGTCGATATAACTGATGGTCTTTGTCTAAAAAACTTTCAAGCTCAACACCAATTCGTAATTCTTTGGGCATATTCTTCGGTTTCATTTTGCAAGATTTCCATATCGTTATTTCAAAAAGTTGCAAAAGTTTAACAGGAAAAATTTAATTTGCTTCTGTTTTTTAAAGGCCAAGCGAGTTTTTCAGGGGCGACTAAGTAGTTAATCGCTTGTTTTGAGATGCCTATTTGTTCTGCGAGCCATGCTTTTGATCTTCTTTGCTGTTCAAGGACAAATAAAATACGATCACCAA
>CAYXVT010000434.1:1115-1538 GCA_964468105.1 Uncultured Candidatus Berkiella sp. | reverse complement strand
ATTATAAGAGCCTAAAAACCTTCATGGCCGTATCGCAGAGAAACGTAAAATCATCAATGAAATAACAGTAGCTTTTCCTTAATTTGTGTGGTGAAAGGAAGCCTGTTTTAGGGTTAGTGTGGCTAAGGTTTGCTCCCTCTAAAGTTGAACTATCAGCGTAGATGCCCATCATCGGTCACATAAAATCGGATGGACGTTTAGCTCGTAACTTTCTAAAGGGGGCTTCAACTGTTCCACCGTTAAATAAGGTCACTATTAAAAGCTGTCTGCATATATCCTTTACCCATATGCCTCTTGAGTTTCCACTCCTTTTCTAGATTTTGACCCCACTTTTCTGGAGTGGCTGCAGGATCAAGCGTCAGTATAGAAGGCTCCTTCTCATCACTTGATTGAAATCCCATGGCGTCATAAGCCTGTTTTGTA
>CAYXVT010000434.1:0-1105 GCA_964468105.1 Uncultured Candidatus Berkiella sp. | reverse complement strand
AGCGACAGACTGCTTAACCGCAAATTCAATCAAGCTTCCACCAACACCCTCTGAACCAGGATGCGCCACTAGCAGTTCTATATAGGGATGGGGGTTTTTGTTATCTTTATCTAACACCATCATTCCAACCGGAATGTCCTTTATTTCATAGACATAACATGTTTTGGATGGATCAGAAGTAAAAATATCTGCCAGTATTCTTTTGGTATTGTCTATCTTTTTATTCCATCGCTCTTGCTCGCTGCTTGCTGGATCATGCTGGTTAATGTCTTCTTTTTTCCATCCCAAGAAATTGCGATAAAATACTCTAATCGCATCTCTCACTTCTGGGTCAATCAGTTCCCTAATCGGCGGATTAACTTTAAATTTTATCTCTGTATGATTACGCACTCTTAACGTGCTATTTAGTTCAATGATGAGTTCTTGCAAAGAAAAATTCTCGCTAACACTAGTAGCATAAGGCGTGCAGCCATCAGATCCGATTGAGACCATCGGCCTACCATAAATGAACGTTTGTTGTATGACCAGAGAATCCTCATCAAGCGCCACTGTTATTGCAATATCCTGGCCAGTTTGTGTCGCCGATTGAATTTCTATTTGGTGTTTTTTTAGCACATCATGAATCACTCTTAATTTCATAGTAGAAAATTTGGCCAGCTCACCTATGAGGGGCCTATCCAGAGATCTCTGCGTGGCTCGTAGTTTGACTTGACCTGGATCATCTTCATAATCACTAGGCCTGCCTCCTAAAGTTAACGTACATATGGAATTCACGCTCTATTTTCCTTAAAGGATGCAATGTTTGCTATTATCCAAAATTGGAACCGCTGCTACTATTGTAGATAACCGCTATAAGACGCACTTCGTTAAACTTGCCGCTGTAAAGCCCCCATTTTTGCTCTTACTTTATTGCAAGCGATATTTTTCAACCTAGATTCCTCGAGCCTGTCCAACTGCCGTTTCTAGGATAATACGACGAGAAAATAAATCTAAGCCGACACATAGGTAAGCTGGTCACACCCACCAAATGAATTTTTTCGAAAAAAATGCCCCACATCGCTGTGAGCCGCATAGATACTGGTGCCGACTGCAGGACTTGAACCCG
>CAYXVT010000433.1:0-1541 GCA_964468105.1 Uncultured Candidatus Berkiella sp. | reverse complement strand
AAACCGAGATGAATATCCTGATTTTAAAAAAGCTGTGAAAGCTCTTGTAAAAGTCTATAAATATAAGTTCATGTCTGAAGGAAATTCAGCTGAAGAAAACGCTTTTGATATCGATTCTGAAAAAAAAAAGTAACCCCACCTCAAACATCTGATCCAACTCTAAGTCTTCAAGCCGCCATCAATCGTTGGAAACCTCATACACCTTATGGATCTCCGATTGTAGGAGACATTCCTCCTCCCAAAACATCTGTATTTATTGAAGCTAAAGCAGTAGGTTCAGAAGAGAGTTATCTTGCTCAGTTAGGAGATTTTCTGCACAGCTCTACTGCAAGCAATGTTCTTATTACAGGGGATAGAAGAGAAGTAGCTGTTACTGGCATGGGAGGATTAGGGAAGTCAACTCTAGCAATAGCTTATTTTGAATTGGCAAGACGAAATCATCTTTATGAAGTCTATTTCTGGATAACTGCAGAATCAGAGAATCGAGTTATACGCTCTTACGCTAACTTTTTAAAATCCAATAAGATACAGGTTGATGGATTGGAAGATGATGTAATAATGAATGTGTTTCGGAATTTCCTGGGAGATAAGAAGTATTTACTTGTTTTGGATAATGTCCGGGCTCCTCAAGTGGTGGAAAATCTTCTTCCTGGAGGAAACGGGCACACAATAGTCACCTCTCGTGTTCATGATAGTAATTGGCAAGAGATGGAGTTGAGTGTCTTTCAAGAAGCAGAAGCCTTAGATTTTTTGTTTAGATTAACAGATATAGAAAGGATAGGAGAAGCGTTAGACGAAGGAAAAGCCTTAGCTCGAAAACTAGGATATCTTCCTTTAGCTTTAGAACAAGCAGGTAAATATATTAGAAAGAAAAAATGCGGATTTTCGGTCTATATACAAAAGTGTAAAGAATCTGCAAAAGACTTATTTACTTATAAGGAGCGGGGTAAGGGAGATTTTCAAGGAAGAGATACGATCTATACCACATTTGAGATAGCTCGAGGAGAATTAGATCCTTTATCAAGAGAATTACTCAGATTCTTATGCTATTTTGGATCTGATGAGATTCCGACAGTGCTGTTTAGAGACTTACAAGTAGAAGGGGCAAAACTAAGTTTAGAGGAGAGTCTAGAAGAGCTAGAAGATTATTCTTTACTTAAGCGTTCGGAAGACAACCAACGTGTTTCACTTCATCGCCTTGTTCAAAAAGTGGGGAGAATGCGTCAAGAAGAATTAAGAGGAGAGGCAGACCTAAAAGAAACTTTGACAAAAATAATAGGTATGTATGTAGATTTAGAAGAGAATATTCTCCAACTTAATACTGAAATGAAAAGTGATAGAGAACAACTCTTAAATCATCTTGTTCATATGAGAAAAATATATAAACGCCAAATCAATATTACATGGACAGAAAATGTGCCATTGGACCGATTCATCCTTCTTTCTATTATAGTTTATTCTCAATCCTTTGTTTATAATATTCTTGAATCAGCTGTTGGTTATGAAAAAGGGGAAGTAGATCACAAATGGACGCAGTTGTT
>CAYXVT010000432.1:0-1542 GCA_964468105.1 Uncultured Candidatus Berkiella sp. | reverse complement strand
GCGTTTAAAGTAAATTAATTCTATGGCTGAAAATGTATTTATTCTTGGTGCAGGTGCATCCTTTGATGCAGGTGCGCCTCTTATGAGTAATTTCTTGGATAGGGCCGAAGATTTATTTCTCCAAGATGCTTATAGGGACAAACAAGGACAGATAAAAAAAGTGTTCGATGCGATAGCGTTATTACAAGGCGTCTATTCAAAATCAAAACTTGATCTTATAAATATTGAGGCCCTATTTGGTGTAATCGAAATGAGTAGAATCATAAAGAAATTGGGGGAATACGAGAGTGAACAAATAGATGAAATTCGGCAAGCATTGATTTTACTTATAGTCTTAACACTAGAACAATCTATTAAATACCCGCTTAAGCAAGGTCAAATCGAGCCAACAAGCTCCTATAGAAGTTTTGTTTCCGAAATTAACCAGCATACACAATTCGAAAACACAGCAATAATTACATTCAACTATGATATAGCACTGGATTTAGCTATAGCAGATGGAGGGCACACCGTTAACTACAACTTGACGCAAAAAGGAAGCGGTGTTGACTTACTTAAACTGCATGGCTCAACGAATTGGATGAAAGAAGAAAATTCACACGAAATTTTCGCGCTTGACCCAAATCATGTTCGTGGCAGGTTTTTCAATTCAATACAAGATTCAACGAAGGTGGAATTATGCAATTCCTTACCGAGGCTTCTAGCCAAAGAGAATATTGGAAAATCTTTTGAAGGTCTTCCAGTTATAGTACCTCCAACTTGGAACAAGACTGAATATCATGGGACCATTACTACCGTTTGGGAAGCGGCAGCGAGACACCTTGGTGAGGCTAGGAATATTTACGTGATGGGCTACTCATTACCTGAATCAGATTCGTTTTTTAGGTATTTGTATGCTTTGGGCACACTCAGTAATACAAGAATTAGAAGATTTTGGGTATTTGATCCTGATAATTCTGGTGCCTTAAAGGACCGCTATGGTAATCTTTTGGGCGAGGGTATAAAGTCAAGATTCAGATACATTGAACAAGAATTTGCGCAAACAGCCAACTACCTTTCAGGAATTATTTTTTCATAGCAAATTATTTATGATACACCTTTCCTGGTATTGTGTCTTGGTCAATCATTAATTAATTTGATTGATAGAAAGATTATAATGGACAACTATATAGAACTTACCTTCGAACGACCTGAAGATTACATCCTCGCAAGGATAGAATTTGAAAAATCTGACTTCTGGCAAGTTACATGGGGCTTAAAATCTCAAAAACAAGAACATCGTAGCGTTCCGTTTGCTTTTGCTAAGAAATATATACTATTCACTAAAAAGGACTTAAAGGACCCAGTAGTTAAAATTGAGTTGTTAAAATTAGCAATCAAACTTCTTTCAGGCGGTATCCTTTATGTGATTGCTACATTTGGGAAAGACGAAGGAAAGTTAATAATTAATGACCAGACAAAGATTGAAATTCACGTTCATGGTGATATGATTTTTAAAGATGACTCCGCGACAATTGAAAAGCTTAAAAAGCTTATTGATGA
>CAYXVT010000431.1:0-1554 GCA_964468105.1 Uncultured Candidatus Berkiella sp. | reverse complement strand
TCTAAGAGAACTTAAGCTTGGTTGTGTTGTCAATTTAACAACTGATTCTGAATATGTGAAAAAAGGAATCACAGAATGGATGCCAACATGGAAGAAACGTGGCTGGCGCACTTCAAATAACAAACCAGTCAAGAACCAAGATTTATGGCAAGAATTAGATATTGAAGTACAAAAACATCAGGTGCACTGGCATTGGGTCAAGGGACATAGTGGTCATATTGAAAATGAACAAGCCGATCTATTAGCCAGAGAAGCTATTATTGCCTTAGTTGGTAAAAAGGAATTAGGTTGATGCGTCAGGTTATTTTAGATACTGAAACAACAGGACTATCACCTCAACAGGGCCATCGCATAATTGAAATTGGTTGTGTTGAAATTATTAATCGCCGCTTAACTGGCAGAACATTCCATACTTACTTACAACCTGATCGCTTGGTTGATGAAGGCGCTATCCGCGTTCATGGTATAACGGATGAATTTTTAAAAGATAAACCCCGTTTTAAAGATAAAGTAGATGACTTTAAACAGTTTATTAAAGGTGCCGAATTAATTATTCATAATGCTCCCTTTGATGTGGGGTTTATTGAAAATGAATTTAAGTTGCTTAAAGATAAAGTGTGGATGCAACTCGACAAGCATTGCCAAATATTTGATACCTTAACCGCAGCTAGACAAAAACACCCAGGACAGCGTAATAATCTTGATGCCCTATGTAAGCGCTATGGGGTTGAGAACCAGCATCGGGAAAAGCATGGCGCTTTATTAGATGCTGAGATTTTAGCTGAAGTTTATATCGCTATGACGGGTGGTCAAGACACCCTTATCTTAGAAGAAGTACAGGTCAGTATCGCAGATACCAATGCCGCCAAAACACCTGAAGCACTGCAGATAATCACGGAAATTATCAACACCCCCTTCATTGAAGCAACGAATGAAGAATTAGCAGCCCATGAAGTATTTTTAGATCAGTTGGAAGCTAAAGGGATCAAGAGTATTTGGCGTACCAAGACTGAAAATATAGTGTAAATGCACAGAGTCGGCTCGATGATGGTCACCTAACAAATCTCAATATCTTATACCATGCTTTCAATATGCATTGAAAAATGATAGCTTGGTATAATAAATTCGTTAAAGGATATTGAGAGTGTATATACATCGAGAACTGGAGCAAAAGCTACTAGCGGCTATTCAGCGCGAAAAAAGTATATTATTGCTTGGCCCGAGACAAACCGGCAAAACCACACTTCTTAATCAAATAGATGCCAGTAAGCGCATATCCCTGGCCAAACCCGCCGATCGACTTCGATACGAAAAAGAACCTTTCATTTTAACATCTGAAATTGAAGCTTTAGGCAAAGAGAGTAAGCAAAGCCTTCCTTTGGTTATTATTGATGAAATCCAAAAAGTTCCGATTTTAATGGATGCAGCGCAAGATCTTATCGATCGAAAAATTGCTAAATTTATACTTACCGGATCATCAGCTAGAAAACTTCGACTTCGTTACAATACGAACCTTTTACCAGGTCGTCTGATCCCCTTACGATTACATCCTTT
>CAYXVT010000430.1:0-1559 GCA_964468105.1 Uncultured Candidatus Berkiella sp. | reverse complement strand
CGGACGCTAAAGATGTTGGCATGGGAGCAAATTTATTTAAGCTTGAGTCATTAATGCTTGATTCCGCGAAGGGCAATGAGGATATTAACGATAGAGCGGTGTTTAGGCTTTTAAAAAATTTACATGGATGGAAAGATAAACTGGATGTAACATCAGACGACGAGGCAGTTAAGTCAGTAACTATCTACCTACCAGACAATGGGCTTAAGATCAACGAGGACTAAGGAATGGTCAGTTTCATAAATAGCTTTAGACAAATCTTAAACAAGATTTTAAATTTTGATCAAAACGCAATCAACATAAGAGTAACTGACACCGAGCAATTGTTAATTGATAACTATAGTTCAAGTGTCTCCTATCAAGGGAAAGCAATAGACAGCGACTCACTTGATTCCGAATCAGTTTGGCAAATTAAAAGAACGGTAAGAAATGGAAATATTTATAAAACAATTTTTGCTAACAACGGCGCTTATAATAATAAGTGGAGTGAAAGGTATAGCATATTCCCTGGATTTGTTTCTTCAAACAATTACTCACTATCACTTGACGGCGTTAACGATTATTTAACCGGCGGTAATATTCTAAACTATGACCACGCAACCGCCTTCTCAATATCTCTTTGGGTTAATCCTCAAAACCTTACAGCCCAAAGAGCTTTATTTTCCAAAGCAGGTACCGATGCAAACGTAAGAGGTTTTGCTTTATATCACGAAGCGGCCGGAGCTTTGTTTTTACAGTTACGTTCATCCGGAGCAAATACTGGTTTTACTTTCACTACAACTTTAACCGCAGGGGTATGGCAACACGTAGTTTTTACATATTCAGGAAATAGTAACATTAATGGATCTAGGGTTTATAAAAACTCAGCAATAGGTAACACGCCAACCAGCGGTGCTCTATCTGGAACGTGGCTTGAATCGCAGAATTTCTTAATAGCTGCAAGGGGTTCTGGTTTTTATTTCTCAGGGAAAATTGATGAAATAACGGTATGGAATAAAGCCTTGTCTCAAGGTGAAGTGGGTGAGCTTTATAATTTAGGAGCGCCAACTGTTCCAAGTGAGCACTCAGCTTCGAGCAATCTTGTTAACTATTGGAGAATGGGAGACGGCGATTCTTTCCCAACTATCCTAGACAACAAAGGTTCAAACAATTTAACCATGACAAATATGAACGCCGGTTCAATAGTTGAGGATGTACCATGATTGTTTACCTCTTAGTTAATAGATCCACTTACGATAATTACAGCGAGATTGAAAAAACAATTATAATAAATAGAAACCTAGTAAAAGAATTAGACCCAAGAACAATTGATTCAGTCGACTATTATTTATTCAAGGGAAATTTGGATCAATGCTTAGAGTGCAAACTTCAAGAAAGTAGATTTTATAACATAGATGAAATCAAAATAATCCTCTCGTGATTTGGGAAGACAATGGAGCTAAGACCTCAACCTGGCCCACAGGAGACATTCCTTTCTACACCAGCAGACGTTGCTATTTACGGAGGCGCTGGGGGCGGGGGTAAAACATTTGGAGTTTTACTTGAGGGAACTCGTTACA
>CAYXVT010000429.1:1297-1563 GCA_964468105.1 Uncultured Candidatus Berkiella sp. | reverse complement strand
TCAGGAAGCAAATATGGCTTTGGGCTATGATGCCTAACTTCTTCTGAAATTTCAGCTCCATGATTACGAACAATATCTGCCACTCTAAAAAATTTTTCGTTATTTGTCGTTACCATTCCTCCTTCACCCGTCGTAATGGACTTACGCGGATGAAACGAAAAAGCAGCCATGTCCCCCAGAGACCCCGCTGGTTTATCCTTATAGGATGCTCCCGCTGCACAAGCTGCATCTTCAAGGATCAAAATATGTTCTGGAATATTCTTACG
>CAYXVT010000429.1:0-1287 GCA_964468105.1 Uncultured Candidatus Berkiella sp. | reverse complement strand
ATATCATCTATATTAATATTAAAAGTATCTCGATCGACATCACAAAAAACTGGCGTTGCTCCACAATGCAATACGACATTTGCAGTAGCTACCCAAGTAAATGCTGGCACAATCACTTCATCTCCTACACCTACTCCCATTGCAATTAAAGCCAAATGTAAGCCCGTTGTACAAGATGTTACTGCTAACGCGTGTTTTACTTTATGACGAATAGCAAATTCTTCTTCAAATTTACTAACTTTTGGCCCTTGCGTTAACCATCCAGAGAATAGCGGTTCTCGCAGCGCCTGCCATTCTTCTTCTCCTAACGAAGGCACTGCTATTGGAATTTTTCTCAATTTTTCAGCAATCTTTTCCATTTTATAAAACCTTTTTTCGTCTGGCCTCAACCTGATCAATGTGTTGATTTCTCCACTTGATCAACCTCTTCAAACCTTCTTCCAAATCAATGCTCGCTTTAAATCCAATTTCATTTTCAGCTTTTTTGGGACAACCAATACGATTTTTTACAAACGTTAATCCACCAGGCTCATACTGTACTGATTGACTTGAACCCATGATACCTAATATTGTTTCGGCTAACTCCTTAATTGAAGTTCTTATCCCCGTCCCAACATTGTAAAATGCATCAACAACGTCAGCCTTCATAGCAGAAACATTGGCTTTAGCACAATCTTCGACATATACAAAATCATACGCCTGCGATCCATCGCCATAAATTATTGGGGCAATCCCTTTATCTAAGTTGTCTAGCATTTTCATAATAACAGCGATATAGGCACCTCGATAGTCCTGTCGAGGACCATATACATTCATATACCGCAATCCAACAAATGGTAGTTTATAACGATGATGATAAGCCCTAGCCATTGCTTCACCCGCTATTTTAGTTGCTCCATAAAAATTGGTATTATTAAACGGATGATTTTCATCCATTGGCTCTTTTACTGCGTCTCCATATACCGATGCTGATGAAGAATATACTAGCCTTTTGACGTTATTAGCAACACATGCATCTAATACATTAAATGTTCCTTCCACATTAACCTTGAATGCAGATCGCGGAAAATCATGACACTGAAGCAACCAAAGTGCTGCAAAATGAAATACGCCATCAGCATCTTTTAAAGCTTCATTTAGAATATCCAGCTGACAAATATCTCCCCCAACTTCAAAAACTTTTACACGAGGATCTTTCAGAACTTTTTCTATATTTTCCTGAGTTCCTCGTACAAAATTATCATAAATAATAATGTTATCTTAGTTATTATAAGATGATTTCTATAG
>CAYXVT010000428.1:1137-1564 GCA_964468105.1 Uncultured Candidatus Berkiella sp. | reverse complement strand
GAGCGAGGTAAAAGTAACCGGATTTGACAATAGGGTGAAGCTCTTTATTCATGGTGATGCGGTGCAGAATATTCTCTTTGGCCTAGAAAAAGCAGGTGCAAAAATTGCATATCCCTCGGAGGTATTCTATGTAACTGGACAACAGGGACCGCTCCTTCCAGGTGAGATTGAAAAAGCAGTGGATGGGGGCAAAAAAATAAAAGAAGCATTAAATTTGGGATAAAAAATGGGAGAGCCGAATGGCTCTCCTTTTGAATCTAACTTGACTGTGGTATTGAACCACAGGCAAATTGCGGGAATGGACCCGACGTGCACTTGCCACAAGTCAGAGTGGCTGTTTCGAACATTTGTTCTGAAACCACCGTCGGTTTTGTGTAGACTTTCTTTTCTTTCACCATCTTGTTTCGAGGTTTCATACTGTCCCCTT
>CAYXVT010000428.1:0-1047 GCA_964468105.1 Uncultured Candidatus Berkiella sp. | reverse complement strand
CGGCTATCGTACCATCACATGGCGCTTCCGCTTGAGCTTGTGGAATGATGACTTCCATTGGCTCGAGTGCCGTCCCATCGATGGCTGGCTGGCCAATTTGTTCCAAAATCCCCGGCTTGGCTAGGATCCTTGTCATTGCAGCAAGAGCTACAAGTCTACTAACACTCTTTGCCTTCACGTTCATACTTTGTCCCTCCAATCCCTTCCAAAGCAACCGACAAAATCAAACAAACTATAACACTTTTTACGTATTAAGTCTAGCAAATAGCGGCTATTTATGATAAAGTAAGGAAAATTAGATTAGCAGCATTTAATATTGAGATCAAAATTGATTTATGCTTGAACTTACATTTGTGAACAAAATTGAATTTGCCTTCGGATTGTTTCTTTGGTGGACGGCGATCTATCTAATAACACAAAATCCGTTTAGTAGAATTGTTCAGATCGCCTCAGCTCTTTTGGCCTCAATCGGTTTATATTTTTCCGGCTTAATATTCCTTTCACTTGGCCGATTTGAACCCCACCACTACAGTATAATTGTGCGATCGTTTATTTGGTCAATGTATTTGCCGATCCCCCTTCTTTATCATGCCAGCATTTTGCTTGAGGAGAAGAGCAAGCGAAAAGTATGGCGAACCCTGCTTCTGTATTTCGGCTATATTTCAGCACTTATTTTATTTATCCTTGAGCTAAAAACCAATTTAATGAGGGATTACTCCTTCTTTTCTACTTCTCTGTTTCATGGCAATTTGAGCGAAGCAACCGGAAAATTATTCTGGCTCTCCGGCATTTTCTTACGGTATTGAGTTACTATGGATTGCTCCGATCATCTGATTTCTTTTCAATTCTTTCTTTTGCGGTCGTCATTCTGCCATTGCTTTATTCAATCATTCGCTACAATTTATTCTTGGACGAAATTAAAATCGTTTTTGGAAAATTATTTTTATATAACACAGCGACCATTATACTCATTCTTTCTCTCTACATCGCTATTGCTACGCGTTTCCATTTTCAATTTGAGACAATTCTCACTTTTACAATATTTTT
>CAYXVT010000427.1:0-1566 GCA_964468105.1 Uncultured Candidatus Berkiella sp. | reverse complement strand
GGTCTGTTTTGGGTTTCACCAAAACGCTGGTAAAAAAGTCTTAATCCGTTTGCTGTTTGTGCAAGCTGATCTCCATTCAGTCCAGCTACTGTGGCTGCAGTAAATCCATTGTTTTCCAAAATGGTAGCTACTTGTGCTCCTAGTCTTGTACGGTTGCCTGTTGCATCAACTAAATGATCTGCCGCAAAAGGAGTAATCGGATTTCTTCCTTTTATAGTAAAGATTTGTTTTCCGGCTTCTATTCCCTCCTGATCAAAATTACCATTGAATCCATTTGCAGTAATAAGTTGGGTAATAGTTTGTTGTTCTGTAGTTAAGCTTGCATCTCGGGATGGTGCGTAATTTTGTTTTTCCGTATTTATAGCATTACTTAAATCTTGTTCATTTTGTGTCACTATATTCTTGATATCCGATTCCTTCATTCTATTGGCATTGAGCTGTTCGTGGCTTGCAACTTCTTCTTTCCCCATTTTCCCAAGTCTTTGTGCAATTGCTCTCTGTTTTAACTCCGTACGAATATCTTCAATTAACTGAGGTGAAACAGAGCCTGCCATAAGGTCTCGAACAGGCTTGTTTTGTAATCTCTGATCGAAAAGATCCATTCTATCGGGCAAATTACCTCCAAGTATAAGCTCTAACTCTTGTCTTCTTTGAGAACCTTGATTCAAGTAAGAAGTCATAAAAAGCTCCGGAGTAATAAGCTTAGCTACCTTGTTATACAGTGCGATTCCTTCGGGGGTTCTTGAAAGTGCGGCATCTCCTGCAATAATTCGGATTACTTCCATGTAAGCAGGAGGAACATGTGGTCTCATTTCCATTGCGATTCGTAAGGTATCGGTAGAATCTGTTTCTACACCATCGGGTCTATCAAAAAAGTGTGGGTCCATAACCCTGCTTTGTATTTCATCCCATTTCGATACGTTTAAAATCATATCACGATAGGTTTGCAAAATTTCCTTTTGACGGATATTGGAAAGTTCGGGAGAACCTGTAAGATTCTTTATTTCTGTAGCTAAACGCTCAACTTCTTGCTTTGCTGCATCAGCTTTTGCTTTTGAATCGGCAATACGATCTGTATCTGTTTGACCGGCAATTGCATATTTAACTTCGTAATCTCCCTTTTTCTTGGTAAGGGTATGTACTTCATCTTCAATTTCTTTGATTCTTTTAAGTGCAGTCTCATGATTGTCAATAATTTTTTGCTGTGCTTTTTCTTCATCTTGCTTTTCTGCTAAGATTTTTTTCTTATCTGCAATATCCTGTTCAATTTTATCGAGATCCTGAATTGCCTGATCCAATTCTGTAGTTTCAATAGCCTGAATGCGTTGTTCAGCTTGTTGAATTTGAGTCCTTCTATGTTGTATTTCCCCTGGAATTACATGAATAATATTTTCTTCAGAAGCCACCACGTTGTTATAATCTGTTGAGAGCTGTGTAAGTTGTTGGACTTCCTCTGGAGTTAGCCCTTTCTTGGAGCAATTGAAAAAAGAATTCACTCTCTGAATTATGCCACCACCAGTTTGTTGATTTGCCGATTGTAACAATAACTTTATCTGTGCTTCTAAT
>CAYXVT010000426.1:0-1581 GCA_964468105.1 Uncultured Candidatus Berkiella sp. | reverse complement strand
AGCAGTTCCCTTTTAAGGAATTGGTTCTGGGTTCGAGTCCCAGTAGGCTCACAGATTACATTTCTGAGGCTAAACAATTCAGCCTTGTTTCTTTGAGATAAATTTCTCAGGCTAAAAGTGTTCCATACCCTATTAGCAGGAAGTGTTATTTTCATAATTAATTAAGTTTTGATTCATTCTTTTTTAGTTTTACGAAAAACCATAAAATACAAAGCTGAAATATCATAAGAATCATAAATGCTTTCGCTGGCGTATATTTATCAGCTAAATATCCAACTACGATAGATAAAATACCAAAAAACAAACTCCCAATAAATGAAATCAATGACCCCATCGTTGCTCTTTGTTCGTTGGTAAATTCCTTTTGCATGTAACTGTTTTTGGCGACAGTAGTGACACCGTAAAAAGCTGAAGTGGTAGTCATTAGAAATGGTGAAAAGACAGTTGGGATTGCAACCGCAATCAAATTGATAACACTGTTATATATGTTGTCGACAATAAGTACCTTAACCCCGTTAAATTTTTTCAGGATTTTACCGCTAAAGTGGAAGCTTATGGCTCCTGCAATATTTGAGAGAGTTTTTATAATACCAATTGCCCAAAGCGGTATTAACGTTTGATAAAATGCTGCTTGAAATGCATAAGAAGTTTCTCCGAATTGCTCGCTGAGTATCGAAACAACACTTAACCAGCGCAGTTTTTTATTAGAAATAAATTGTTTCCAAGATTCACCTAAGTGGGCATAAATGTTTCCGCCACTTTTTGTGTGAGACTTTGGTTCTATTAGGAAAAACGATAAGATCAGACAAATTAATTGAGGAATTATTGATAACCACATAATAAGTGATAGGGATTTTGAAGCAATTAAACCACCGAGAAGCGCGGATAAAGCAAGCCCTATTTGGAACATCGAACCAATTTTCCCACGGTGTTCAGCGTACTCTTCCTGTTTTCCTGTTTCAGCTAACGAATCGTGCAGTAATGCATCGTTATTCCCGCTATAGAAAGAGGAAGATAAACCTTGAAATATGGCACCTATAGAAAGAAACAAAAAATTATGACCAATAGCATAGAATATTAATGCAACAACAGCAGACACTGCCCCTAAAATTACAGTATTTCGTTTGCCGATACGATCTGAATAAATGCCGGTCGGTATCTCAAAGAGTGCAGTGGAGATAGTAATTATAGAGAAAATACTGGCACCTAATGCGTAGGATCCGGTAACTGCCGCAAAGTAAATGATAGCTATTGCAGCGTATAACCTAAAATAGGTGAAGAAAGTAAGTAATTTTAATATTTGTATATTTCGATTGGCCATACTCACTTATTGTACATATATTGGGTAAAAATAATATTGGATTACCAGGTTATTTTTTTTGTCAGGTGATAACTTTGTTCATTAGCCTTTTCCTCGGTCTCGATGATAACAATCTTGCCATTATAATAAGTAAAACCAAGTTCCCCAAGCTGTTCGTAAGTTTTTATTATGCTTTCGAGTAGGTGTTCCACCTGTGGTACAGTGAGCTCACATATATTCCCATCTCCTTTGCTATACTTGCAACTTATGCATGTGACCTC
>CAYXVT010000425.1:0-1585 GCA_964468105.1 Uncultured Candidatus Berkiella sp. | reverse complement strand
TAAACAGATCAACATCCTTAACGATAGCATACAGCGTATTCTCATTTATTGTTATGCCATACATATCAACTCGAGTTATTTTCCCTAAAATTTTCTTTAACAAAGATTTAGTCTTATCTTCCAACAAAATGCTATTGGCGGCAGAAGAACCGAATAATTCTGACAACACGCTCCCTTTCAGGTTGCGGTCTGGCAAAGAATCATATAGTTCTGGATCTTTCGCTATAGCAAAGAACAAATCTTCACCTAACTTTTTAATGACTGACTCTGGTGATACTCTCTTAGATAAGAGTTTTAAACGACCATAATGTTTGTCACTCAATAAAGCCGTTTTCATTTCTGGGGTAATCACACTATCATTATCTTTAAAGATAGGAATGATTTTTTGAATGAAGCCCTCATCTTCATCGAGTTTTTCTTTAAGTTTTTTAAATTCATTCTCAAATTCTAGGGCATGAGCAGAATCAGTCTTAATCGCAAATTTCACGTCAATATTTGCAATTTTATACATTGTTTTAAACTTTTGAATTGCTTCTAATGCCGCTTGAGCAGATATTTTAGGAGGAATTTCAGAATCTTCAATTCCCAGGGGAGGCATAACGACAGTAAAAGATTTGCCCTGGGATCTTGCCAATTCATTTGCTTCTTCAAATGTAGTTAAGTAAGCTGATGTTAATTGTTTTATCTTTTTATCATCAGTACTACAATCTTTTGCGTGGAGAGCACCGGCATGAATAAGATACCCTTCACTGCCAGAATTAAACTTTAATTTAACGGGTTGGTCATTAGAATCTTGTACAACATGAACTCTTTCAGCATCTTTCTTATCTGAACTAAAATCACGTTGACCTCTTTGTTCCCAATCATCCTTAAGGGCTGTAATTGAATCATCAGATCCCTTCAAATTTTCCCGTATTATGGCTGCACTGCCCGTCCAGCTATCGACTTCTCCAAGGATCTTATCACTTGCCGCATTAACAAAAATGATATCTTCGCCATCGGCAGCAAACATATCTTGCGTTTGAAAGGTAGCGCCAAGCATAACTCACCATTAGAAAAGCACACTTTATATTAATAGACTCTTAAATTGTAAAAAAAGTTCAATGCGCTGAAATATTTCACAAATTCAAAAGGTTATATCAGAACAGGATAGTTCTGCATGAAATGCATTAACATTTAAGGAGTGTATATTCACATAGAGCATTCGTTTATACATTTAGCTGGCGCTTTCGATCACCTTTTCAATCGCATCTAATCCCTTCTCTAATACACGCATCTCTGGACCAAAGCTGATACGAATGTATTGACTATATTGCGCATAGGAACGGCGCTTTTCAGGATTAACGTCAAAGAAAACTCCAGGCACCGTTATTACTTTTTGTTTTAATCCTGCCTCAAAGAAGGCAAACCCGTCTTGTATTGATTCTGGCAATTTTGATAAATTCGCCCACACATAGAAAGCGCCGATTGGCTTGGCTTCTATTATCATCCCCATTTTAAGCAGACGATTTACCGTATAATCACGCTTTTCTCTAAAACAAGATTGCAAAGCGGCCGCTTCTTGCATCACATATTCAGGCTCAAG
>CAYXVT010000424.1:0-1593 GCA_964468105.1 Uncultured Candidatus Berkiella sp. | reverse complement strand
GCTTTAGCAATATTAATTATTGACTATAGATGTTTAAAACATCAAAATTGCCTGCAATTCAGATAACTACATTAAGCATAGATAGGAGAGAAACAATGTTAGGAACGTCATTCACTCCCGCATACAATCAATTGTATGATCTTGATACACAAAAGACTGATTTTACTAATGCTTTACTTCAGAATAATAAAGCGCTCGCGCAATATTACTTCCCAGCTTTAATAAATGCTTTCTTAAGCACTCATCAAATTTTTTTACCTCATCTTAAAACTTTTTTATACTCACTTGCACGCACAATTGCGCCAACTTGTCAGCTTGAAACCATGTTGTACTTATGTAATCTGAACCACGCAAATCAACGAATATTATCGCTAACCGATGAGCAGTATATTACGTTAATGATAGAAACAAATGATCTACCCACCTTTATGTATTTCTTAGGTACTTCAAATTTAAGTTTGCAGCAAATAGCACCTTATTTAGATGGTATGACAGAAATGAAGATGCAAGCAATTCAAGACCTGTTCGCAGAAGAAGAAGAAGTTCAGCAAGCTCAACTTCCTAGAATCAGGAATGGTCGTTTTGGGGCGTAAGTTACTTGAATTAGGGGTCTGACCCCGAGGGGTTCAATATCATGAAAATTCGATATCTAAATTGGAAAATCCTTTTATTCTTTTGTGTCAATTTAACGCCTATTTATGCGCTAGATAGCGCACTCCAAACTAAACCAGTACTTTATTATGAAATTCCTGGAAGCGTTAAAGTTCTAGAAAAACCAATCCATGTTAATATCGAGAAAACGGATTCTGCCTATTTTATTGTCAAAGCAATGTTAAATGGCAAAGGCCCTTATGTTTTTATGGTTGATACGGGTGTTCCCATGACCATGCTTTCAAGAAAAGTAGCACAAGATCTCAATCTACAATCACCCGTAAAAAAAGATTTTACGGGTAACAATACCAATCAAAAAGTTGATCATTACAAGTTAAATGAGCTCACCCTGGGAGAAGCCAAACTCTTTGACTTCGACGTTGCCGTTTTTGAAGAACCTAACCTTCTGACCAACTTTGAAAAAGTGAACCAATTTCATATCGATGGTATTTTAAATATTGGTGCTTTTTACCATTATTTGCTCACTTTAGATTATCCCAACAAGCGCATTTCATTAGTCAGCAAAGAACTGGATAGGTCTGATAAAAATATAGTACCCTTTGCTCCAACACAGCGGGTTCCTGTGATGCTTGTTAATTTTAAAGATAACAAAAATAACCAACTTGAAATTAAATGCATCGTTGATTCTGGATTAGTAGGTCAATTTACCTTCCCCACTAGCATTGATAAAATTCCTTTCAATATCTTAGAAAATAATATCGTTAAGGTAAATGCAGGATTTAAGGAATATATTGTTAATAGGGACAAAATTGAAGCAAAAGCTTATTTTGACAATAAAGTTGTAGTAAATCCTTACGTACTCCATGGTGAAGGAATTTACGGAAAATCTGGTGAGTATTTTGGATTGATGGGACTTTATGTGATTAAAGAATATCGAATTTCTATTGATCAAAAAAATAGATTATTCAAAATTGAAAATAA
>CAYXVT010000423.1:0-1596 GCA_964468105.1 Uncultured Candidatus Berkiella sp. | reverse complement strand
AGGCTGTACTCGCAGACAAAGGTTATGACACCGATAGTATTGTTCATTATGTTAACCTCAGTTCTGGATAAGGAAATGGATAACCCAATGAAATGATTGAAAAAATTACTGGTGCCGCTAAAATTTAGCTCCAAAATTACGTCAAAATAATTTTATGGAGTTAAAAAATGTTGGCACCAGTCACTGAGATTTTTTGTGATATTGACGATTTTTGCAAGGATTATTTAAGGAATCAATCAAAATACTTTCTGCCAAACCCGGACAGGATACGACATAGGGAAATGCAAATGAGCTTGTCTGAAATTGGTACAATCGTTGTATTGTTTCAAATGAGCCACTATCGGACATTTAAGGATTTTTATTGCGGGTGTGTTTTACAAGACATGAAACATTACTTTCCAAACGCGTTGAGTTACACACGCTTTGTCGCATGCAAATCAGCATCACTAATGATGCTTACAGCCTATTTGCTCTCAAAAACAGGCAAACATACGGGGCTGTACTTTATTGATTCAACGACTTTACGTGTATGCCACAATAAACGTATTTATCGCAACAAGGTATTTAAAGGCATTGCCGAACGCAGCAAAAGCACTATGGGCTGGTTTTATGGCTTTAAATTACATATTGTCATTAATCATCAAGGTGAGCTAATGAGTTTTTGTTTGACTAAAGGTAACGTTGATGATCGCGCTGTTGTTAGAAAATTAATGACCAATCTAAAGGGTATTGCCGCTGGTGATAAAGGATATCTTGGACAAGAACTTGCTGAAGACTTGGCGAAACATGATTTGAAATTTATTACAAAACTTCGAAAAAATATGAAGAAGAAAATGCTGTCTGCGTTTGAAAAGTTTTTCCTAAAACAACGAGGCATTGTAGAAACAATTATTGATCAGTTGAAAAACTTGTATTATGTTGAACATTCCCGTCATCGTAGTCCAATTAATTTTTTAGTGAACACAGTTGGAGCATTAGTGGCATATACTTGGCGGCCAAATAAGCCAGGCATTAAAGTCGACAAGATCCAGAGCAATTTATGCCCAGTTATCCAGAACTGAGGTTAATATTTACTTAATCCTTTGTTGCTATAGTTCTAGATAGATGCAAATTACATGCACACTGAATAGATAATTTTAATTAAAAAGTGTACAATGTATGAATATATAAAGCAGTTTATAGAGGGGTTTTATATATCTTAACGGGAGCTTATCCATGAATTTAAATCCTGAGCAGGCGAAAAGCTTAATTGAAAAGTACCTGTCTGAAAAAAAACAGCAAATCAAGGGCAATGATTTTACCGCTTTTCATCGTGTGTTTTCGCTCGTTGAAAAAAAGGAAATAGGCGAGCACTTAAATCTTGCCGCCATTTCTACAGGAAACGAAATTTATCAGAAAGAACAAAAACAGTTATTTAAGATTCTGGATGCCGCAATTGAGTTTCAGGACGCAAATTTTGTGTTCCATGAATCCAGGGCAAGAGAAGCCATTCTATTGGCAAAAAAATCTTTTGATTTTACAGATGTTCGCTCCCTTCACGGGCAATTAAGCAATCTCGGAATCCAGGAAAAGTTCTTAAAGGATACATTGAGCGAC
>CAYXVT010000422.1:0-1601 GCA_964468105.1 Uncultured Candidatus Berkiella sp. | reverse complement strand
GGAGTTCACAAGCTTGTGGTTGTAAATGTTGGTTTTGAGCGTTTTGCCCACATTCTTGCTGCATCGTATTTATTACAGTCTCTTGATTACGATAGCCTTGACTATGCAGCTCCTCGGCAAATGATTTGCCTTCTTCATTCGAACCTGCCATCGTATTAATCGACTGGCAGCCTAATAACAAAAATGCTATTAAACGCCTTGTGTTCTTAAAAATAACAATGTTGCCGACAAACAACTTATTCATTCCAACCTCGATATTTCTTGAGATAATGGCCTGCCACTTTTTGATTAATGGGTGTTCCAGATTTAGCAATGCGATTCAAGGCTTCTTCCAAAGAAGTATCACCGTAAATCACATCAAAATTTGGCATTAAATTATCATTACTAGCTGCTTTTTTAGAGTGCGTACTTTCTGGTTCTACTATTACAACTGCAGGAACAACATCAATATTGAATCTTTCAAATTTCTCAGGATCAACTGAAATTTCAACATTCGCTTCAATACCAAAAAGAGACTGTGTTTTAGCCGTTGTCTTTGTTAAATCATTATCCACAAAACCCTGCAGCAACAATGGACACCCAACACGGCTCGCTTGCTCTGCCCACAGCTTTAAGCTCTCTTTAGGCATACTAAAAGATACAAAAATCAACAAGTCCGAATCATAAGGTTGATTTGGGTATCCCGGCACAGAAAATAACATAACCAGCACCCCAACAATGAATCGTTTATAGGACACAGCAATTTCTCCGTCTCCAGATAAGATATCCAAAGTCTTCTCCTTTAATGGGATATTCTTTATTTGTTCCCCAAAAGAAAGTGGTTCTACCAATAGGATTACAGGCTTTTTTAGTGTCTTTAGTCACCGATGGATAAGTCATTTGTAATTTATATTGGTCTTTACGCCACCAAGGCATGGGGTATAGATGACAGGCTGCTTTTTTACCCATAGAACCCCAGAGCAACATTTCTCGATGTAATTTAAAAATCAGCTTCTCTACTATCAATGTGCTTGCATCCGCACCACCATTATGAAAACCGAGCGTGCCTGTCAACGGATACACACCCCCTTGACATCCTGCGCACCAAAACAAAGTATTGATAGGTGTGCTAACAGATGATTTAGCGCAATCCGCCGCACAAGCCATCTGTGCAATCGGATTGGCAAAGAGTGCGACTTCGGGATTCAACCAAATGGAAATCTCATCATCATTCCATAGTGGATCCAATTCTGTCATATAGGCAATATCAAAAGATTCCGATGTCATACAAGCAAGATTTACGACCAGATTCATCCAATAAAGCACCGGATAAACATACCAGTGCACATGATAAAAGGCAGTTTTTCGAGCAGTTTCACCCCCTTGCTTAACACCAATCGTACCGGCAGATGCTTCCAATTTAAGCTTTAAATCAATGCCACCCAGATTCACCATACAAAAAGGTTTATAGGTAACATCCGCTAACCTAAATGGTTCCCAAAATCCTACCGGTATACCAATTCTAGGAACAGGACTGCCGCATAGACACACAAAACTTTTATCCTCAGCAGGTGTTGCATTATCCTGATTGGGATTAGCCACATTTCTGCCTGCAATAGACA
>CAYXVT010000421.1:0-1620 GCA_964468105.1 Uncultured Candidatus Berkiella sp. | reverse complement strand
ACAGATACGCATCTTTTTTCTTTGATACTTTCTTTAATTACTGATTCTTCCATTTTTAAATTCAATAATTTATGAAATAATGTGCGCCAGTCGAAAAAATAGGGGTTTCACATGATTATTCAGCCAAAAATACGGGGTTTTATTTGCACAACCGCTCATCCAGAAGGGTGTGCTGAAGTGGTTAAAGCGCAAATCGAGTATGTGAAAGCGCAAGGTGCGTCAAAGGGGCCTAAAAATGTGTTAGTGATTGGTGCATCAACAGGCTATGGATTAGCCAGTCGTATTGTGGCTACATTTGGATATGATGCTAAAACAATCGGTGTATTTTATGAAAAAGGTGCTGATGAAAAACGTACAGCCAGTGCTGGATGGTATAACACAGCTGCGTTTGAAGAATTGGCGCATCAGAAGCATCATTATGCAAAAAGTATTAATGGCGATGCATTTTCACATCAAATCAAACAACAAACTGCTGATTTAATTCGTCGTGATTTGGGTAAAGTGGATTTAGTGGTTTATAGTTTAGCTTCGCCTCGTCGTATTCATCCTGATACACAAGAAGTTTTTTCATCGGTATTAAAACCTATTGGAAAAACATTTGTGGGTAAAACAGTGGATCCCATGCGTGGTGAAGTTAAAGAAATTTCTTTAGAACCCGCGAGTGAAGATGAAATTGCACAAACAGTGGCAGTGATGGGTGGTGAAGATTGGGAAATGTGGATTGATTTTTTAGCCAAAGAAAATTTATTGGCAGATGGGGTGAAAACATTAGCCTATGATTATGTCGGGCCCGAATTAACTTATCCTATTTATAAAGAAGGAACCATAGGTAAAGCAAAAGAACATATCTTAAAAACTGCCGCTAAACTGCAAACAAAATTGCAACCTTATCACGGAGAAGCATTGGTTTCTGTCAATAAAGCTCTGGTGACTCAAGCAAGTTCTGCTATTCCTGTTGTGCCGCTTTATATTTCATTGTTATATAAGATTATGAAGGAAAAGGGTACGCATGAAGGATGTATAGAGCAAATTGATCGGTTGTTTAGACAATTTGTTTATGGCGATCAACAGAAACGTGATCAGGATGGGCGTATTAGAATTGATGATTTGGAAATGGAAGCGGATGTGCAGCAAAAAATTAAGTCTCTATGGGGAGAAGTGAACACAGAGAATTTAAGTGAGCTGACGGATATTGAAGGCTATCGGGATGAGTTTCATCGATTATTTGGATTTGGAGTCGCCGGGATTGATTATGAGGCTGAGGTGAATCCGGTGGTGAAGATTGCTTCGATAGTGGAGTGAGCTTTTAAAGTCCCTTATTGTGCCTGCGATAAGGGACTTCATCCTTGACGAGGTCTTTAGTCATTTACGATAGTGAAATCCCATCTAGAAAGCACGAAAAAAGCGGCCTATCAAGTTGATAGAATCCGTATATTACCTTTTTCATTTAGGCAGTAAAATCCAATATTCCCCTTCGCTTTTCATATGCCCAGCAGAATAGGCAGCCTCTTCTCCTGCTCCCCAAAAAACATCACCTCTGATCATTCCTTTGATTGCCCCGCCTGTGTTGATAGCGGTGAGTACGATATTAAAGGAAGATGATGCATCATGGTCCTTTGT
>CAYXVT010000420.1:0-1628 GCA_964468105.1 Uncultured Candidatus Berkiella sp. | reverse complement strand
CGGCCACATTCAGAATCTCTCCCCATTCTTTGATGTTATCTTTAAAGTGGGTGATCCATATCAGTCTTTTCTCAACTAGGTCGGGGTTAAATAACCTCAGTTATGGATAAGCGCAGGAATGATTGCTTGAAATTTACCCTTCCCAATAGCTGGTTTTCTAGGCTTTAAGCAGTAACCCGCTAGACCACTGACAAGATTAACAAGAAAGTTTACCGGGCTGCGATGTCGCGTATGCTCAATATGACAAATCGATTTCAATTGATCAATGACCGTTTCTATAATGTTGCGCTGATAAAGAAAAAATTTTTCAAATGCATTTAGCATTTTTTTCTTCATGTTTTTTCTGACTTTTGTAATTAATTTTAGACCTTGCTTTGCAAGGGATTCTTGCAAATCTTTTCCGAGATATCCTTTATCACCTGCACCCAATCCAGTTAATCCAGTCATTAATTTTTCGACAACTTTTCTGTCATCGACATTCCCTTTCGTTATACAAAAACTCACAATTTCTCCTTGATGATTTATTGCTAAATGTAATTTAAACCCATAAAAAAAGCCTACAGAACAGTGTCCACGTTCAGCAATTCCCTTAAAAACTTTATTTCTGTAAATGCGACGATTGTGACATACGACCATTTTTGTAGAATCCAAATAATACAATCCAGTGTGTTTTCCTGTTCTTGATAAAACATATGCAGCGAGTGGCTCAAGCAGTCTTGGCATAAGCGCAACAAAACGTGGATAGCTGACGGCTTTTGGAAATTCAGTCCTGAATTGACCGAGGATACAGTCGCAATAAAAATCCTTGAAAGTTCGATAATGGCTTAAGTGAAATAAAATCATGATTGTCATCATTTCACCCTCGCTCATTTCCGTTCTGCGCTGACGTTTGCCTGCAGGTATTGGTAATTTTTTACCTGCGGATTGCTCAATATGTTTCTTGTAAAAATCATCAACATCACAGAAAATCTCTACCATCGGCGCTAATAACATTTTGACTCCATTCAAAACCTTGGTCGGTTAAAAATGGCAAAATTTACCAAGCGCCGAACTTATTTTCAATCTTTTCAAAATGTTAACATTCGCTTATCCATAACTGAGGTTAGTTAGTTGATGGGGCTGAATGCCTTGTTTTAAAGCAGATTCTTGAATTAATCGCCTTGCTAATTTTTTGCACTCTCGATCAGCAATCATCCAGCCTACTACATAGCGACTGAAAATATCGATGATGACATACAAATACAGGTACACCCATTTTTGGGTGGTACGCAGCTTAGTGATATCCCAGCTCCAGACTTCATTAGGCATACTGGCAATTAATTCGGGCTTAACTGCATCGCGGTGACAACGTTGCTGTCGTCTGTCTTTACTTTCGCCTTGAGCAGCCAATAAACGATACATTGTGCGTGGCGAACAATGGTATTCATCTTCATCTAGCATCGCATTAAACGCATCATACGGCGTTTTATCAATGAATCGTTTACTATGTAACAAATCCAGCACTTGCTGCTTCTCTTCGTTGCTTAGCGAATTTTTTGGCCGTTGTTTTTTGTCTTTCAAGGTGGCAACTACCTGTTGGCGTTCACGCCGATAGTAGGTTGCTCGAGGTATGAGTAAAGCATCGCAAA
>CAYXVT010000419.1:0-1691 GCA_964468105.1 Uncultured Candidatus Berkiella sp. | reverse complement strand
ATGGGGAATATGGATTTCTGCAAACACAATAAAAACTGCATGGTAACACCTCAAAACGATGTGCGAAATCTTCTAAAGTGTGTTATAATAATGTTAGAGGACGAAATTGTCTTCAAAAAGTTCACAACTCAAGCCCTTAAAACTGTGGATAACTTTGCATGGGATAAGGTGCTTGGGAAAATTAAAGATATATTTTACAATTAATATATATATATGGCAAAGGCTCTTAAGCTAATAGCAGTATTAGCTGAGGAAATCAAGGATTTATACAGAAAGGCTGACATTGCGCATGAATCAATGCCGTGTCCTTTATGTGGGTGTCCTGCTCATGGTGAATCTGATGGGTTAAAGGTTACAATGATTAAACCAATCAGCATTTCAGATATTGGGAAAAAAACAGAACTAAGTAAGACATTAAAAAAGAAGATGTCAGAAAAAGAGTCTGCTACTGATGATGACAAAAATAATGAGGATGAATATGGATATGATGAATAAGGGTCGTAAAGCGAGTGGTCGCGCTAATGGTGTAAATCAATTAGTTAACACTATTAAAGGGAGGTTTAAAAATCCTGAGGATAGAGCGATTTTTTTAAAGAGAATAATTGGTTCAGCGGGTGGTCGTGCTGCTGACAAGGCTGTTGGAATAATTGACAGCAAAATTAAAGCTAATAAGGCTTCAAATGAGACACAGGCCCAAAAATAAGTGGGTTTGTGTCTCATTTTTTAATCATTATTATGACAACCGTATAGCGGATCGTGGGTTCGTATGATCCTGAGTAGGGATAATATTGGCCCCGTTGGCAGCCTTAGTTTGCGACGAGGGTCGATTTTCATCTCTAGCTCATTGCAGAGGTGATTGCGAGGCATACCCACTTTCTGCTATGCATGGTTGATTTACAAAATAAACAAATTTTATGAGTATGGATGGACGAACAATTTATGAATCATCGAATGGTGAGGTTTCTGTAAAGGTGCTACAGGTGAATGAGAGTGGTGATCCGTCGGGTAGTGGTACCCCCCCTTCGACAATCCTTGATGGAGCAACAACTGTAACAACAGCTGGTACTCCAGTAGCACTAGGAGCTTCAACTGCAATTAAATCAGTTCTAATTCAAGCAGACCCAAGTAATACTGGTTTAATATATGTTGGTAATGCGTCATCTCAATCAATTGAGTTGAGTGCTAGTGATATTTACACAATAGATATTGATAACTTATCAAAAGTATACATTGACTCTTCTGTTAATGGTGAAGGTGTTGCATATAACGCAACAGCTTAATAATAATAAACGAAAATGGGAGCAAGGATAACTTATGTGCCACCATTCAAGAAACAGAGTGGGGCAATAACAACAAGGGTACCGGGAAATATAAAAATTGACGCACAGACAGTCAATGGAGTTAATGCGATTGGGTATCAAATAGAAGATGTAAATGATATTGTTAATAGTAATGCTGGAGCAACACCAGATAGATTTAGATTTGGTGTAACTCACGGAGGTGATGTAAACTTCGGTATTACTCAAGATGATAATGTTTTAGGACTTGGGATAACAGCACGAGGTGCTTGGATGACATCTGACGGATTATCAGCAGCCTTAGGGGGTGGAAGATTTGGAACTGGTGTTGTTGATTTAAGTGTAATCAATCCAGGTATGGGATTTGTTGCTTTTGGTGAATACCTTTCAGAC
>CAYXVT010000418.1:0-1695 GCA_964468105.1 Uncultured Candidatus Berkiella sp. | reverse complement strand
CCAACATTAACAAATTACTTTTATAATCTAATTAATAAATTAAAATTTAAAACACCCAAAAAATAAAATTATGAACAACAACATTCAAGACCAAGAAACAGAAAGTAATAGCTTTAATTGTTAATTTAAGGCTGTTTAAGACATTATTTTAATTTTACCTTAGTTACACCTTAATTTGTTGAGTTATTGTCAGGAATCGCCTTATTTAGCTTTATATGGGCATTGTTATATTATTAGGCATGTCTGATCTGTAAAAAAAACTAAAATAAGACGCTTTTCACTCGAGTGAACTACCCACCCACGGCATAGCCGATGGGTTGGGCTTCCTGATTCACAGATTCAACTAATGCTGACATCTCCACAGGCTCTACGGACAATTCCTGCCCTGAATAATCTTTAAGAGCAAACTTTTTTATATTGCGTGCTGCCAATCGGTCTCGCTCGTTAACCGCTTTACATCTTTTGCATTTCCAAACTCTATCAGATAGCTTTAGGTCTTTATTGATTGTGCCGCATTCACAAGTTTTGCTTGAGGGTGCAAATCTACCAATACGGAGAATGTTTACACCATACCATTCAGCCTTATACTCAATCATTCGATTGAACTCTGACCAACTTGCATCTGATATTGCTTGGGCAAGATTATGATTTTTAATCATATTTGATACACCTAAATTTTCCAAGCAAATTGTTTGGTTCTCACGAATTAACTTGGTAGAGGTTTTGTGTAAAAAATCTTGTCTTTGGTTTGTTATTTTTTCGTGTAGAATAGCTACACGTTTGTTTGCTTTCTTTTTATTGTTGCTTCCTTTTTGTTTTTTTGAAGCTCTGCGTTGCAATACTTTTAATCGTTCTATTGATTTACGCAAGAATTTAGGATTCCCAATAACCTCACCTTCACTTGTTACTAAAAAATCCTTGATGCCTAAATCAACACCTATTGAATCTTCTTCGGTTATTTTAGGTTTTGAAGGCACATCTTCTCCTGTGTCGCAAAGTATTGAAACAAAATATTTACCAGTTGGGGTGAATGATACCGTAGCTTGTTTTACAGTACCTACTAAATCACGGTGCAATTTAATTTTGATACCTTCTTTAAATTTCGGAATAATCAAAAGGTTATTTTTAATTATTACATTTTGTGGTACATTGAAGCTACCTCTATTTGACTTCTTTTTGAACTTAGGAAAATCAGCACGTCCTCTGAAGAAGTTAGAGTACGCAGTATCTAAATCAAGCAGTGCCACTTGCAAGGACTGTGAATTGGTTTCTTTCAACCAAGGAAGTTCTTTTTTAAGGTCAACAACTTGCTTCTGCAAATCGTACCTTGATAGATTTACTTTACTACCCAAATACGCTGTCGTCTTGGTTTCTAAGGCAAGATTGTATAAAAAACGAACACTACCACAATGCTTGTGTATCAACTCTTTTTGTGAGTTGGTAGGATAAATTCTATATTTTCTCGCTTTATACATCAATGCAAATATAGTGAATTTTAACCAAATAACAAAAATAATCAAAAAGAATATTACATCTTTGTAATGCAATTCATCCCACCCACACTTCGTGATGAATGGGATTTCTTGCTAAACTCGTTTAAAATGGGTTTTCTATTTCTGTGTCATAGTTAGTAATAGGCCTGGGTGGTAAATTTGAATAATTATGTAATTCACTAAATTTCATTTTACTCCCATC
>CAYXVT010000417.1:1328-1697 GCA_964468105.1 Uncultured Candidatus Berkiella sp. | reverse complement strand
GGAGACTTTATAACCTGTTCCTCAAAAAGTTGATGAATTGTTTTATCTTCAGTATACGGAGTTGCTGTGTCATTCCATTCAACGAGAATCTGATGTTGTTCTTGTTGGGTTAAGAGGGTAAGAGTTTGCAGACTTTCCTTACTGTTATGAATCATCCCACTCAGAACCTGTTTGATATGATCTAAGAGTTTTTTAATGAGATCATCATTAAAATGTTCTGTTTGGTAACTTAGGGAGAGGTGGAGCTGTTGTCCTGGTGCTACAGTAACTGTCAAGGGGTATTCTGTTTTTTCTACCCCTTGAACTCCTCTTATAGAGAAGTCACGGATAGCGCTCGGGCTTTCCTCATTGAAGGGATAGTTCTCAAAG
>CAYXVT010000417.1:0-1318 GCA_964468105.1 Uncultured Candidatus Berkiella sp. | reverse complement strand
AGATGACATCAAAGAGGCTCTGATTGATTCCTGACCACGACTGGATCTGAGCTAGAGATATGTATGTATAATCATTTAGCTTTTGTGTTTGATATTGAAGATTTTTAAGGAAAGAAAGATTTGTCTCTCCAGGTGTTTGAGTTATTATTAAAGGCAGAGTATTAATAAAGAGGCCTATCATCTCTTCTATGCCAGGAAGATCTATATTCCTTCCTGAGATTGTAACCCCCATCATAATGCTTTGTTGTTGAGTATAAATTCTTAGAACAGTGCCAACAGCACCTTGGATAATAGTATTGAGAGTTAAATGATTAATTCCTGCAAACTTTTTAATTGCTTCTGTTTCTTCAATAGATAAGGAGATAGCACAAGTGTCATAATTTTTTTCCTTATTTTTTTTTATAATGTTTTTGAAGCTTAAACGAGTAGGACCTTCAATAAGGGCAAGATAATCTTTCCAAAAAATCTTTGCCTTATCCAAATCTTGTTTTTGTAACCAAGAAATATAGTCTTGATAAGGTCTGGTGGCTTTAAGATGGACTTCTCTTTTTTGTTTGAGATTTTCATAGACTTTGAATACATCTCCTAGAATGATGGGTAAACACCATCCATCTGTAAGAATGTGATGTTGACTCCAAATAAAGTAATATTTGTCTAAATCATATTGAATAAGGACGAGTCTAAGAAGAGGGGCTTTACTTAAGTTGAAGCCTTGTTTGCGGTCTTCTTGGATAAATGCTTTTAGTCTTTCTTCGCGTTCTTGTTCTTTTAAACCTTGCCAGTCTTCAACATTAAAAGGAATTTCAATTGATTCTAGGACATATTGTAATGGATAATCACCATCCTGCCAGATAAACCCTGTTCTAAGAATGGGATGATGGTCGCTCACTTTTTGCCATGCTGACTTTAAGCATGAGATGTCAATCTCTCCTTCAAGTTCAAAAATACTTTGGACAAAATATGCGTCAGACTCAGGAGCATAGAGATTATGAAATAACAATCCAGATTGCATAGGAGAAAGAGGATAAATGTCATTAATTTTAGACTGAAGTTCCATTACTGCGCTCGTAGTTTTGATAGAATTTCTAATTTCCTGGCTAAAGCTTCTGTACTTAGCTCTGCTAACTTAAAATCAGAAGGAGTATATCCGAAGACGTTATCCTGGCAGCAATGTTGAATAAGCTGCTTAAGTCTATCAATGAAGGTATGAGAGACTTTTTCTATAGTTT
The DNA here is from genome assembly GCA_964468105.1 of Uncultured Candidatus Berkiella sp. Classification (GTDB taxonomy): domain Bacteria; phylum Pseudomonadota; class Gammaproteobacteria; order Berkiellales; family Berkiellaceae; genus Berkiella. Next base: position 89 of record CAYXVT010000417.1, on the reverse strand, counting down.
TGTGGTGATAATGATTGCGGCTATACGTCCAAAAAAATTGCAAAACCCCATTTTTAACCTCACTATTAATATTTAACAAATGAGAAAGG
>CAYXVT010000416.1:0-1705 GCA_964468105.1 Uncultured Candidatus Berkiella sp. | reverse complement strand
TGTATTGCTTACCGCTCAATACCGTGCATGCCGCACGAAACGCACCGTCTTCATGCCCCCAGCCAATAAATCCAGGATCGTAACCCCGTACTAGATCCCATAGTTCATGCGTGACGATAACACAGCCGCCAAATGTTCGTAGGCGTGTCTTTTTGCGTGTTTATACCACTGGCTTTTATGGTTTTCAATAAACATTTGCGTACCCTCATGGTCCAGTTCCCAGCGCTCGGTATAAGGATACACGACAGCGCCGGTTTTCATGGCCACCTCTATTCCTTTTTGAACCTGTGAGTTTGATAGTAATGTATCAGCATCTAAAATTACCGCAACATCCCAGTCACCCGCATTTATGGCAGCACGATTACGAGCAAGACTAATATTAAATGCCTGCGGATCTGATTCGCCTACAAATATTGGTATGTTCACACTGTGACGCCACCAATCCCTTACAGCGTTCCAAATGGTGATTCTTGATAGGTCATCACTCTTAAACGGAACGAGTACTACAACGTTAGGTACATGGTGGTGCAGCATATTTTTATTCTCATTCATACTAGGGATTTTAGCAGAACAACCCCGAAGTCGCTTAGCTACACAAGTACGGCTTTAATGCGGCGAATGCCAGCGGAACTGGCTTCTTCTTTTAGGATCTTAAACTTCTTTCCATCTTCAAAAAGTTGCAAAGTATGATCTACGTGCGGGCCGCCACAGATTTCGAAGCTAAATGGTCGTTCATCAGGGTCAGATGTAGCGTCTTTCATTGAATACACTTTGACCGTATCACCATAGCGATCACCGAATTGTCCCAGTGCACCAAGTGAGCCGGTTGCCTCACTGGTTGGATATTCAGCATATGAAATTTGCAAATCTTTCGCAATTTCACGGTTCACAATTTCTTCAACAAGGTCGAGTTGTTCACGCGTTACTTTTTCTGGGTGAGAAAAGTCGAACCGTAGGCGCTCTTCGGTAATATTACTACCACGTTGCACGACGTGATCACCTAAAACATCGCGAAGCGCCTGGTACATTAAGTGTGTCGCAGTATGGTATTTTTTGTGCTGCAACGTCTGCCCGCCAAGCCCACCTTTAAACGTTCCCTTTGCTGCCGTTTGCGACCGCTCACGCTGCTCTTGCATCTTCGCGTCGAACTCTTTTCGCCAGTTTTCTGAAATTTTGATATCTTGCTTGAAAATCTCTTCGGTTGAAAGCTCTACCGGAAAGCCATACGTATCATACAGGGTGAATAGTTCCGTACCGGTCAAGCCATCTGTCGCAAATTTTTCAAGCTGCTTTAAACCCTTGCGAAGTGTCTGGCGAAAGGCTTTTTCTTCTTTCATCAGTACCGCGATAACGTCATCTCGGTTTTCTGCTACTTCAGGGAAATCGTTGTGATACAAATCGGCAATCACCGGCACGATTTCTTCCATAAAGTTTTGTTCAACGCCAAGTTCAAATGCAAAACGAATGGCGCGACGCAGCAAACGACGCATCACGTAACCCTGTTCTTTGTTGCTCGGCACACAGCCATCTACTGCTAAGAATGTCGCCGCCCGCAAATGGTCGGCAATAACCTGCATACTCTCGCGATGAGAATCATATTTTTTACCAGAAATTTTTTCTAGCTTTTCTATAATTGGCCAGAGTATCGAGATTCTGAACATGTCGGATGAATTAATCGCAGCTTGGGAAATGCGCTCCAAACCAC
>CAYXVT010000415.1:0-1712 GCA_964468105.1 Uncultured Candidatus Berkiella sp. | reverse complement strand
CTCGGCGCGGGTTACGGGGTGTATGAATATCGTGCAGATATTAAAAATCTCTATGAACGTATTATTGCTAAATTCAGCAAAACTGGTCCGCCTGGTTAGAGTATGTGATTTATACTTCAAATGGTCTGGCTGTGCGGACCATTTTTGTTTTTATGGGCAGTTTACAGATATACTAATGTCATGGATATAACAAAACTTAAAGAATACCTCGAACTCGCAACTACAATTGCTGGCCAAGCAGGCGAAATTATGCTGAAGCATTTCAGAGCAGATTCATTGACCACTACCTGGAAGGCTGGTAATTCACCAGTAACAATAGCAGATCACGAAATTAACCGTCTTGTCATTGATCAAGTCCGACTTCAGTATCCTGAACATGGCGTTATTGGTGAGGAGGAAAGTTATGAGCCCGAAAGAAGCATGGTATGGGTTGTTGACCCAATAGACGGCACCGCTATGTATGACTTGGGTATTCCTAATTCAACATTTTGTTTGGCTTTAGTCGTGGGGGGTGATGTACAGGTAAGCGTAGTGCTTGATCCATACACGGAGCGTCAGTTTACAGCCCTAAAAGGAATGGGCGCATTTAAGAATGGCTTACAGTTTACCACTCCTCAAATATCTGACTTTAAGCAGACTTATGCATTTATACCAACAGGATCAAGGGAAGATCCCATGTTATTCGGCGACATGATTGTAGGGCTTAAAAAACGTGAATCAAAAATAATGTTCATCCCAAGTTTTAGCTATCTTTCCACACTAGTTTTAGAAGGTTCCGCATCGGTCGCACTCATGGCTTACGGATCACCGTGGGATGCTGCAGCCATATCGTTGATTGCTACGGAGGCCGGTTGTGTTGCAACTAATTTAGCCGGTGAATCGCGCCAGTATAATGAATGGAGTGACGGTATTGTCATTGCGAATGCTGGCGTAAGTGATTATATACTTGGAGCCTTGAAATATGCGAATACTCGGGATTGATCCTGGCACAGGTATTGTTGGTTTTGGTGTCATTGATGCGCATGGCCTGAAAAAGACTATGATTGATGCCGGTGTTATTCGAACACCCACCCACCAGCCTGCACACGAACGACTGCTGATTATCTATAATGAAATTAAAGAAATAATAGAACTTAATAAACCGCAAGTTATGGTGGTTGAGCAACTGTTTTTTGCAAAAAACGTCACGACTGCCATGACCGTTAGTCAGGCACGCGGTGTGATTCTACTTGCCGGAGAACAGGCGGGATTAAAATTGGTTGAATTTACGCCACTACAAATAAAGCAGGCATTGACCGGCTATGGAAAGGCGGATAAAAAACAGGTTCAAGAAATGGTTAAATTACAACTAAAATTGCAGCAGGTGCCGCAGCCTGACGATTGCGCAGATGCTCTTGCGGCGGCTTTGACATATGCTCCTTAGGTAACTTAGTTGATTTATTGTAAAAAGTATTGACAAACATAAGCTTTTTTGCTATTATGTAATAGTAATCAACAAAACACAAAAAGAAAAGGAACGAGCAATGCCCGAACATCTTAAAAGTGCCACAAATACAAAAGAATTTGACAGCTACCTAAAAAGTTTTGTCAAAAAGAAAGAGCAACAACATCGCAAAAAGGTCTTGCATGAAATCGCAACGTCACTTGCGCTTATGCTGGCAGGTTAATGAGCAATGAATGCCATTGTTGTTTTAATGAGTTTGCGAATGAGT
>CAYXVT010000414.1:0-1723 GCA_964468105.1 Uncultured Candidatus Berkiella sp. | reverse complement strand
ATCTGTAGTTTTCTACGGGCACTGGCCTTACAATAAAAAGGCAATGTAATGATAGTTAATGGAGGTTGGTATGAAAGGGAAATTGAAATTGCTCCCACAAATAATTTTAATGGGCGCTGTATTGGTAGGTCAGCAAGCATTTGCTGTCGACAAACAGCCATCAAAAACGATTGAGGTTTATCTGCTGAACAATGATGCGGCCAAACATGGCATTGGCGATAAGATAGGCACAATTACGTTTTCTGATTCAACAACGGGTTTACATATTGGTCCCAACTTAAAGGAATTACCTGAAGGCCCACATGGTTTCCATATTCATGAAAATCCAAGCTGTGATGGCCAAGAAAAAGAGGGTAAATGGGAGCCAGCTTCAGCGGCGGGTGGTCATCTTGATCCACAACATACTGGTCATCATTTAGGACCCAATGGTCACGGACATTTGGGCGATCTTCCAGTCTTGGACGTGAACAAGCAGGGAGAAGCTAAAACCGCAACGACAGCGAAACGATTGAAATTAGCTGAAATTGAAGGTCATTCGGTGATGATCCATCAAGGACCTGATAATTATTCTGATGTGCCTCCAATGGGTGGTGGTGGTGCAAGAATAGCCTGTGGGGTTATCAAAAAGTAAAGATTGAAGATATATGGGGGGTACATCCCCCCATTGAAAGCTAAGTAAATTGAGTGTTGTATAGCTGCGCATTTCTTATCCCTTTTTTGCTATAGTAAATGAACAAGCATTTACTGGTTGTGAAGGGGTATATGAGCAAAGACGGCACTAACAAGACGTTAACCTCAGAAGAACTTCAAAAAGCTATAAAAGATGCAGCTACTGATGCTCCTAAAACCCAAAAAAAATGGGATGAAAGAGTCAGGATCAATGAAGTTCAATATCAACAAATAGATCCCCTGGTTGATAAGATCATTGCGATGCAAGAACTTATTCAATCATCCATGGATACCCAAAGTGTGTTTTACACTTTTCTTGCCTCACATCAGCAATACCAAGAAGCATTCGATAACTTTTCAAAACAAATGGCTATCCATTTCAAATATTCCTTAGGCGGGGGCAGTGGAGAAGGAAAATCCAAAGTGCCAGAAAGCCAAGCTTTTGCTAAAGCATTGGAAATGATGGGCGCCACAAAGGGATATTCGATGGTAAATTATTTAAAAGTTAATTTAGGATTAAAAGAATATCTAAGAAATAATATTGATAAGTTGGAACCCTTGCATCATGCCTTTCAAGAATATCAGAAACAAAAGCAAAAAGAACTCAAGCCTAAATAATAAAAAGTGTTTTATTTCTTTCTTCGATTTCCAGTCCCCGATTTAGTTGGGGTGTTTCTACCTTGTTCTGAGGGCGGTTTATCCAAATTTGTTCTTTGATGATTGAGTTGGTGAACAATAGGGGCACCAGCCGCACGAATTTGATGTCCTTGCGACGTGGAAGCACTACGTTGTTGTTCTAATAGCGCATCAATTTGTTGTTGCCGTTTGAACGCTATAACTTGTGATTGATATTGAAGATATTCTTTGAAGTAATGTTGTAAAAGCACATTCACGTTTCTTTTAAAACATTGTTTTTCTTCTTCTAAAAATTCACCTTCGTAATGTTGACAAAAGAAATCTAGCGTTGTTTCTATCCAAGCGGTTATTGGCACTTCGCTAAGATATATCGCTTGGTTGATTATTTCAGGTAGGAGTATTAAGGCTAAGAAATGAT
>CAYXVT010000413.1:0-1733 GCA_964468105.1 Uncultured Candidatus Berkiella sp. | reverse complement strand
TCCTGCCGGGCGCACCACCGTGCTAATGGTTAGAGACAAGAAATTAGAATTTGAAATGATTTACTTATGTTCAATGGCGGACGTAGCTCAGTTGGTAGAGTCCCGGATTGTGATTCCGGTTGTCGCGGGTTCAAGCCCCGTCGTTCGCCCCAGTTTTTCCTGAATAAAATCAATGGCTTAAGCTTTATTTCCCCTAATGTTACTATCACTGTTACAAAGCCCGCGCGTAAGATTTACGGGAGCTAGCGGAAACATAGAGCGAACAATACCGTTCATATCTTGTTGGTCCGCGTTCTTCCACGCAAGCTTTTTATCGTGTAAGCACGCAACTGTCAACCCGCTTTTATTCGGTTCACAAACTTTGTTAGCCGCTTCATACAGGTTGCCTAATTCCGCCGATGAATAGTGGGTCGTAATTCGTCCTGATCGGTGACCTAGCAAGTCCTGGCGATCTTCAATACCGACCCCTGCCGCTCTTAACCTACGACCAAAGGTATGTTTTAGATCGTGTACGCGAACGCAGGTTAGGTTTGCCCTTTTTCTCGCACTACGCCAGGCAGTTATATTCATCGCAGTTACCGGTTTGCCTTTATAAGGGAAAACATACGTTATGTGTTTCCCTCTTTGACTTTCGATAACTGAGCGTGCTATCTGATTACAGATGACTAAGCGATCATCCCCATTTTTAACAAGTGCACTTGGAACAACAAATACCATGAGTTGAGGTGACTCTGGGATTTTAATTTCCCAATCCCAACGCAATTGACATACTTCTTGCTCTCGGCAACCTGTGTTAACGGCAAATAATGCCATGTTAAGGAGATGTGTTGGTAACTCTTGGAAGAGAGTATTTTGTTCATCCCAACTCAGTGGATAGGGTTTGCGAAGATCATGCTCTGGTAAAAGTTTGATCTTGGGAGCATGTGCTAACCATGTTAGTCCATGCTCATCTATCCATTCACTGGCAGCAAGGTTTAGTATTCGACGAACAACTTGTAAACCATGATTAATGGTTCGTGTTTTAACACCCGATTTACGGCGCGCATCGACGAATGCTTGCATTGAACCCATGTGAATTGTTTCCAGCGATAAATCTCCAATATGTTCAACCAACAATTTAAGTCTTCCAGCATCATCTTGAATGCTGCGCTTATGTTGATTTTCTCTCAGAAATTTAATTGCTGCCTCCTGAAAAACACGCTTAGGCCGTACGCCATACACTGAAGCTTGTCTTACTTCTTCTAAACGCCTGGCTAGATACTTCTCGGCTTCTTCGAGTTCGCTAGTGCCAGTGCTTTCGCAAATTCGGCGTCTAAAGACTGTTTTGTCAATTTGCCAATATTCTCCCCGCTTGAAGAGACCCGGCGTTCGTTTTCGTCCCATATTTCCAAACTCCTATTGTTGGATGCCGCGGGACGACCACTACGCTGCTTATAATGCTCTGCCCAGGCGTCTAAATCAAGCCTATCAAATGCGATCCCCTGAATTCCGATGGGAATTTCAGTGAGATGGGGTCTTACCTCGTTATTAAAACGGTGTCTATCCATCCCTAAGTAGGTCGGAACATCCCTTAACCTAATCAGCCGTGGTAAAATAATCTTCATATTTATTTTCTCTTCTATTTCGTAACTTTTCGCACAAAATTTTCACATTTCAGGGTGCGGTGATCCCCATTCGGGTTATACCCCTCGAGTGCTCTAAAATTTTGATTTCAATATTTTCCCGTAGCCAAA
>CAYXVT010000412.1:0-1752 GCA_964468105.1 Uncultured Candidatus Berkiella sp. | reverse complement strand
GATTTATTAGCGATTATGGCAAGTCCTGGGGAGGCATTAGGAGAGGTCCAGAAAGCTTGGCTTTTAGATGCAGTACTTCTTTGTTGGAAAGCGCATGGAAGACGCGCCAAGATGGATGATGTATTGGAAGCACTTCGTGGGTTTTTACACAATCCCGAATCCAGAAATGACCGAAGATTGAAGGATTTACTCATTTTGCTCGGAAAGTATGGAAGTACGGGTATTTACGGCAAGATGTTTAATAGCGATACCCCTTTGTTGAATGGATCGAACTTTGTGGTTCTTGAGATGAGCGCATTGGAAAGCAATCCAGAGCTGCTTACCATTGTCATGTTTGTCATGATCGTGATTATTCAAGGGCAGTTTTATCACTCCGACAGGAAACGCGAAAAGCGCTGCATCATTGATGAAGCTTGGCGGTTTTTAAAAGCGGGCGCGAATCCTTTGACCGCGGGGTTTATCGAACAAGGATTCAGAACAGCCAGAAAACACACGGGTGGTTTTGCAGTAATCACCCAAAATCTTCTGGATACCATGAATACCATTCAGGGGCGAGCAATAGCTTCCAGCTCTGATACCAAAATCATCATGCGTCAGGGTTCTTTTAAGGAATTTGTTGAAGAGCATCCCACTTATTTTAATCCGCTTGAAGCTGAAATGATTAAATCCTTTGGTGAAGCTAAAACCCAGGGATTTTCTAATTTGATGATTCAGTTTGGTACGGTGACCACGTTTCATCGCTATTTTTGCGATCCCTTTTCCAGAGTCCTCTTTTCTACCTCAGGTGATGAAGTAAGTGACATTGAGTCATTGATTGCAGACAACATACCCCTTGCGGATGCAGTCAGTCAGGTGGCACAAAAATATTACGGAGAAGAATTATGCGCCTAATTCATCTTGTACCTGCTTTGGGTTTAGTGGTTCTTATCACAGGCAGTGCATTTTATTGTATGAAACCTAAAACCTGTGTGGTTCTTTTTGATGCAGAGACCATTAAAGGAACATTGATTCGTCAATTAGCAGAGCGCAAAGCCACTGATGCGCAAGTAAGTAGTGCCACAAAAAAATTTCACGACTCATTGAATGGTGTATTAACGCAGTATGCAAAGCAGCATGGTGTGGTGGTTCTAAACAAGAATAGGGTGCTTGCAGGTGGTAAGGATGTTACGGAACAAATTGCCGGTGAATTAAGCCGTGCTATGAGAGAAAGAACATGAGAATTACTTGTGTCTCCATACTACTGGTCATGTTGTGTGGACAGCTAAACGCTAAATCATTTGGCGTTGTGGGCGAGGTATTTCCGGTTGTTGAAAAAAGCTTTTTAGAGCTGATTGAAGAGCGGCTAAAGGCATTGCAGGTTCGTGGCGAATTAGAGGCACTAAACCAGCGTTGGATTGATACAGCAGCCAAACACATTAATAGACCAACCGCCTTAACTTTAGAGCGAGCCAACCAGACGCAAAGGCATTATTACGTACCAGAAATCACGTTAAGCCAAGAAATAACAGCACGTTCTGGCAAGGTTTTATACCCTAAAGGGACTCATGTGAACGCTTTAGAGCACATGCCTGCGTATAAACCGTGTTGGTTGTTTTTTAATGCCGATGATGAAGCCCAACTGAACTGGGCGCGTCTCCAAAAAAATGGCTGTCCTAATCCTAAGTTTATTTGGACTGGTGGGGCAATAAATATGACAGAACAAAGACTGCAATCGGTCATTTATTTCGACCAGGCAGGCAAAATTACGAAACA
>CAYXVT010000411.1:0-1756 GCA_964468105.1 Uncultured Candidatus Berkiella sp. | reverse complement strand
CAAGAAGAATTTTTAACTTTGCTTTTAACAACCCTACCTGGCTGGGCTTCTCACATTCAGTATCGAACAAATTGGCCAGATGAAAAAGACGCTTCACATCTTTATCCTGTTAACCAGAGTGAATACTTGGCTTTCAGACTTGTCTTAGCTTGCTTAATTTGGCCAGAAGCAAAGCAACTTTTAGAGTGGCATAAAAACGCATTGGATAAGGAAGATGTAAGTTCTGAATATAAAAAACTATATGATTTAGAATCTTCCTATCAACGAGATTTAACGAAAAAACTTGGACATATAAATATTTCAAAGCAGACGCAAAAATCTGATGCACAATTTGTATTCTGTATTGATGTCCGGTCAGAGCCGTTTCGGCGTGCACTAGAATTAGAAGGAAATTATGAGACTTTTGGTTTTGCCGGGTTTTTCGGCTTACCTATTTCCATTGAGAACTCAATTACCGGAGAATCTCATGCTTCATGCCCCGTATTATTAAGGCCAGTTCACCGTATTGTTGAAAAGCCAAATTGTTCAGATAATTCCTGTGAGAAAGGACAAAAGAGAATTCAAGAAATAAAGAAGCTCTACCAATCCCTAAAATATACGTTTACGACACCTTTTAGCCTTGTCGAAACTATGGGATTTCCTACTGGATTGTGGATGGCACTAAAAACTTTTACCCCCACTTGGGCAAAAGTAATTAATTTATCTTCAAAAAGATTGCTTGCAGAAGATTGCTCAGTAACTCTAGATATTGGCAGCATTCCTTTAAAACAACAAGTCGTTTATGCTGTTCAAGCATTAAAAATGATCGGACTCACTAAAAATTTTGCGCCACTCATTATTCTTTGTGGACATGGTTCTAGCACACAAAACAATGCTTATGCGACAGCTCTAGATTGTGGTGCTTGTGGGGGTAATCAAGGTGCTCCGAATGCCAGGATTCTTGCTGCAATTATCAATAGCAATCGAGTGAGAAGTGAACTCAAGAGGCAGAACATATATATTCCTGAAGATACCCTTTTCTTAGGAGCAAGTCATAACACAACGACAGATGACATTGAGATTTATGATCATAATGTTCCTAAATTCTTTGCAGGAAAGATCGAACTTTTAAAAAAGGATTTAGGAAATGCTAGATACAAAAATAACTTTTGGCGAAGTAAGGAGCTGGGTGAAAACATAGATCCGAGAAAGGCAAAAAAGGAAACAGATTTACGTTCAGACGATTGGGCGCAAGTGCGACCCGAATGGGGGCTTGCAAGAAATGCTTCTTTTATTGTTGGACCAAGATGGTTTACAAAAAGTATTGATCTTGAAGGGCTTTTCTTCATTCTTACGAATGGGAAAAAGATGCTGATAAGACATCACTCACAACAATACTAACAGCTCCGATGGTAGTTGCTCAATGGATTAATGCTCAGTATTTATTCTCTACGATTGATAACATTGCGTTTGGCGGGGGAAGTAAAATAACCCAAAATATTACCGGTAAGATTGGAGTCATGCAGGGCAATGGAAGTGATCTGATGCATGGGTTGCCGCTGCAATCTGTTTTTAGCACTGACACAGAGACATATCACCAACCCCTAAGATTAACGGTTGTGGTATATGCCCCCGAATCTCATGTAAATTCAATAATCTCTAGTCAAGAAATTTTGAGGAAACTATTTGGTAATGGATGGATTCATTTGATCTGTTATGAGCCTGAAGCAAAGGAGAAATTTATCTTAAATCGAGATTTCACATGGTCCAAACTTCA
>CAYXVT010000410.1:0-1768 GCA_964468105.1 Uncultured Candidatus Berkiella sp. | reverse complement strand
ATATCCCCCTTTTCGACCTAATTTCGACCTTTGTTTACACAACTTGACGGTGCCACTCAATCGGTTCGCTGCCAATCAAAAGGTACTGGCAACAGACAGAGACATCTTCAGGATAATTGGTCCATAACGCTGGATTATTCAAATAAAGACTCCTCCTGGTGATGTGTGGCATTAAAAAATCCTTTCTCAGACAGTTGCTTGCACACCTCTTTGATGGTTTCATGAGCAAAACCACGGCCACTTAAAAATCGATAAATCCGCGTTTTTGATTTTTCAGGATGCTCATCCCTTAATCCCCTGCTTTTGCGGCGTGCTTCATCCAGAGCCCGTGGGTATTCATCGCCTAGATTCGTCAGTACCTCCTCAATCACTTCATCACTGACTCCTCTTTGGCGCAAAGACTGAATCGTAAACCGATTGCCTTTGTGCGCGTAACGCTGGGCAGTGCTCTCAGCAAGACGATGGTCGCTTATTAAATGCAGTTCATTAAGGCGCTTGATGGTCGATTGAATTAAGGCATCAATATCTGGCTTATCAGCAAAGGATTTTTCCAACTGCTTACTAAGCTCCCGCTCTGTATAGGGTCTTTCCGATAAAAGCTTCATTGCTGCATCAAGTAAGGCACTCATACTCACTCCTTTTGGTATCGTTTGCCACAGTACTTTTCATCAAAGTATTTTTTTAAAAGTCCACGTAAGGTGCCGCGACTTAATCCCAATAGATTGGCTGCCCTGCTTTGATTGTACTGACAGCGTGCCATCACGGTTTCAAGCAACGCAGGCTCTATCTGCTCTAAAACCATCCAACGTAAATCAATAACCCCATTGTCATAAGTCTTAAGATAACGCGAAATCAACTCACTTATTGCCTCAGACAAAGGCGGACATTCAATCTGCTTCTCATTCATAGTGTTATTGTTCCTTCTGCAAAATAACCGATACAATCCACTTGTCATTAGCAATGCCAAGTGGCGCAGAAGAATAATTATTTTTGAATGAAGTCACAAGAAAAACTTAATTCAATCCCTTGAATTTTAAGAGCATCGCCTCTATTTTTAGATTATCCAAAAACAATAATCAAGGAGACGTGATGAACGAGTTGAGAAAAACATTGCCAATGTATCGTGAGATGGGAAGTTTGCTGGATAATTTTTTCAATCTGCAGCAACGTGATGATGCCTCATTTATCGAAACAAGCACCTGGTCACCCCTAGTCGATATTAAAGAAGAGAAAGATTGTTTTCTGGTTGTAGCAGACATCCCTGGGGTAAAAAAAGAAGATGTCTCTATTTCTTTAGAGCAGCACATATTGACGTTAAAAGGCGAGCGTCATTTTGAAAAAACCGAGCATCAAAATGGCTATACCCGCAGAGAACGTGCTCAAGGACAGTTTTACCGCCGATTCAGTCTTCCCCAAACCGCAGATGATGCAAAAATTACGGCACATTATGTCCATGGAGTGCTTGAAATAAAAATCCCCAAAAAAGAAGCAGCTACTGAGAAAAAAATAGAAATCACGGTACAAGAGTGATACTTTAAGGCCTCTTCAGGAGGCCTTTTGCATAAGGCGCAATGTATTCATCGTTAAGGATAGCCCACTTGATAGAAATTGATTCCTCTTTGTTAAGTCAGTCTAATTTGGATGCCCTGATTAGTAAAATCATTGCTCAGCAAACAGCGCAGGATGTGTTAGGACTTGAAAACAGATTGGGCTGTGCTTGAATTATTTTGCAAATGAACCAACAATAAAATGCAAATGGATTTTGATG
>CAYXVT010000409.1:0-1784 GCA_964468105.1 Uncultured Candidatus Berkiella sp. | reverse complement strand
CGACGTCAACGGCAACGGCAGAGCATGGGTTTTCCAAAACGGCAGTGTTGCTGAAATTGTATGGGCTAAAAATAGTGACAAAGAGCAAATTGTTTTTAAAGATAGTGCAGGTACATTATTCGAACTAAACCCTGGACAAACCTGGATCACGGCTATAAAGCCAGATAAGGTTCCGTCGTGGCAATAATATGAACGAAATTCCATTTCTCGTTACTCGTTCGTCATTCACTAAAGCAATTTTTTCAGGCCACCTTGTTAACATCATAATCGGTATTATTGTTTTTTGTGGCCTTCACTTTATGTTAGGGCAAAGTACAATACTTTCAGTCATTGCCACCATAATCAGCACTGCAATAGGGGCAATACTCTCTTCTATTGTCGCCACAAAACGACTTTCAGCGCCGGTCCACGCGCTCAGTGATGAGCTTGTAAAGCTGCATCAGAAAGTCAATGCATCAACGAGCGCCCTTTCACAAATTAGTAGCGAAACACAGGCTATGCTCGACGAGCTTCCGGCCGGTGTAATAGCATTCGACAGCGAAACGAATCTAACCAGAATTAATAACACTGCAAAACGTCAGCTATTTTTGATGGAACCTGAAGGTACCGACGAAGACCATAATTTGTCCGGAACACTTGTGCTAGAACGAATTAAAAACATGCGTAGCCAAGGAGCTGTTATAGATTTTAGCGACTGGCTCAATAATGCAAAGACAAGCAAGATCCAAGATACAAAATTCTGGCAAATGGCAGTGTTAAAGCAAGACGACAATATTGGCGCATACGACATTTTGGTTCGCTATAGTAAAGGTGATGCCAGTGGCTGCGAAATAACCCTGATTCTTATCGACCGTGAACGAGACTTTTTAAAGCAAGAAAAGCAGATGGAATTTATTTCTCTCGCCGCACACGAACTCAGAGGTCCAATTGCTGTTATGCGCGGAATCATTGATGTGTTCAAAAATGAGCTTCAAGATGAGCTTAGTGATGACCACAAAGATTTACTACTGCGCATGGGCGTATCTTCTCGTCAGCTTGCCGGTTATGTGGATAATATTCTGAATGTTTCTCGCATCGAAAAAGAAACCTTTGAAGTAAGACCAAAAGAGCAACAGTGGCCTGCAATAATCAAACAAACCGCGGAAGACCTTATGGTTCGTGCCTCAGCACATCATCGCAACCTAACCTATGAAATACCCGATAATCTTCCGACTGTTGCCGTTGATGACGTTGCAATCTCGCACGTGTTAATCAATCTTATCGACAACGCAATCAAGTACAGTAAAGAAAATGGCCAGGTGATTGTTGCGTCAGTGCTCAAAGGAGATGAAATCGAAACCACCATACAAGATTTTGGTATTGGTATTCCTAGTAACGTAATTGATGGTTTATTTACCAAATTCTACCGGTCACACAAAAGCAAACAAGTAGCCACCGGAACAGGTCTTGGCCTGTATCTTTCAAAAACTATCGTCGAAGCGCATGGCGGTACTATCTGGGTTCGATCAAGCGAAACCCGTGGCACAACCTTCGGCTTTACCGTTCCAACCTATGCGTCAGTTGCGAAAAGCTTAAAAAATGGCGATAATCAGATGGCTGGCATAGTTCATTCACGCCATGGCTGGATTAAAAATCATGCATTGTATCGAAGATAAGGAGTTACTGTGAGCAAAATTTTATGTATAGAAGATGACCATTTTATTGCAGATATTTACGTACGCTCATTAAAGAAAGCTGGGCACGAGGTAGACGTCATCACCAACGGTGAAGAAGCGCTCGCTGCC
>CAYXVT010000408.1:0-1799 GCA_964468105.1 Uncultured Candidatus Berkiella sp. | reverse complement strand
AGATCGGCAGCCATACCAGCGCAATCTCCCACATTGTCACCTACGTTATCTGCAATCACAGCTGGATTTCGTGGGTCATCCTCTGGAATGCCCGCCTCAATCTTTCCAACCAAATCTGCTCCAACATCTGCGCCTTTGGTAAAGATACCTCCGCCCAAACGAGCAAAGATTGAAATCAAAGAAGCGCCAAAGCTTAATCCCACTAATGCTTCCATGGTTAAGCGTTGATCAAGGCCAATTTTCTTCAAAAACATATAATAGGTGGTAACACCTAAAAGGCCCAAGCCAACGACTAACATGCCAGTAATGGCACCACCTTTAAAAGCAACATTGAGTGCTGCAGCTAAACCTGAACGAGCAGCTTCTGCTGTTTTAACATTTGCACGAACTGAGACGTTCATTCCAATGTAACCAGCGAGCCCTGAAAGAACTGCACCGATCACAAACCCAATACCTGCGTATTGTCCGAGTGTCCAGGTCAAAAAACCAGCGACAACAATACCGACAAATCCAATTGTTCTGTATTGGCGATTAAGATAAGCATTGGCGCCTTCTTGAATGGCTGCAGCTATCTCAAGCATCCGTGCGTTACCAGGAGCAGCAGCACATACTTGCCTCCCTGCGTAAAGCCCATAAAAGAGTGCCATACAAGCACATCCTAAAATAAATAAGTTAAGTTCCATTCATTAATCCTCTTTTGTTATCAAACTATCTGTAATAATACGGCACAAATAGGCTCGATGGTTTTTTGTAGAAGACAGTCCTTGCTTGTACGAGATAAATTTTCGGTTGCAAGAATATAAAATAAATTTAGACAAACTGATAGAAGATTGATGCGAACAGATGAATGATATTTAAAAAAGAATGATTTACTGTAAATCTTCTAACTCAAGATTAAAGACTAAGTTGATGGGATGCTTTCTTACTAAATATCTCTTCATGAACTTCTACACAAAGATGTTTAATCCTATCTTCTGGCAAGGGATGATCGAAATAGAATTGGTAAGCCTTACCAGGCAGCAGCAAATAGTAGGGAGAAACAGATTTATAAAGCGCCGGATCGAAAGTCTCTTGGGAAAGTGTCGTGGGATTATTGATAAGCAATTTCTGTAATGATGCTAAACTTTCCTCTTGGCGATGAGGCGGCAATAATCCCTTATAGACCATCTCAACATTTTGTAAAACAATGGCAGCATATTCATCTGCAAAGTATTCATCGTTTCTGATTAAACTTTTGGTAAACAACTTATGAATCGGTGCCAATAAAAGACACCCCATTAATCCCAACCCAAGGGCGATAAAACTACACTGTAAAATAATATTAAAAAGTAATGATAAAGTAATGATTAAGCCAATGATCTCATTCAGTGAAATCATCAAACTACTTCTCACTCTAAGATGTGCAATTTCATGAGCAAATGGACCTATCAACTCATCCATTGGCGATTGATAGTGCACTTGATTGATGAAAACTGCCCCTTTTCCCCAATGGTGCCAATTAAAATACTTTTGTCTTGATTCTACAAAAGTTCCCTTGTCTTGCGTTGTTATTATCTTTGGCACAGGAATATTAGCAGCCGAAGATAACGCGACAATTAATTTATAAATATCACGCGTTTTTTGGTTATTTTGTTTTAATTCTTGACACTGATAATGTTCTTTTATTTGTTGATATTCACTTTTTTGTTGATAAACATGCATAGCGATGGCCAAGATTGCACATCCGCTCATTAACCAAGCTGGTATGCTTAGCGCTAAAAGAAGTGCTATATAGAGACTTGCCATCCCCGCATACCACA
>CAYXVT010000407.1:926-1818 GCA_964468105.1 Uncultured Candidatus Berkiella sp. | reverse complement strand
GAGTAACGTCGTTGTCAAAAGTAAATCTTGTTCAACTTGTTGCAAGTTGCCCCAGGGCACCGTCTCTGTCCATTCTAAAATATAATTTCTTGGTATCATGTAACCTCTAACGAATCATTGATTATAATTTTCCAGCGGCTACTTCTTTGACCTTCTTTTACGTGATAATCAGGGCGAAGAGGCACATATTCAATTTTGCGTTGTAATAAATTATTTTCAACAACTTGTGCCAACTTATGCAATCCCATATATTCAAGAACATAGCCTAATCGCTGAAGCGCCGATTCATTCGACTCATTTTTTATTACCTGGTCAAAGAAATCAATATCACACTCTTGCGCAAGAACTTTGATAACCAGAGTCGCATTACTTAAATAACCAGCAACTTTATAAAACTTCACTAAATCAACGATAGTTTGTTCTCTTGTAGAAACATTCACATATCCTGTTGCAACATTCATACTCGTCTTTGCAGCAAGCGTACAATTCTTAGAAACATGAAATTCTATACTACTACGCTCCAAAACTATAGCTTTCATTGGCACGTTAGTGACTACCTGTAAGGACATCGGCTGCTGCTCAGTTGCTCCATAAAACGCCGCCGCACTTAAAAGACCTATGTAATACTTACGTTCAAGATGTTGCATTAATGGCCCAACAATCCAATTGGGAGGCAACGAACCAAGATGATAATACTCAGGCGAGATAATCATAAAAAAATCACCCAACAGCCTTTTTATAGCCTTCTTTTTAGAAAGCCTATAGGCCTGGTAGCGGAACTTGCTTTGATCAAGTCCCAAGACGGATATCGCTTCTCGCTTCGAGAAGAAAAATTTTCCTCGAGCAAGAAGGGTTAAAATATAGTCATTTAAGGATTTCATATTCTAATTGT
>CAYXVT010000407.1:0-916 GCA_964468105.1 Uncultured Candidatus Berkiella sp. | reverse complement strand
TTTGGGGATTTTGCGGAAAAAAAGGTGTTTTTAGGCTATAAATTTCGCCATATTGCCTCTTGTTCAACACCTCTAAAGATATCATTTATAAGGCTGGCCTGCACGTCATTTTTTTAAAAAATGACGTGGTGCTACCTCCTTGTCGCATTCAGTAATGGTCAAATCAAAATTAGCATAAGACTAAGCACGATACAAACAGTATATTCATCGTTCAAGATTGAGTTTTAAAATACCCAATAATTTCTTTTGCTTACTTATTTTACTTTTTTCTTTAAAATGAGATCTTCATAAGGAACGGCGTATCATTAGCTTTTACCAGGAAAAGGAGTGCCTATTCAAGCAATCAAAAAACTAGAAATTACAATACCTTTAGTAACAGACCTCATTGCAGAACAGTTCCCCCAATGGTCCTATTTGCCCATTCGTCCTGTTGAAGTAAACGGTCATGATAATCGAACATTTCATTTGGGCGATACTATGTTAGTACGCTTGCCAAGCGCAGCATCATATGCAGCAAAAGTTCAAATCGAACAAAAGTGGTTGCCATTATTAGCGCAGCATTTGTCAGTCGAAATTCCTCACCCGATTGTCATGGGTAAACCTTCAACAACTTATCCTTGGCATCGGTCAATATACCGGTGGATTGAAGGTAAAAGCGCAAACATTCTACATATTGATGAATCGTACTTACCAGCGGTTGCTGAAAGTCTTGCTCAATTTCTGAACGAACTACACAAGGTAGATACAACAGGAGGACCTTTAGCAGAACCACATAACTTTTATAGAGGTGGATCTCTTTCTGTTTACGATGCCGAAACACGATCTGCCATTGCTCAATTGCATGGGATGATTGATCTCAATGCAGCACTCGCTGTTTGGGAGAGAGCTCTAAGTTCACAGTGGAGCAAGAAATCGG
>CAYXVT010000406.1:0-1825 GCA_964468105.1 Uncultured Candidatus Berkiella sp. | reverse complement strand
CTTGTTTAAAAATATCACCGCCTTTAACGGTATTAACCGCACCTAAAGGCGAGACGCTGGTGGTATTAAACGATTGGCTGGTGGCTTTACCCAATCCCGATAGCAATCCACCCAAAAACCCGCGCTTTAAGACTTCTGCATCACGCATCACCATGCGCCCCCGCATCCCGTTTTTACCGTCCTCACCACTGATATAACCGTCGATATCGGTTTCAATCACACGGCCGTCAGGTTGAATACAACTTAATTTCTCTAATCTAAACTGTGCGCGTTCGGTGGACAGTTCCCCAGATGCTGCGGCAATAATACGACAGTCTCGCATTTTTCCTAAAAATTGATTGGGCAAACTGCCCGGATGAACCAGTCTTAATAACACCGGTTGTGGGTTAGACTGAGAAGAAATCCCAACAGAGACATCAACCCCGCTCAACAATACCGCTTTGACATAAGCACCCGCAGGAATATAATTGTCGTGATGGTGTTTAGGATTTGCTTCATTGGGATTTGGCATAATTATCGTTTCTGAAAAAATAGTGGGACGCACAGGTGCTTCTTTTACTTCTGGATTAACGTTTTGAGAAGCGTTATTGCTAAAGGTGTACGAGGGAACAGGGGTTTCAAATGTCGCGTCGTTATTGATTCTGTTTTCTTCAGTAGACACTTGTTCAAAAGAGGATAAGTTTAATTTTTGCTCTAACTCAAACACTCGACTTTGCAAGGTTTCAATCTCGGTTTTAGCATCCACAGTTTCGGGCTTTTTTAAGTTTTCCCGGATTTCTTCTAAATCATGCATCAGTTTTGCTTGATTTTTTTCTTGCTCATTCAACCGATTTTCTGATTTAAAAACCCAAAAACTTTTATCTTCTAAGGCTTCTGTGACATCGTAGAGGGGTGCTTTCTCGTTTATTGTTTCAAGGGGTAAAGCTTCTTTTTCAGTGCCTATAAAAAACAATAGCCCACCTATAGCCACTAAAATAGCGATAGCGACACTAAAAATCTTTAATTGATGCTTTTTAAGCGTTCCTGTTGGAATCGAAATCAGTTTCATATTAATTTACCACATAAACACGTGTTTTGGCATTGCCGGACAAAATGGGGTTGATAATAGATACGGCTCTAACACCGTTTAACTGAAACGGGACTTCGCTTAAAATCAATTCTTCTTTGGATGTATTCGTCACCTCTAAAACATGGCCTTGTAATTGCGTGCCCGTATAGCTTTGAAGATGCTTAATCGTTGCATGTTTAATAATGGGAATTTGTGTTTTAATTTTATTAATAATAAACCCTTCGACTGGCGTTTGGTTATGCATGGCCTGAACCAGTGTTCTTAATAGCGTTTCATAACTGCTGGATTGCTCCCACTGAGCAGGTTCACTCTGTGAAGGCATTAAGAGAATGCTTCGTGCTGAACCTTCTTGCACTGTCAGGCTTAAAGGATAGGTATGTCCTTTTTCCGTTAACAAAAATAAATGAATAAGTTCTTGTTTATCCGTTGCAATGGGTTTGATAAAGACTTGTCCTGATTCACCATCTTTATCGAGTTGAAACTGACCCGTAATACCTTTGACAGTCATAATACGGTCGTTCTCTACAGCTAAGCGATTCAGCGTATTCAATGAAACTGTAAGGCTTACTTCCGTGCCTTCTTGTACCGGTATCTGTTGCTGTGCTACGGCTGTCGCACAAAACAATACTGACGCAATACTGAACAAAATTTTAGACATTAGGCACCTCCCTAAACTGTTGGATATAAAGACGACCGTGGCTTTGACTAAATTGGATATGATAGGTTTTAGTTTGAGATTGAACTGCTGCATTACCC
>CAYXVT010000405.1:0-1837 GCA_964468105.1 Uncultured Candidatus Berkiella sp. | reverse complement strand
CCGCCAAACAGTTGCAGACACTCATCCATCGTTTTGCACTGTTTCTCGGTTACCCAGTACTTAATGAGCGAGGCTTGCGCGGCATCAAGTTTACCTTCTATTTGTGCCTCTACTGCTGAATCGCATAAGGTTTTTACCGCTCAATGTGCTTGGGGAGAGCTTCTAACCATGACCTTAGATAACAGGTTTGAGGAAGGTAAAAAGAATTTATCAATTCTAACAAAATCAATATCTCAGATTTTCTTAAAATCTAGACTTGAGAATATAAAGAGGGTTGCTAATAAATTAAAAAACAAAGAGCATGCCTTTATATTAGGTAAAGGCGAAAACTCATATATTGCCCTTGAGGGAGCATTAAAGATTAAAGAGATATCATACAAACATGTAGAGGGGTTTGCAGCTGGAGAACTTAAACATGGAGTAATTGCATTAATTGAAAAAGGTACTCCCGTACTTAGCATCATCCCATCAGAGAATAGCTGTGATTTTAATGATATGATAAGTGCTGTTGAGCAGGTAAAAGCTAGAGGAGCTTTAACGATAGGGATTGGAAACGATAAATCAAGTAAAAGAGAGATCTTTGATTTTTACATAAATGTATCTCAAGTGGAGAATGTTAGTAGTATTGCGAATGTCATTCCTTTTCAACTTATCTCATATTATCTCTCAGTAGCACTGGGAAATAATATTGACAAGCCAAGGAATTTAGCAAAATCAGTTACAGTGAAATAGAGTAGGAGAGTGAATTTCGTTCTGGATTAACAGTTTTACGAGATTCACTCTCTTGTGGTTGCGGTTAAATTAAGGCGGATGCCTCATAGATATTTTCAGAATACATTGAAATAATAATTGGAACGACTAAGTCGTTTCGATTTGAAATTCTTTTAATATCTGGAGTGACAATATATAAAACATTTTCTTCCTCAGGAGGAAAGTAGAATCCTAATCCATCTGATTTACGGATAAAAGCTATACTAGTTTGTGGACCAATATAAGCCACATGATGTTCATCGGATGGGAAGAAAAGGTCCTCGCAGACTAAATGCTTCCCTAATAGATTGATGTAGGTATAACCATTTACCTCTGATACAGGGATACTGCCAAAAAAGTCAAAACATTCCATTTTAATCATTCATTTCCTCCAAATTATCAAATCTCAAAAATTGGTATTAATACAACACCCTCTTTGAGTGGATCTAACTCGACCGAAACACAAAAGTCAGGTCGATTAACACAAGACTTTACCGCAGTCTCAACAATAAAAAAAACGCCCTTTCTACTACAAGGAATCCCAGATATCCTCTGAATCGTACTTCTAAGGATAACCCTTAAAATGTGACCAGATTGAGGGATAACGACCCTGTTTGCAAAATCATTTAGAATGATACTGTTAGGAGTAAGGTTTATAAAAACCTTTCCAGCACCATCCATATAACTACGGTACTGCTCCGTTCCTTCATCACACGGCAATTTATACACCATTTCACACATTTTCTTCTCCATTTCTCTTTTCTTTTTAAAGAACCACAACCCATAGTATTATATCATTTAAATTTCACAAAAGAAACTATCCCTGTTACAATATCTAGATGGTAGATACTGAAAAAGACTTACATGATTCTTACGATGAGAAGATTCTTCTTGATGGAATACCTCTTCCATATGCCACAGAGGTGGACACATATAAGGTATCCCTAACAGAGAAAGACCTTCCTCCTTTTGATAGAAGAGAGCTGGATATATCTGGCTATGTAGAAAATGATGAAGTTGTTGTATTAACAAACAGGTATGTTTTTCAACATCCTGAGTTTCGATTTACTGGAAAACCTGTATATTT
>CAYXVT010000404.1:1101-1867 GCA_964468105.1 Uncultured Candidatus Berkiella sp. | reverse complement strand
CCCATGGAGGCGTCCTAAATAAATTACGCCTAGTTTTCCTTCTCCTAATCGCTCTTCAATTTCTAACGTATGAAAAGGGATCACTGTGAGTCCCGCATAGGAATTAGAGATTTCTTGCCCTTTATTTTCCAATAAACTCGCAAATGAGGTGCGCATGGATTCCAATTGTTGCACCATAATTCTATCGCGGTCTTCTTGACCCAGCTGCATATGTTGCATCTGATTTTTTAAATCCACATTCATTTGAATGATAGCCTGAATATTTTTCTTTAAATCAGCACGATCCACTTCGGCATCTTGCCGCGCTTCTTCTTCATTTAGCAATTGCTGCGCATTCAGCCCTAGCTGCAACAGTTGAACATCATCACGTAATTGAATATAAACATCTTGAAACTCCCCATTATCTGTACCCGCTAAGATCACGCGAGTAAACCAATTCCTTTGGCTAAAACGCTCTACTAAGGTTTGACAGTTTTTAAATGTCTCGTTTAATTTGCGCAATGCCAAAATATAGTGTTCTGTGTTGCTGGTTAGATCAAGCCCCACTACGGAGTCACAAATAATAACAATCCTATCTCCGAGTCGTTTACATTGTTTTTTATTGGCTTGGGCAAGTTCAATTTGATTGTTAATAATAACGGCTACTTGGCAGACGGCCCCTACTAACTCTACGGCAACGCTCACACCGGCCCCTGCGCCGGGTGCAGGAGCATTGGCCGCCCACCCGGCGAAAATGGAAACGATCTGCAAAGTATCCATACCGATT
>CAYXVT010000404.1:749-1091 GCA_964468105.1 Uncultured Candidatus Berkiella sp. | reverse complement strand
GTATTTTGAATTAACGTACCTGCCTCTTGCACTAAGTTATACGCATCACGCATCTTCCTTTTTCGTTGTGCTTGGGTGTCATCTGGTGGATCTTGAAAATTTAAGCTCACCGCTTTTGCAAATTCGGGCAAAGCTTCATTAAAACGCTTTAGATTTTTTAATACCATGCCACGATTATAATGCGCATTAGCAAAATTCTCATTAATGGAAATCGCTTTTTCAAAAGCCCCCAATGCCCCAT
Organism: Uncultured Candidatus Berkiella sp.; assembly: GCA_964468105.1. Lineage (GTDB taxonomy): Bacteria > Pseudomonadota > Gammaproteobacteria > Berkiellales > Berkiellaceae > Berkiella. The sequence goes on along the minus strand of CAYXVT010000404.1, from coordinate 850 downwards.
CAACATCCTTTAAATGGTATAACGACAATCCCAGGCTATTGTAAGCATCCACAAAGTCAGGTGAGAGTGAAATTGCTTTATTAAAATCTTTAATCGCGTCT
>CAYXVT010000404.1:0-739 GCA_964468105.1 Uncultured Candidatus Berkiella sp. | reverse complement strand
TGATGGTTTTTCTTGCGCTGCAAGGCAATGCCTCGCTGATAATAGGCCCTAGGATTATTTTTCTGGAGTTGGATGATATGATTAAAATCAGCATAAGCAGCGTCAAACTCCTTTAAATCTAGAAAAAGAATACCACGATTGTGATAAGCCGTAGTGGACTGTGCAGCCAAAACAATAGCCTGGCTAAAATCAGCTTTTGCTTTTTGCGAGTCTCGCTGCATTAAACCACGATTATTGTAAAGCTCTGCCAATATAGTGGCTCCATAGATATCTGTGGACGCATTACACACTTCATTTTGCATATGAATGGCTTGTGTACAATCCGCAATACCCTCATCATAGGCCTGTCGCAAACACTGAACAACGCCCCGATGACTATAACCCTGGAGATAATTGGGTGATAGTTCCACTAATTTATTAGCATCTTGCAACGCAGCATCATGTTTATTTTTCTTTAAATAAGCCCGGCTACGATGCAAATGAGCCTCGTGAGAATTTTCCCCGTGTTTTATCACTGTAGAAAAAACCGAAATAGCTTCATCCCAGCGACCTGCCTCGCAATGTGCTAAGCCTTTACCCATTAAACCCGCTAATTCATCTTGAGATTTAGTTGCTTTTCCTTGCATCGCACCGATGATTCGTTTCATATTATCGCCCCCTATTTGCATTAAATTCCAACGTAGACCCTAAAGTAGGACCCGACGCGTACGAAGATCCACTTGAACTTGTGCTACTGTCA
>CAYXVT010000403.1:0-1871 GCA_964468105.1 Uncultured Candidatus Berkiella sp. | reverse complement strand
GTTTTTCAAACGATCAAGGTTAAAACCATAATCAAGATAGATTAATTTTTCATCTGGAATATCAAATTCATTTCGAAAGCGTGAAAGTAGATACTGAGATGGTGCAATAAATTGATCCACCTTATTCACAATATTTCTCATACTGTGCATACGCCTCGCAACCCATTGTGTCCAATAGTCAACGTCTGCATCTCGCCTCTCACGATCTGAAAAAAAGCCTGTAAAACAAGACTGAGCACATTTTTTGTTTTCTTGCCCATCACAAAGAGCCCAGGGTTCTTTTGAGTTTCGTTGAAGAAATTGGCCACGCGGACACATCAACCAATAATCATGAAGGGTATAAACAATAGGAATATTCCGTTCATAAATTACATTCACAAGGGATGTAGAAAGATGATTTAGATGACCGATGTGAACAATATCCGGATTTATTTTTTCCAATAATCTTTCAAATCTTTGATCAACATCATCATGCTGGTATTTTTGAAGCAAACGCAGTTTTGGCATATTAATGATATGCAGCTTTACTCGAGGATCTATAGAATCCTCTTCAGCATGCATAACGTAGTCTGGTTTAAATATATCTTCTTCTCTGGTAAATATATGAACTTCGTGCCCATTTGCTAGTCCGTGGCAAAGCTGCTGGCTATAAACTTCAGAGCCTGCATTAAAGCGCATAGGATATCCATGAATAATTTTGAGAATAATCACAAGTTGCCTTACTTTATTAGTATCTTATTTTTGAAATAGCCGAGTAAGTCTTTCAATACCCTCTTCTATGCCAACCATGGGTTTCCACCCCAAAATGTTTCTTGTTTTTGTTGAATTCCCATAAAAATTTGGAACATCATAATTTCTAGGTGGGGCTTCAATAATCTCAGACTGCTTTTTCCCGATTTTATTTGCTAGCTCTGCAGCTTCGCGTAATGATGTCTCTTTGCCAGTTGTTAAATGAAATGGAGAAAGATTCTCTTTGTTCTCATTCAGCAACGAAATGATTTTTAATGTTCCCTCAACAACATCATCAATGTATGTAAAATCAAATGTATTAGAGGAACCATCAACTCTTATAGGGTTTCCTAAAGCAGCTGCTTTGCAAAAAGCGGGAATTACACGATCATGATGATCATGAAGAGAACCATAAACATTTGAATAGCGAACAATGGCCGTATTAAGTTCATTAGCTCGTGCTTCAAGGATTGCCTTTTCTGCAGCAACCTTTGATTCACCATAAATATTTATAGGCTTCCAGGGTGTTTCTTCAGTTGCGGGAAGAAGAGAAGGATTTCCATAAACTTCGCGACTACTGGCGTAAAGTATCCATGGCTTTTTGGGAGACAGAAGCGCTGATTCAATAACAGATTGGGTTCCTTCATAATTTGTCTTCCAACAGAGTTCTGGATCTTTTTCTCCCCAAATAACTCTTGAAACAGCGGCTAAATGAATAACGCCAACACAGTCTTTAACTGCGTTTTCTAATTTATCTCCATTGAGGATATCGCCATAGTAGGGATGTGTTATTGGAAATTTTTTATCAAAATGAATGACCTCTAGATTGATTTTTTTAAGACGTTCACTTAGAGCTCTCCCTATTAACCCCTCAGAACCTGTTATTAAAATTTTCATATATTTTCGTAAGTTATTTTTAAGGACATATGATATCTCAAAAAATGCAAAAAACAACACACAATTGGATTTAATTGTTTATGATCACGTAAACTAAAAAGTAAACTTAACTTTTTCATCCTTTCTATTTTATTGTCAAAGGTATACTCCATAAAAAATGAAAGTTTATTTTAAGATCAAAAGCCCTTGTTTAGGCTGGCTCCCCGGGACGGACTCGAACCGCCGACCCAGTGGTTAACAGCCAC
>CAYXVT010000402.1:0-1882 GCA_964468105.1 Uncultured Candidatus Berkiella sp. | reverse complement strand
ATATACCGAAGACATAGGTAACAGATTATTCTTGAGACATAGGTAACACATTTACCCTAAAAGGGTTCTCAATTGGTTCTAATCTACAAGTAGTTTCGTCAAAGTATCCTAGATCAAAATTCATAAAAGAAACAAGCCAAGTATTTTCTTCTACTTCCTTAAGGCCAAGTTTTTGTCCTGCAAAGACAGTAGATAGGTTGATTTTCTTGCGGTGCAAGCAAATCCTGCCACATGCAGTAACCATAATTTCAAGGTCATGGAATGGGTATTTTAATTCTGGCAGGCCATTATATTGTCGTGGCGCGGTGGTATAAAGTTTAGCAGGACAAGCCATATTCAGACCTTCATGCGGTCTTTCGTTATTAAATTCTTCTTGGAAAGAATCAAACTTTGCCTGTTGTTGCAGGCTATTCATTCCGGCTGGCCTGGTTGCTTCTTTTTTTAGGGTTAAGTGCATGCGCTCATGGCGCCCATTTTGTTGAGGGTTTCCAGGCTTGATGCGCTCAATATTAATTCCCAGGCGTAGCCACCATACTGATAATTTGCTTAAATAGAACAATGCATGGGCTGAGGCAAAAGGCACTCCGTTATCAGAGCGTATTGCTGCAGGCAGGCCGCGTTCTTTAAAAAGACGTTCAAAGGCAGTAAATGCTAAGTCTTCGCGAGTGGATTCCAATGCTTCGCATAAAAGCAAGTAACGAGAAGCATAATCAGTAACTGTTAGTGGGTAGCAGTAACGCTTGTTTCCCAGTAGAAACTCTCCCTTGTAATCAGCGCACCATAAATCATTGGGATTATGTCCGGCAGATAAAGCTGTTCCTTGTGCCCGAGGCCTGCGCTTGCCGTTATGTTCCACCAATCCATGACGGTCAAGAACTGCGTGAATAGTACTGTTTGCAGGAATGCATACATCAGCAGGCAGTTTCCTTACCAGCAACTCCCTGAGCTTGCGTGCACCCCAGTGCGGCTTTTCTTTTTTAAGATTTACTATCAGCATTTCAACCTGATAAGGTAATTGGTTGGCATAACGAACCGGACGCCTTGAGCGGTCTTGCAAAGCAGAAAGGCCAACATCTTTGTAGCGATCGTATATCTTATAACCAGTAGTACGTGATATGCCAAATTCGCGGCATAAAAACGTCATCTCTTCACCTTCAAGTAAGCGAGAAACAAACTTCATTCGCTCTTCCATTACAGAACTCTCCTTCCACGGCATCGTACACCTCTCAATAAGCGTTAACCTATTGATAGTGTAAACCATGTCTCCGGTACGTTCTGTTAACTATGTCTCGGGTCGGTCATACAAAAACAGGACGCCAACTCAACGTTCAAAGACGTCCGGCAAAGTCCACAAATGCCATCACAAAAACGGGCTCTACCCCAAAAGCGGGCTCTTTCCCATTCGCGGGGCGCTGTTGATCTGTAATCGATTAAAAATTAGCACGTTTTGCTCCATAGCTTGACTGTTTTTCCATCTAAAAGACCATATTGGCTTCTGCACACAGTTCCATCTGCATGGATTGCCGCACTAAAAGGAAGCATTGGCATACCCGCACCAAACGCTTTAAATACTTCTTTCCCATCATTCTTAGCTATTAATAATCTTACATTTTTAGGAAAGGTAAGCGGCAAGTGTTTGCGGGCATGCACTTCATCTTGCAGAGAAATTAAGAAAATGGGCAAATCAGGATTTTCTTCTGCAATTTTTGGCCATGCCGCTATTTCAACCAGGCATGGCGCACAATCAGAACGCCATAATGCTATTAATGCATTCTTGCCATCTAATATATCTAATTTAACTTGCCTTGTTTCCTCCAGTTTCTTGCCGTAAAGTTCTATAAAAGACAAAATCTTGCGCTCACCAGCAACCGCTTGTAGTGCA
>CAYXVT010000401.1:0-1895 GCA_964468105.1 Uncultured Candidatus Berkiella sp. | reverse complement strand
CTTGTAGTGCTGTATGGCTATACTCTGTTTTGCCATTACTTTTCTTTTTCACAAGGCATTCAGGACAGCTAATGTCTTCTGATGTATGATATTGTGTCCCATCAAGTGCTACTAAGTATTTACCTTCAAAGCAAAACTTTTTTAAATGATTCCCTCTTTGTAACCGATATAAATAGGTTTTAAAAACATCGCTAAACTGCTCCGGATTTATGGTTCCAAGTATCGACCGGATCTGATTGTCACTCGGTATTTCCTCAACACCAAATTGAGTATTTAAATTGCTTTTATAAAGCTTCTTCTTCATTAGACGCTGAAACTTTAAGAGACTGCCTGATTTATAAAACATGCAAGCTAATACAGACAATGCGGTATCCAGAACTGGATAATTCACACTCTTTGTTCTTCTTTTATCTGGAATGTCGATTACAGTCTGTTTGAATCCTTCAATAAGAGGCTTTAAACTTAAGTGTTTTTTTATTGTTGTAACCATCGGAAATATTGAGTATAAAATGAGACTAATTATTGCTAATTTGATAAAATTTAGATAGTACAAAATAGAAATTTGTGCGAAAGATCGAATTAAAACTCCCCGAATCTAGTGGGTTAGATCGCTAACTGAGAATAGCTGTTGTTTGTTGACTCATTTCTTCAAAAAAGTCCGGTCTTTGCTATTTATTTACTCATTAAGGCTTATATATAAGCTATAATGAAAAAATATATTTGAAGAAATTAATTGAATAATTGATTTTTTAGAATATAGATTTTGGAAAAATGAATCATTAAATTAGAGGTGGTACGTTAAAAAGTGGTGAGCTTTATCCAATCAACTTGAGGTTATTGGATTGATGAAAAGTAGTAGTAAATTCACTTCATCTTCAACTATGTACTTTTAGTCTATTATGAGCTTGTTGTATTCACCGATTGATGTGTAGGTGTTATGGTGAAAAAGTTCAATTTCTCTTCTTGGAAAATCAGCTGGATTGATACAGGCATCGTTTTAACTGGAGTCAGCACCATTATAGGTTCATGGATAATAGCATTCTTATATCCTCATCTTAGAGAAGGCATTTTAGGAGTTAATTGGTGGTATATTTCCATTTTTTTGCTGATTTTTATTCATTTAACATTGACTCTCCAAACTATTTATTTACATCGTTCCGAAACCCATAGAGCAGTAGAGTATCATCCTTTACTTATCCATTTTTTTAGATTTTGGCTATGGTTATCTATCGGAATAAAACGAAGAGAGTGGGTTGCAATTCATCATCTTCATCACAAATACACAGATACCGTAAATGACCCCCACTCGCCTGTGATCCATGGGCTTTTTAAAATGTTACACTCCGGCCTGGAAATAGTTAACGAAGCAAAAGACAATGACATGGTTCGTACGTTTAAAGTGCGTAATTACGATTTTTTAGAGAAAAATTTATATGAAAAACACTCCGACAAAGGTCCAATTCTTTTGCTTTGTTTAGAGATTCTCGCCATCGGAATATGGGCTGTACCCGTTTGGTGCCTACAAATTATATTAGTATCCATTACTACAACCTTTTACATTAATGGTATGGCTCATAGTGTTGGATATACTAGTTATGATACGAATGACTATTCAAAGAACATTTGTCGAATAGGTATTCTGGGTTGTGGCGAGGAATTGCATAATAATCACCATGCCAATCCTGCAAGCGCCAAGTTTTCTCGTAAAAAAAATGAATTCGACCTGGGATGGTTTTATATCCAAAAACTGTCCGCTGTTAAATTAGCGACGATACGTAAGGAATAAAACGTACATCCTGCCAAAATGGGGCATTTTACGGTTCGTGCCACAAGCCCACACTTTGGCTCTTGGCGTCTTCGCGTTGAAGGCTAATTTTTAGTACAATGGCAAGGAT
>CAYXVT010000400.1:1297-1899 GCA_964468105.1 Uncultured Candidatus Berkiella sp. | reverse complement strand
TTGACTCATTAAACAGAAATCACAATGCAACATACAAATTTGCAAAACGATACGGACAAGTTCAGGAAACACCAAAGCCTGTAATATTCTATTTTGAAACACTAAACCTACCATGAAAGAACTAATCACAACCCAACTGATAGGGGAGTATCAGAAAAGTATAAAGTCAAAGCGAGAGTATTTAGATTTTATTGAAGGCGATGATAACAAATTATCCGTAATGAATCACATAGCTATTTTAGAATCAGTAGTAGAAGACCTTCAATCCAAACAATCCGAAGAACGGCAGAATATAGTGGATGCAGCAAGGCATGATGATTTAAAGTTAAGCGGCGAAGATTATTTCAATCAAACATTTAAACAGGAACAGAAAGTCATTGATGCTAATGGAAAGGAGAAAGGGAAATGAAAACAAAGTGTAACTACTGTAATTTAGAATTCACTTATCAAAATAGTGATATTAAATATTACGAAGTATTGAGAATTTACTACGTAGTATGTCCAAACGAAAAGTGCAAAAAACATAAACCACTTAATTAAACCAATATAACAACTAAACAACAGATACAAGATGAACATAATCGTACTGCCAAAAAATGCAA
>CAYXVT010000400.1:0-1197 GCA_964468105.1 Uncultured Candidatus Berkiella sp. | reverse complement strand
ATTAACTAAAAAAGATTCCAAATAACCTCCCCCATGACAACTAAAACAGAAATGAAAGACATAACTTATTACAATAAAAGATGTGCGGAACTGATTGGAAAGTATGTAAAAGACACTCCATTGCAAGCTGCACACTATGTAGTGCACATTGGTAATGAAACAAGAATATGCTATGTTTCAATACCGACAAATAATTTTGCCAACTCTTTCGATTGGCAGATTCCTGTATGGCAGAAGATATGCGACTTATTCGATGAAGCAGTAATAAACGCAGAGTGGTCTTCAGTAAGCGATGAAAAGAGAAGCGGATTTAGAAATAAATATGCTTATGAAATATCATACGGCACACCCGAAACCGCCTTCACCATACTTTGCCAAGCCATTGATTTCATTGATGCTAATGGAGGGGAGGAAGGGAAATGAGTCACCACGAAAATTACAACGACCATGTAAGACAAAATTACAGAAGCGGCATAAATAAATATATGTTAAGGCTTGGATTTGAAAAGAGCGTTCATTATAAATTGTTGAAAGAGTTTGCAGTAAATATTCTGAATAAAGAAAATATAAACGGCAACACGGCAAAAGAGACCCTTCAACTTTACGCTTCAATGGACTTCAATAAATTTAAACAATGGTTATCAACACAACTAAACCAATCTAACAACTAAACAACAGATACAAGATGAACATAATCGTACTGCCAAAAAATGCAATCACTGCTACAAAGAGAAAGCAGATTGAAAAGAAAGGGATTGTTGTCATTGAATGTGATGAACCCGACAAAGTGAAAATCATTTCACCCGAATATGTTGCTGATAGAAGCGATTTATTTCTTTCGGCTCTAACCGCTTTAGATACAACTTTCCCTGCAAGCAAATCGGAAATATTTGTTCACGAATTAAAAGCACGATTAACTAAAAAAGATTCCAAATAACCTCCCCCATGACAACTAAAACAGAAATGACACTAGAGAATGTTTGCTTTCGATATGATGGAAGCCAAGAAGCCGTTGAGTGTATTCAACTTATAAATAAAAAATACGAGGTTGAGTTTGGTGGCGTACTTACACAAAAATATTGGATTACTAAAGACGGCCACCCTGTTTCTACTATCAGAAAGCCGTCATCATATAATTTAATTTCACCCTCCGACTACTTACTCCTCCTTTCCGCCCCCGAATCACAATCACACTTG
>CAYXVT010000399.1:0-1909 GCA_964468105.1 Uncultured Candidatus Berkiella sp. | reverse complement strand
GAAACTGGTTTGTTAAACCCCGCACGGCTAAGGAGGTGCCCCATGGTCTTAACATCTGCAAAAGGGGATATATGTGGTGCAGTGCCTCCTGTTACTTCAATTTCTGCTTCCATAAGGCAGTGCCTCAATTCTTTCAGGGTCTCAAGGCCTGGCATGGCAGCAATAAATAATCCATCAGGTTTTAGGCATTGCTTTATTTGGAGTAATGTGCCTGGTAAGTCATTAACCCAATGCAGGCTCATACTACTAGTGATTAGGTCGAAGCTGGCTTTGGAAAATGGCAGGAATTCTTCATCCGCAACTAGTTTGTATCCTTCAATATTTGCCAGCATTCCTAGCGATACATCACAATAAATTACCTGATCCACAATAGAAGCGCTGCTAAGTTTTCTGCCTAGCTGGCCAGTGTGGCAGCCAATATCTAATACGAGTGGATATTTCTTATCCATATCCAGCAGGCGTTCTATTATGTAGTCTGCAGCTAGTTTTATAATAAAATCATGCCCATCAATTGTGCAGGCTGCAGAATCACGCCTTTGTCTGACTAGATTGCGGTTAAAAATATTGATTTCATTAGTCATGGAAAAGGATTGAAGATTTGCGATTGAAGATTTAAGGTTACCCAGGTTGCAGCTTAAATCTTCAATCATCAATCTTCAATCTATAAATGTTCAGCAATACGATTAAATCCAGTGCCAAACGTATGATGGATATAATATATCCACCACTTTGCATGGTGTGTTTTGGTAATATCCATGAAAATGGCAGTATTTGTGCTAAATGCTGGGAAAAAGTAAATTTTATCAGTAACCCGCAATGTGAAATATGCGGTTTGCCTTTTGATTTTGCTGCGGCCAATGGTTCTGTATGCGCTGAATGCATAAGGGAGCAGCCTAAATTCTCAAAGGCTAGGGCGGTATTCCTGTATGACGATGCCAGCCGCGCAATGATAACATCGTTTAAATATAAAGATAGGATAGAAAACCGTATTGCCTATGCAAAATGGATGGCAAGGGTAGGGGCGGATATGTTAAGTGATGCCGATTTTCTCATTCCTGTGCCTTTGCATTTTGGCAAATTGCTTGTACGAAAATATAACCAGGCTGGTATATTGGCGCATGAATTGGCTAAGATTTCTGGCAAGAGAATTATTGTTACCGGGCTTATCCGCAGAAAATATACAAAAACACAGGCTGGCTTTAACCGCCGCTTACGGTTTAAAAATATCGGTGGCGCATTCAAAGTTAACCCACAATACCAGAGTATATTTAATGATAAAAAAATATTATTGATAGATGATGTTATAACAACTGGCGCAACAGCAAATGAATGCGCAAAGATACTCCTAAAAGCTGGGGCTGCAAAGGTTGAGGTTCTAACTTTGGCTAAAACTCTTTATTGATTGGTAGCATTGCTTACTCGTCATCATTTAAAATACGGTAGGATTCACCATCTAAATCTTCAAACTGCCTGTTCCTTAAAGCCCAGAAAAATCCTGCAAGGCCAACAGCGCCAAGTGCTAGTGCGATAGGAATAAGGTAAACAAGTACATCCATATACATTAGATTTTCTGTTTTATATTAAGGCGCATAGCATTTGCTATATCAACCAATGATGAGCTAGACATGGCAATTGCAGCAACTAGTGGTGTTACATAGCCGAGCACAGCCAGAGGTATAGCAATTACGTTATAAAGTATAGCTAGTGCAAAATTCTGCTTTACTAATATTTGTGAAAATTTAGCAGTACCAAGTGCAGTTAATACTGGTTTAAGAAGTTCTCCTTGGAACACAATATCGGCAGTATTTTGGGTAATATCCATAGCGCTTGATGGCGACATTGAAACAGTTGCTGATGCTAAGGATGGTGCGTCGTTTAGACCATCACCCACCATAAGCACTTTTGCTCC
>CAYXVT010000398.1:0-1910 GCA_964468105.1 Uncultured Candidatus Berkiella sp. | reverse complement strand
AAACATTTTTCCTGTGCTCCATATATCACTTGCATAGGAATATTCATGATCACTTAACACTTCAGGTGCCATGTATCCTGGTGTTCCAGATGCTCCGTCACCTATATATGTTTTTTTAGTATCTGCCAATAATTGTGAAAGCCCAAAATCAATAAGATTAACTCGAATGTCATTACCATCGACACTCGCAATAGCATTAGGTGGTTTAATATCGATATGGATTATTTTTTTATCATGAATTTCTTTTAATTTGCGACAGAATGCGATAGCTGCTTGTTTTCTTTGTGTTGGATCTAAATCTTTAAGTCGATCTTCCAGAGATTTTCCTTTATGCTTTTTGGATGCTATATAAAACTTTGCAACAATTAATTTATTACCCCATTTTTTCCCTTTGGGATATTGGTCTTTTGAAAACTCTCTTTGAGTAAATGCCGTCCCTGCTTTTGCATCACCCATTTTCATTAAAATATTTGCTTCATTTTCTGCCGCATCTCTTTCCATCTTGGCTTTCTCATCAGATAAATTTGCGGGAATCCCAATGATTTTAAGAGCAATATCCTGGCCATCTTTATCTTGCACGTCTATTTCCGTTTCATCACTTTGCGTATTTTCTATGGCAGAAGATTTAACTTTACCAAAAGCGCCCGCTCCTAAGTATTTTCTTGATATCAGGTAAATTTCATCGCCAATTTTAAGAAATGAATGTCTGGTATCGCTGTCCTGACGCCTCATTTTTTCCGTATTCTTATTTTCATCTTTTGCGAAAAAATCTTTTGCTATCTGCCATTCTTTAGCGGTAATCTCTTTTTTCTCTTTATCGGTTAATTTTGACCATAAAATGTCTTTTTCTGCTGATTTAAGTTCATCCCATAGGTTAATACCCTTGGCTTGCCACCGCTCTAATAAATCCAATCTTGCAAGAACCGTTTCTGACATTTTTTTAATATGACTATTTTCAGAAAAAGTATTTTCTTTAAACAGGGAAATAATTTTTTCTTTATTATCGACACTTAAAGGATCACTAATGAAGTCCTGTATTTTCTCAACGAGTGGATCAATAGCTTCCTTTGCCTTATTTTTTTCAGCATCACCTGCTTGTTTTTGGGTTTGGGCAAAATATAAGTCCAATGCAGATACGATACTGTTGAACAAGGCAACATCACTTTCCGAAGGGTTAAACTCGTCGTCTTGAAGGCCTTGCATGTATTTCCCCCAATTCACTGTGAATTCTTTAAGGAGTATTTATTATTCTATGTCATATATGTAACAAATTAAATGCTAGTTATTTTCCCTGATCTTTGAGCATGTTGTAAGTACAATGGATTTGATATGATTGCTGAAATATATCGAATTTTTTAGGAAAACCATTGAGTGCAATTGAACCAAAATCCATTCAATTTGAATCTGACCGATTGACCTATCGACCTTTCACATTAAACGATGCACAAAAGGTTTATGAATTTCTTCAGGCAAAAGAGATAGCAGACAATACCCTTAGTATCCCTTACCCCTATCTCAAGGGCATGGCGCAGGCATGGATTGAAGCACATCCGTCGCACCTTGCCTTGGGCGAACATAAATTTGCTGTAATCTTAAAAGCAAACAACTCTCTTATTGGTGCGATAGGTATAGAGATCACTGAAGAGTTTTACCACGCAAACTTAGGCTATTGGATTGGAAAACCCTTTTGGGGGCAAGGTTATGGCACTGAAGCGCTTGGCAGAATCATACAATATGGGTTTGAGGATTTGGGACTTCACCGTATTTTTGGTAGTCACTTTACATTCAACGAGGCATCCAGTCGCGTAATGATAAAAAATGGCATGCAACAAGAAGGCACACAGCGTGAACATATCTTTAAAAATGGAACATTTCATGATATTGAAATGAAAGCTATTTTAAAATCTGAA
>CAYXVT010000397.1:1184-1959 GCA_964468105.1 Uncultured Candidatus Berkiella sp. | reverse complement strand
GCATGATGCATGCGAGTGATTGGGCCGCTCGCTACCTGATTCAGCACCCAATCTTATTAGATGAATTGTTAGATACCGTCACACTCCATCAATCGCCTGACTGGGATGCATTTAGCCAAGAATTAGACCAGCAATTAAAACATCATCAACAGGATACTGAACGACAATTAGTGACGCTACGCGAAATGCATCATGCGCAGCTATTTCGCTTGCTTGCGCAAGATTTAGAAGGGATGCTAACGGTTGAACGCTTAGCCGATCATTTGTCCAAACTGGCTGATATCATGGTTGCCGCTACCGTCACCGCAGTATGGGGTACCGTTACCCAACGCCACCGTGATGATCCCTTATTCTCCGTGGTTGCTTATGGGAAATTAGGTGGAAAAGAGCTAGGATATGCTTCAGATTTAGATTTGGTGTTTTTATATGACGACGATGATCCAGAAGCACCTACTAACTATGCCAAGCTCGCTCAACGCTTCATTACCTGGATGACCACGCCCACTTCAGCGGGCATTTTATTTGACATTGATGTGGCACTGCGCCCGGATGGAGCCAGTGGCTTAATGGTGTCATCAATCCAAGCTTTTGAGCAATACCAAACCACCTCAGCATGGGTTTGGGAACATCAAGCGCTAAGCCGCGCACGAGCCTCTACAGGCCCAACTAGCTTAGTAGGTAAATTCGACATATTACGTCAAAAAATTCTATGTCTGCAGCGCGACCCTATTAGTTTGAAGCAAGAAATCATCACCATGCGCAACAAAATGCGCGA
>CAYXVT010000397.1:0-1174 GCA_964468105.1 Uncultured Candidatus Berkiella sp. | reverse complement strand
AGTCCCGGCGGCATGATCGATATTGAATTTATGGTGCAATATTTGATACTCAGCTATGCCCACCAATATCCCGAGCTTTGCGCAAATTACGGCAATATTGCTTTGCTGATTACCTGCGGCGAACTAGGCCTCATCGATTCCCGCGCCGCGCAACAAGTTGCAGATATTTATCGACATTGGCGAAAATTACAGCACATGAGTCGATTACAAGGGGTTGATCAAGCAAGAATTGATATGGGTCAAGCGGTCAGTGATGCGCAATGGGTAATTGCGTTATGGAAAAATTTATTTAAATAAAAATTAAGCTAACAAGGTACTAACTTTAGGAAACTACGGGTTTATCCTAATGTGGAAAGTCTCAATAGCGGTGTCAGACCTTCTTCAATAAAGTAACGCAGTTGACTAACTGTCAAAATATTTTCCATTATTAAATATGCTGCGTATCTATACAGGTCATTCACCATTTAGAGTAGGCTCTTCCCCAAGCGCAGACGTGAGCCCACCTTCCGCAGAAGAAAAAAATGGGACGTGAACTTTAAAACAACTGCTTTTAGAAAAACGCAGAGTTAGCTTTCGCCTAATCATTTGCATCTTAAAATAATTTCTTATTTGCATTAGCGTATTGTGGAAAATCCGGATATTTTTTCTGTCAAAATATTAGATAATGAATTTGCTTTTGCAGGATGAGATATTCTGACATAAGCAATCTCACTCCTGTATGAGGGAATCAACCATTGTTTACAGGAAATTTTATGCACACTGTTACTTCTCTTCAGGCTTCCTCTTATGCTACCGAAGCCCTCCCTATCTCTGAAAGAATAGACATGTTCATGCTGAAGGCCGATAAGGCAACTACACCCGACCAAAAATGTAAGTACTTTGCAGAAGCGACGCTTCTTGGATCAAACGAAGCGCCCTATCAAATAGCCAAAATAATTGATGAAAATCAAGCTCCTTTACCTTTGGGAATGGGCTTGTATAATGATATAAATGATCAAGGTTTCATACTTTGCAAAAAGGCTCAAAGCCTTGGCAATGATAGCCAAGAGGTAAAAGATTTGTGTCGAAAATTCGAGCTCAATATTATGGATGGTTTCAGGCATCAACCTGACGGCCTGAGCGAATTTCATGCTTATAAAAAAGACCTGTTGGCTTTGACTGGTTCAACAATCAA
>CAYXVT010000396.1:0-1962 GCA_964468105.1 Uncultured Candidatus Berkiella sp. | reverse complement strand
TTAAGTATGTAATGAAACATAAAAAAATTAATGAAGTACGCGATTCTGTTATCCTGGCTTGTGTTAAAAAAGCAGTAGATAATGAACTTAACTTTATAGAGACATTACTAACAAAGAAAATGCGTTGAACTGGGAAATTAATTGAAAATTATATCATATAGGAATAATTATATGAAAAAATTATATATACTATTAACTATTCTTGGATTGAATTTTTGCCAAACTATTTTGGGAAAATCGGGAACGGTAGATACAGAAAGTTTTTGTTTTTTTTCATATGATAATCCGATATTAAAGCATCGGATGGAAAAGCTCATACGTACTGGCCAGGCTTATGCAACCTATGATGATGAAGGTGTAATTCGAATATTCAACAAACGAAACAGTTTTGTTTTGAAATGTGTTTCGAGATGTGTTTTGAGATCTGCTGAAAATGATGATTGCTTAGTCACAGAAAAAGCCTATTACGATAAAGACGGTAACTTTCGCAACTTAAATATCGAGGCGCAATTTCCTGTTAGGCAGTCTGACGAAGAACCCAATCTAAATAATCCAATAACAAGAGATGATTTGATGCTTTATCAATATTATAGTTTATCGTCATCGTCTTCTGATCTACCGGAAGCAAGAAAAGTACTGTTCTGGTCAAGTAAAATAGGACACTCTTTTAAAGAGGAACAACATTTTTTTGTTTTTCAAACATTGCAGGACTTAAATAATCTAGCGTAGAATGTAAGCGATCTGTATTGTAAAACATCTCGATATATTCAACCACATCGTTTTTAGCCTGTCGTCGAGTCAGATAAGTTATGCCATCAGTTCTTTCAGATTTCAAACTTCCAAAAAAACGTTCCATGACTGCATTATCCCAACAATTTCCCTTTCTGCTCATGCTAACAGTTATGCCAAGTTCTTTTAACAATCCCCGGTAATCGTGGCTTGCATATTGTGAACCACGGTCAGAATGATGCATGAGATCTGAAGCTGGCTGTCTTCGATTAATAGCCATTATTAATGCATTTGCTATTAACTCTGTATGCATAGTACTTGCAGTTGACCACCCAATAACACGTCGAGAAAAAAGATCTACAAGGGCTGCTATATAGAGCCACCCTTCAAGAGTCCATAAATAGGTAATATCTGCAACCCAAACTTTATTTGGCTCAAGTACAGTAAAATTACGATCCAATATGTTCTCTGCGATGGGGAAGCTATGTTGGCTATTTGTTGTTACTCTATATCTTTTTCTTTGTTTACATTGAATGCCATTTTCGCGCATAATACGCCGTGCTTTATAGCGGCCAATTTTATGACCTTGTTCTTGTAGTTTACGAGAGATACGCCTGCTACCATAACTTTGCCTGGTTTTATTATGTAATGCCTTCATTTCAATGATCATTTTCGTTTCTGTAATATCACTCTCTTTGATTGTTGTGATTTGCTTTATATAATCATAATAATTACTGCGATTCACTTCCATGACCTTACAGAGCAATTTGATTGGATATGCCTTGCGATGCCTATATATAAAGTCATACCTTACTTTGTTTCGTTGGCAAAGAAGGCCGCAGCCTTTTTTAGTATCTCACGCTCCAATCTGAGCTGATGATTCTCTTTTCTCAAGCGTATCAACTCGGCGCTTTCTAATGATAATTCGACTGGCTCTTTGGCATTCAATCCTTTGATTTCCTGGATCCAGCGACTTATGTTTTTCGACGCAATACCCAAATTCCTACTTGCTTCTTCTTGAGAGTATCCTTGATCTATAACCAGCTTTGCAGCCTCTTCTTTGAACTCTTTTGTATATTTTCTACGTTTAGCCATAATAGACCCCTAAAATTAAGTTATATAAATAGTATAGCCTATTTCCTCTTAACTTTGGTGTCCTATTTTATTAAACCACAACATACCTCGGACAGCCTTCGCAACAGATCATAAATTTTATTTTGTAAATATTCATTA
>CAYXVT010000395.1:0-1972 GCA_964468105.1 Uncultured Candidatus Berkiella sp. | reverse complement strand
TGCTTTCTTCAATTTTGCTTCGTATTCTGTTTTGGTAGCGGCTAGTTGATGCTGAAGATCTTGCACACTTTGCAGATTTTGAGCCGCAATATTTTCAGTCACATTAAAAAGAGCTGCTCTCACAAAAAGCGAGGTGGCCAAACCGGTCATCGAAGCAATCGCACCCATTGCTAAAGTTAAAACCGCAAAGGAAGAAAAGCCTTCCAGCGAAGAAAATAAAACAGGAGCCCATTTAAGCATGCCATAGGCTGGAATAGCTGCAGTCAATGTAAGCCCTAACCAAGCACTGGCAGTTACAGCAAGTGCAATTGGTAACATCCACTTTAACCACGAATACCACCATGGGAAATTGCGAACAGGTCTAGGTCCTAAAACAGCCATAACTTTACTCCATCTAGTAAGCTTACAAATTTGTGATGTTACAACACATCAAATCGGAGCGGCTAGTCTAATCTACATTTACCTAACTGAAAATACTTATAGTGAAATTCTTTTATCATTTGACGATAAGAATACATGCTATGTCATTTTGTGCTTTGCAAGTAATTATAAACAGCACTATGAGTTGATCGAAGAAATGAAAAACTTATTAGAGTACAATAAATATATTCAAACCCTTGAAATGAAATCCCAAGGCGGACTTTTTTTTCATAGAATAAATGAACAAATCTACATTACCGATTTTACACACAAATTATTGGGAATTTGGGAGTTAGATCCTGGGCACCCTATTATGTATAAAGACATTTTGCGCCAATTATCTGAACAGCCCCAAGCCCCTATAGGCGAAAATTAAAGAAATTGCACGACAAGGCCGATAAAATTTTGTAACAATGCTAAAAGGAATTGATTATTGGAATGGAACTCCTCAAATTTTCACTAATATATGTTCTTGATAGAGGTCATCACTTATGTATGACAAGTGGAATTACGGAGTTAAAAAGAATATCAATGCCTATACGCAGGCACTTGATACTCAAGAGAGTGAAGACTCTCCTGCAAATCCTTTTGCCGCTCCCGCTCATCCTACTGTAGCTGAAACTCAAGAATATGATTTTAGTCACAGCGAACCTTTTGATCTCATAGAACAATACTATAAAGAAATTCGAACCTCTCCTTTGTTAACCAAAGAAGAGGAAATATTCTATGCCAGAAAAATCCAAAAAGGCGATATTCAGGCCAAGCACAAAATGATCAAATGCAATTTAAGACTGGTGGTTAAAATTGCAAAAAGATATATCAAGAGCGGGATCCCCATTCTTGACCTCATCGAAGAAGGCAACATCGGGCTCATGAGAGCCGTTGAAAAGTTTGATCCGGAAAAAGGTTTTAGATTTTCAACATATGGCGCTTGGTGGATCCAACAAACCATTGAACGCGCTATCATGAACCAATCACGCACTGTTCGGGTTCCTGTTCATGTGGTCAAACAAGTTAATGCTTGCTTGCGCAAGGGGCGAGAATTAACCAAACAACTAGATCATGAACCAAGAGCGGCTGATATCGCTGCGGCAATGCAACGCTGCCCTGAAGAAATCGAGCAAATGCTCACCTTCAATGAAAAAACGATTTCGATGGATTCTCCTATTTCTGAACTTATTGACAAGCCATTAATCGATACCCTGCACGATAACCAGGATTTTGATCCTCTACATAAATTTGCTTGTATGGATTTAAAAGAAAATATCGAACGCTGGCTACAACGTTTATCACCTAAACATCGTGAAGTGGTTGTTCGCCGTTATGGTTTACAAGGACACGATGTTGCAACCCTTGATCAAACCGGTTCTGAAATTGGTCTTACCCGTGAAAGAGTCCGCCAATTACAATCAGAAGCTTTAAAACAGCTCAAGAAACTCATCGAAAAAGATGGTGAGAATGGGCAGACTCTCCTTAATTAATAAATCTTTATCTTAACGTTGAAACGAACATTATTTACAATATCATAACAAGTCTTTGGCAAAGCCAAACA
>CAYXVT010000394.1:0-1978 GCA_964468105.1 Uncultured Candidatus Berkiella sp. | reverse complement strand
TCTTCCTCGAGTCAAATCATAGGGCGAAAGCTCCAAAGCAACTTTGTCGCCTGGCAAGATTTTTATAAAATGCATGCGCATTTTACCCGAAACGTGGCCTAAAATTATATGCCCACCTTCAATTTCAACACGAAACATTGCATTAGGTAATGTCTCTTTTACCACACCGTCTAAACGGATAACATCTTCTTTCTGCTTCATAAATATGCCTATCAAACCTCTCGAGTTATAATCATTGGACCATTTTGGGTAACAATTATTGTATCGTCAACGTGAGCTGCTAGGCTGCCGTCTTGAGTTTTTACGGTCCAATCATCTTGGTCTACAAAAACATCATAACCACCTACCGTAATCATTGGCTCTAGAGCAAATGCCATACCTTGCTGTAAAACTGGCCCTTTGCCTGCTGATCCATAATTAAGAATTTCTGGATCTTCATGCATTTTCTTACCAATTCCATGGCCAGCAAAATCTCTGACTACCCCGAAACCATTACGCTCAACTTCACGCTGGATGGCTGCTGATATATCAGTGAGTTTATTACCGATACACATCTGTTCAATCCCTTTATCCAATGATGACTGAGCTACTCGTACAAGGTTTTTAGCTACATCAGAAGCATCACCAACAAAAAAAGAACGGGCCATATCGGCACAATATCCTTGCCATGAAGCACACACGTCAACTTTCATCAAATCTTTTTCTTGCAACACTACGTCAGCGCGCGGAACACCATGGACGACAACATCATTTAAAGAAATACAGCTTACATGACGGTATCCTTGATACCCTTTCATGCGCGAAGTAAGTCCTTTCTTGAGAAGAGATTTTTCTATCCATGCATCAATATCAGCAGTAGATTTACCTACTGCTATCACCGTAGGAAGCTCTAAAAAAATCGATGCCAATCTTTTTCCAGCCTCTATCATTTTAAGAATAGCGGCTTTATTTTTAATGGTAATCATTCAACGGTACGCCCTATAACTTCCATAAAATTTCTATAAAGTTGATCTAAGGGTTGCTGTGCGTCAAGATGAACAACTTTTTGACCACTATTGTCATAATAACTGTCAAGCATCTTTGCATGATGTGCATAAGTTGCAAGCCTCACCCGAATAGACTCCGGATGATCGTCAGACCTACGTACTACAGCTGAACCACAGAGATCACATATACCATATTCTTTAGATGCCATTTTCGATTGAGGCAAAAGTGAATAAACCGCCTGACATTCTTTATTAGAACAAACAGAGCGCGCACTCAAACGCTTTACGACTTCTTCATCATTTATATCAAAAAACACAAGTGTAACTTGCAAATGCATTAATTTTTCACGGAGAAATCTATCAAAAACTCGTGCCTGAATCTCTGTACGCGGATATCCGTCAAGGATAACTGGCTTTGATTGACTGTATGTATTTTCAAACCAATCAATAACCATCTGCGTAATAAGGTCATCAGATACCAGTTTACCAGATTTTATGGCAAAATCTATTGCTTTTCCAATTTCCGTTTGCTCAGCAATATGTTTTCGACATAAATTACCGGTAGAAATTTGTTTCCACCCTAACTTATCAATGCATAATTGAGAAAGGGTCCCCTTGCCTGAACCTGGAGGACCCATAAAAATGTAAAGTTCTTGTTGTTGAATCAACGCAGCTTCCTCCCTGTCATGCGACCACTTAAAAGGAAACCTTCATAGTTATGCTCGATTAAGTATGCTTCTACTTGTGCTGCTGTGTCTAATGCAACACCAACCATAATTAATAGTGCTGTTCCACTCATAACGCCAACATAAAATGGCATTTTAAGAAGGAGGTGCACAATGGTTGGGACAATAACAAGCAGACCCAAGTATAATGCCCCTACTAATCCAAGACGTGTTAACAAAAAGTTAAAGAATGCTGCAGTCTGTTTTCCTGGTCGAACACCCGGAATATGACCACCGCTTTTCTTCATATTTTCAGCAAGCTCATCT
>CAYXVT010000393.1:0-1979 GCA_964468105.1 Uncultured Candidatus Berkiella sp. | reverse complement strand
TCCGAATTTCCTTCAGGATTTGATATTTTAAGCCCTGATGCCATCCGTTATTACAGCAAGCTTAAAGCAAAAAAAGAAGTGCCTTTTGACAAATTGCCAATGCTTGTCCATTTCCGTGATATTAAAGATCAAAAAACAGTTGAGCTAGTTGACCCGAATGATTTGGAAAAAACTTTTGGCAAAGGCGTGAAGCTGGTCTTAGCAACAATAGAA
Organism: Uncultured Candidatus Berkiella sp.; assembly: GCA_964468105.1. GTDB lineage: Bacteria > Pseudomonadota > Gammaproteobacteria > Berkiellales > Berkiellaceae > Berkiella. The sequence goes on along the minus strand of CAYXVT010000393.1, from coordinate 1,766 downwards.
ATGACTGATGAGCCGTTGACCAAAGATGTAGTAAAAAAATATTTATCATGGCTTGATAAATGGCAGAATTATGGTGGAAATATAGTAGGAAGAGAGTCCTTCGATAGCCCTCCACCGCCAACACCAGAAGAACTTTTACTTTCAAGCGATTTTATACAGGAATAATTATGAACAGTGAATTATTTAAAGCTATTCTCGCACTTGATTCTTATAACAGGGGTAATAGCACAACTGGACAAGGTATTATATTGCCAACGATATTGGGTGCAACAAAAATCGGAAATGCGACAATTGCAAACGATTCTTTGAATACACCTTTAACAAATGGTGGGGTTGCTGCAGGATTTTATGCTGTTTCTTATAATTACGCAGGAGGAACGGTTATCTCCTATCGCGGAACAGATGTGCCGCCATCAATAGATATAGTTAATGGATGGTTCCAGGGCGGTGGTATGCTTACTTCTCAAGCTATACTTGCTGCCCAGTTTTACAGGGCAGTGATTGGCACAGATAATCCCCTAACCAGAAACGATGTGGAGTTCACTGGGCATTCTTTAGGAGCAGGTCTTGCTGGATTTATGGCAACCCTTTACAACAAAAGTGCAACTATTTTTGATAATATGCCATTTGAATTATCAGCAGCACTAGTCCCGACATATTCAGCAATAAATCAATTTTTAAGCGACACATATTATTTTAATGGGGCAACATCTCTCTATCAGATTCCCCGTAATGTTTATGCATACGCCACAACTGGCGAAGCACTTGCTGGTTTTCGGGGAGTGCAATCAACACCAGTGCATTATTTTGATTCCAATGGAGGTCTACGTAGCCCTGTAGATTTACATAGTCAGGCTTTGTTGGTCAATTTAATGTATGCAAATCAAGCTGGGTTAACTGACTGGAACAACATAGGGGCAGACTTCATAGATTCCCTATTTAATGCCAATATTGCAAATGCTGCTGGTTTTAGCGCTGTTGCCGGGGTTTACCCGATAGCGCAGAAAATGCTTGCAGCTATTGCCTATTCTACGATTGATGAAGGGACTCGTATATTCGGTGATACTGCCATCCGATCAATGTTTGATGATGCTAATGAATTTGGTAAGGCTTTAGATAAGAGTTATACATCAAGTTTTCTTAGGGACTCTAAAAATTCGATAACCAATATACTTGTTCAATTCGCCGCAAAACTTGCTATTGATAAAGTACTGCAGAGCAGTTCTCCTACTGCTGTGAATGGTATTTTAGAGCTTTCTGGCGATGGCGAGCAACTGGATATTAATTTTGGCAATAGCCTGTGGGGAAGTACAAGTAATATAGTTGGCAGATCAGATTTAATAAGCAATTTACTTAGCGGAAGCTCATTGTCTTCCTCGGCAATGCGTAATGCTATGCAGAGCCTGTGGGGTAGTAGTGCGGATAATATATTTGATCATGTTGTGATGGCGGCTAAAGATACCGACATTACCGCTAATATCCTAACGCCTCCATCATCAACGTCAAAGGCTAATTTATTTGTTGGTGGCAAAGGTAATGATATTATTGTTGGTTCGAGTGGAAATGATCTGCTGATTGGCGGTAAAGGTGTTAACACTATTTCTGGCGGGGCTGGCAATGATATTATTATTAGCGGAGAAGGGAAAGATACACTTTCCGGAGGTGCAGGAAATGATGTATTCATGTTTGGCAAAGATGATGGAATCGACACAATAACTGATGCTGAGGATGGCGATAGAGTTAGCTCTGACTACACAATAATCAAT
>CAYXVT010000392.1:0-1986 GCA_964468105.1 Uncultured Candidatus Berkiella sp. | reverse complement strand
CTTTAACGGTATTAACCGCACCTAAAGGCGAGACGCTGGTGGTATTAAACGATTGACTAGTTGCTTTACCTAAACCTGATAGCAATCCACCCAAAAAGCCCCGTTTTAAAACCTCTGCATCGCGCATCACCATGCGTCCCCGCATACCGTTTTTGCCGTCTTCGCCACTGATATAGCCATCCACATCCGTTTCAATCACACGACCATCCGGTTGAATACAACTTAACTTCTCTAATCTAAACTGTGCACGCTCCGTGGAAAGCTCACCTGAGCCTGCCGCAATAATGCGACAATCTCGCATCTTGCCTAAAACATGATTGGGTAGACTACCTGGATGCACCAACCTCAATAACACAGGTTGTGGATTAGACTGCGAAGAAATGCCAACAGAAACATCAACGCCACTCAGCAATACTGCTTTTACATAAGACCCTGCCGGAATATAATTATCGTGATGGAATTTAGTACTGGGTTCATTTGGATTGGGCATGATTATCGTTTCTGAAAAAATGGTAGAGCGTGCAGGTACTTTTTCTATGTCTGTGTTAACATTTTGAGAGAACTTATGACTAAATCCATAAGAGGGTGCCGGTGTCTCAAATGCAGTATTATTATTGTTAACTGCGTCTTGTTCAGAGGCAGCTTCCCCAAAAGATGATAAGTTTAATTTATTTTCAAGTTCAGCCACCCGATTTTGCAAAGTTTCGATTTCTGAGTTGGCATCCTCAGTGTCAGGCTTTTTTAAAGATTCGCGGATTTCTTCCAAGTCATGCATCAATTTTGCTTGCGTTTTTTCTTGTTCAGCTAAACGATTCTCTGATTTAAATACCCAAAAACTTTTATCTTCTAAGGCTTCTGTGACATCATAAAGCGGTGCTTTTTCACTCATAGTTTCGAGCGGTAAAGGTTCTTTTTCCGTGCCTATAAAAAACAATAACGCACCGAGAACCACTAAAGTACCCAGAACGACACTAAAAACCTTTAATTGATGCTTTTTAAGCGTTTCTGTTGGAATTGAAATCAATTTCATATTAATTCACCACATAAACACGTGTTTTAGCGCGAGCAGATAAAACAGGATTCAGAATCGACACAGCTCTAACACCATTTAACTGAAACAGCTGTTCCGTTAAAACCAATTCTTCTTTGGATGTATTCGTTACTTCTAAAACATGACCTTGTAATTGTTTTCCGGTATAGGTTTGAAGGTGGTTAGTTTTTGCGTATTTAATAATGGGAATTTGCGTTTTAATTTTATTAATAATAAAACCTTCGACGGGTGTTTGGTTATGCATGGCTTTGATTAAAGCTCTTAACAAAGTTTCGTAAGAGCTGGATTGTTCCCACTGGGCGGGTTCTACCTCTACAGGCATTAATAGAATGCTTTGAGCTGCGCCTTCATGCAAAGCCAAGCTTAAAGGATAGGTATGTCCTTTTTCCGTTAATAAAAATAAATGGATGAGTTCTTGTTTGTCGGTTACAATAGGCTTAATAAACACTTGTCCCGTGTCGTTATCTTTATCAAGCTGAAACTCCCCCGTAATACCTTTGACAGTCATAATGCGGTCGTTTTGAACAGCCAAGCGATTCAGTGTATTCGATGAAACACTAATGCTGACTTCCGACCCTTCTTGCACAGGTACTTGTTGTTGTACAAAACAATATCGACATAATCGTGATTAAGATTTTAGACATGCGGCACCTCAGAAAATTTTTGGATATAAAGACGACCATGATGTTGACTAAAGTTGATATGATAAGTTTTAGTTTGAGATTGAACTGCTGCATTACCTACAAAAATTTTAAGCTCACCTTTGAGTTCTACTAAAAGTTTATGCCTATCGACTTTGAAACTAGCAGGATAAAACGCCGTTGACATAGCCCGACGTTCAAGTTCCAATTGTCGTTCCACTAATTGCGCTTTAAGAGCAGGGTAAGCATTGGGAGCGACATGTTGTAATAAATGTTCAGATCTCGTTTTAAAAC
>CAYXVT010000391.1:0-1991 GCA_964468105.1 Uncultured Candidatus Berkiella sp. | reverse complement strand
CTCAGGATAACTTTAAACTCACGCGGCTGAAAGATGGCTAAATTTGACGCTTACCTTTGCGGAAAAGGTGACATTACAACGGAAGTTCCATTTTTTTGCAGAGTAAAAAAATGTAACTTACTCATAATGAGCCGTTTATGTTTTTTTAATGAAATTTTGTAGTCACCAAAATTAAAAATAAATATTATTTATTGGGTTGACTAAAATAAGTTTATTTAATATAAATGTAGATATGCACATCGTAAGGTCAACATTCAAATCAAAGAGAGGTAAAATCTATCAAACGGTTTTGCTTCGAGAATCCTATAGGGAAGGAAAAAAAGTAAAAAAACGCACTATAGCCAACCTGTCGAATTGCTCGGAAGATGAAATTAAAGCCATAGAGCTCGCTCTACGTCATAAGGCTGATTTATCAGAATTGGGATCTTTGAAAGAAGCTAAAATTAAAGAAGGGCTTTCTGTCGGTGGTGTTTGGGCAATATTTGAGGTCGCAAAACGTCTAGGTATTGTCGACGCATTAGGAAGTCATCATCAAGGTCAATTGGCTCTTTGGCAAGTATTAACGCGCGTATTAGAACAGGGATCCAGGCTTTCGGCTGTGCGCCTGGCTGAAACGTACGCAATTGCTTCTGTTATAGGTTTAGAGAAAGGATTTAATGAAGAAGATTTATATAAAAATCTTTCTTAGCTAACCGACAAACAGACAGAAATTGAAGATAAAATTTTTGATAAAAGATTTTCTGATGAAAAACCAAATCTTTTTCTCTATGACGTTACGAGTTCATATCTTGAAGGTAAACAGAACGAACTTGCTGATTGGGGATATAACAGAGACAAGAAAAAAGGAAAAAAACAAATTGTCGTTGGATTGTTATGTGCTGATGATGGCACACCTATTACCACTGAGGTGTTTAAGGGAAATACTCAAGATACTACTACTTTTGTTTCTCAGATCAAAAAAGTTCGAGAAAGATTCGGTTGTGAAAATGTTACTCTAGTAGGTGATAGGGGCATGATTAAAAGCAGTCAAATCGAAAACCTTGAGAAACATGGCTTTCACTACATCACAGCTATGACGAAAGCGCAAATTGAAACATTAGTAAAAAAGGACGTCATTCAATACAACTTATTCGATGATAATGTGACGGAAGTAGAAAAAGACAATATTAGATATATCTTAAAACGCAATCCAGTTCGAGCTGAAGAACTAAAAAACTGCCGAGAAAGTAAACAAATTAAAGTCGCAACGTTAACGAGAGAAAAAAATATTTATCTGCAAAACCACCCCAAAGCTAAAGTGGCAACAGCTATCAAAGAAATTAATAATAAGCTGACCAAATTAAAATTGGCAAATTGGCTTTCTGTTGACGTTCAAGATAGAACACTGTCCCTAAAAATAGATGAAGAAACCTTAAATGAAGATAAAAAACTCGATGGCTGCTATGTCATCAAAACAGATCTGCCAGCTAAAGATGCCAACACTCTTGTCGTGCATGACCGTTATAAAGATTTAGCCTTTGTTGAATCGGCTTTTAGAACCGTTAAAAGCGATTTAGATATCCGCCCCGTTTATGTGCGTTCGGAAAACAATACAAGGGGTCATGTGCTGGTAGTTATGTTGGCATATATGATTATCAAAGAACTGGAAAAAGCTTGGCAAGAACTCTATCTGACTGTTAGCGAAGGATTACGCAGCCTATCAACTCTTTGTATGTTGGAAGTATCCATTGGCGATGAGTCGTCATTTCAGCAAATCGCCGAGCCCCGACAACAAAATAAACAAATGCTTGCAGCTCTTGGCGTGACGCTTCCTAAAGTTTTAGCAAAAAATCAAGTCAACGTAGTCACCAGAAAAGCCCGCAGGAAAATGGCTGTAAAAATTTAAAAATCAATCACTTATGTATCAAAATCGATCTGCTAAAAAATGGAACTTCCGATACAAATAAAAATAGGACTAAAGCCCTGATATTAAAACACTAGCGTAAGTTTAT
>CAYXVT010000390.1:0-2026 GCA_964468105.1 Uncultured Candidatus Berkiella sp. | reverse complement strand
GTTGATGGAAATCTTTAATAGAAAGGCTATGCACAATCTTAGCCAATGATTGCATCGCATTGATTTGACTCATTCCACTGCCATGCAAGGCTAAGCATTCAATATTTGAAAACAACGATGCACGTTGTTCATTCGTTATTCTGCCATCCCAGCGAATTTGTTGTTCTGCTTTTTGCACACGCTCGCTGACAGAACTAAACCCCGGCATTGGGATCATCTGTCGCAGAACATCTTTCCATAAATATTTTTTAAGCAATGCATTTGTATGATGATTAACCGCCTCTTCCAGTTGCGTGACGGCACTTTCAGTCAATACTTCTCTGCGAGTATCCCATAATCCTTTTAAAACTCCGGCTATGACAGGGCTGGTTAGCAATAAATATAACCATGTTGGATCAAAATTAGCTAATAATAAACGCGCTAAACTGCTAACACCTTTTTCGCTATTATTATCAAATACTGCTCTGAATTCTACAAAGTCGTTATTGCTATTTGCGAGCCAGTCATATAGTCGATAACTTAAGGACACTGTAATAAAAATTTTAACCGCCTTAGTTAACACCATTTCTGTTGTTAATACCAATCCTCTGACAGCATATATTTTTCTTAAACCACAGGCTTGATGGAGTAATAATGAACGACCACTAGGTACTTGCCGTATCATACCTTTACAAAAACTAATGTCTTCTTGTGATATGTCTTGCTTATTCAGCACTAATCCTTGTAGTATTTTTTCAACAAGATTATCAACGACCGCCCAACGAAAATATCTAGAACAAGACAGCTCTTTAGCCAACAACGTTTGTAAAGGTTGCCCTCTGCCTCTTTGTCCCAATGCTTCTGGATTAATTCCCAAAGCCATCAAAGTACTCAAAACACCCGTTGCACGAGGTCTCACTTCTTCTGATAAATCTCTTAACTGTACGTAATCGGGATCTTCATGACTTGCGTCATCAACATTGGCATTAATGGAACAACGGTGCGAAACGCCTACACCATTACCAGAACTTTTTATCTCATCGGTTAATGGAGTTTTTTGTTCTTTCATGCCCGCTCCTTATTTAGTTGGGACGAATCAATTCTTCAAGTCCGAAATTTTGCAGATCTAAACAATATTTGTCAACTAAAATATACCTAACGAGGAGTACAAGATAAGTAATCATCCGTACGATGTTTCATCGCGCTGATCTTGTTAATTTTTTTATATTAACAAAATATGTAACATCTCCGCACCAGGTCTAACAGTGGAGAGCTAAAACCCGTTAAAAACCCGCAAGTTTATTAAAAAACTTACAACTGCTATTCTAATCCATAACACATCTCCTCTCTGCCTTATACACTTTTTAAAACTTCATCCGTCACTTGTTCAGCTATTCCTTCTCGTACAAAATCTTGTAACATCCTAATTTGCCGAGTGATTAAATTCGAGTCTTTAAACGCATACCCAATTAACATGCAACTGCGCGCAACTTTCTTCTCAGATGATTCTACGCCGCATTTATATACCCTTCGGGCTATGCGGCTACCGCGGGCTTGCAGACGCGCCAGCACCTAAATCGGCGCGGCTTCCATGTCTGCTGCGAGGGAGATATTGAGAAACCGCAGCAGCCCACTGTGCTTGGCGTGTTTTCAATAGAACTGCTACTGCCGTGCTGTCCTGTTCTACGCCCACATATATAACCGCGGTACGCACGCGTGCACGAGTACTCGCACAGCACGCGCCCCCCCGATAGACCGCAAATCCTTCCCCTAATGTGCCGTAGTTATACTTTGCCGAAAACCACTCACCCTCATCGGTTGCACGAGAGCGCCACGCACCAGTGGGTTCGAGTTGGGTGAAGTCCGGCGTGGGATAAAAAGGCCGTGCCGGACGACAGTATTCATTGATAACATGCGCGGGGAGTAAAAGCTGTGCGCCACCTACTTTTTTACTCCACGTTTGGCTGTAGACATCGTAAGGTTTATTTGAATTAATTTCAAACACATATCGATTTAGCGCTTGCACCAAGTTCTCCCAGTCGACAGT
>CAYXVT010000389.1:0-2027 GCA_964468105.1 Uncultured Candidatus Berkiella sp. | reverse complement strand
TCAGTTATTTGTCATGCCTTTGCGTTTTTCATCTTCTTTTGCTTGTAATTTAGCTTCTTTCTTTTCTAGCCATTTTTTAAATGGGGCTTCTAATTTATGAAGGAACCCTTTTAGACCATGCCAAAATCCAGCTTGGGTTTTAACCTCAACTATAACTCCAACTTTAGCAATTAGCTGACTCTTGATGTTGGGATGTTCAGCAAGTAATATCTCTTTATTTTGCTCGATTCGTTGTTCCGTATCAGTACTCCCTGGTGTTGTATTAAAAACACGATCAGCATTACCTATAATTCCAGCGATATCAACTTTAAGAGCATTTCGTGCTGAGGAAACAAGCTCTTGCATAGGCGTTTCAGCGGGAAGACGATTAAGCGATTGTCCATATATTTCATTAATGGCATTTAATTGTTTTATGGTAAACTTTCTCTTATCCTGATCACGATTTGTATCATCGATAACCTGTTGTGTGTCTGTTTTTGCACCAGTTGCTTCAAAGACTTCGCGCATTTGCCCGACTATAGTGGCTTTGGGTTTCTCATACCATTGAGCCATTAAAAATCGTTTCATATCTTCACGTTCGTTCGGGTCGCTATAATTTTTATTAACATAATTATCTATACGAACTCTTAAACTTCTAAGTGCATCGTCAGATTGGTTTTTTTCTAATTTTTCTAGATTAGCTTTAAAAAGATCTCCAGCTTCCTTAATTGGTATTTGAAAAAAACTTATGTGCTTATCCACAAATTGTCCTATCTTATATGAATTGCCTTCTTCTAATAAACTTTTTAGTGTATCTGCCACATATAATTCATCAGTAAAAGAGGAATCGGGCGAAATAGATTCAAGGTATAAAACAACAAAATTACTTATCAGTGGCAGAATGTGTTGTCGAAATTGACCTTCAGTTCCACGATAATCACCACATGCTACAGATATCAGATCTTCAAGAGTTTCAACAGTTCTCGCGGGGCCACCAAAAGAGCTAGGTACTGCCATAATACTTAATACATCTACAACACTATCTATTTGCTTGGCATCAGTAGAACTTCGTGAATAAAATTCAATTAATCTTTGCTGGTGTTCAGCAAGTTGATCTATTGCATCTTGAACAGATTTAGATTTATTTGATTGATTTAACATGACTTACTCCTAGAAATAATATATTTAGCATTTACTGCATACCATGCACTTACAATATTTACACGGCTGAAATTTCTCATTAGTTACTAGCAGCGTTACACAACAAATTGTTATAAACAAGAATGATTAGTGTCAGGTCTCATAAAATATTAAAAGGAGTAGAATATTTCACAGTTGATTGAGTGTATAATCACTATTGTGTTTTAAACTCAATTTACTTTAAGCCGATAAACTCCAATAACCCCTAGTTCTATGGATACTATGGAAGAACCCATCCCACCAGCTGATACCTCAGGGCTTGGCAAAGTCATGGTTATCTGTGCTTGGATTTTGGCTATTTTGCTAATGACACTCTTTTTTAGCCACTGGAACAAAGAGAACCAAATGAACACCAAGGCTAGAATGGTAACCGTTAATGGTGCGCCTGAGGTATTTATAAAACGAAATGCTCAAAATCAATATATGGTAGAAGGTCTTATTAATGGAACGCCGGTGGTATTTTTACTTGATACCGGGGCAACGTCTGTTGTGATCCCAGGAAATATTGCCAAAAAGCTTAAATTAGTTCATGGTCCTGAAGGAACAGCAAGCACAGCGGGTGGCAATATACAGGTATTTCTAACGCGTATTGATGAAATAGTCATTGGTAATATTACGCTACATCATGTGGCGGCGAGCATTAATCCTACAACTGAAGATGATGAAGTTCTGTTAGGAATGAGTGCCTTGCGAAAACTTACTATCTATCAACAAGGTGATAATTTAGTATTGACTGTGCCAAAAGATAATGATGCCAATCCCAATAATTAAGCGACGGTGGACCTCATTATTCCTTCAAGCAATACATCTTCAGCCTTTTTCTTAGTCTCATCAACTACAATCACCAT
>CAYXVT010000388.1:0-2029 GCA_964468105.1 Uncultured Candidatus Berkiella sp. | reverse complement strand
GCCAAATCGCTGCTCCATGCCCCAGCTGTCCTTTATCGGTAATTCCTTGGCATCAGGGTGCGTTTGTAAAAAGTGCGCAATTCCCTCCACATTCTCTTGTGGCAAAACAGAACAAGTAGCATATAACAGTATGCCATCGGGCTTGAGTAACGGCCACAATTTCTCTAGAAGTTCTTTTTGTTGTTGAACTAACAACAAAATATCTTGTGGCTGACGATGCAACTTAATATCAGGATGACGCCGGATTATTCCCGTTGCTGAACAGGGTGCATCCACTAATATGCGATCAAATCCTTCTCCATCCCACCACGTTGAGGGGGTTGTAGCATCAGCACAATGAGTGCGAGCGCTTAACCCGCTTCGCGCAAGGGAGCTTAGCAGTCTTGCATAGCGGGTAGCGTCTTTTTCAAGAGCCACTAAACATTTAAGGGCTGTCTGTGTTTCCAAGATATGCGCCGACTTTCCACCTGGCGCTGCACAGGCATCAAGTACACGCTGGCCACTTTTCAGATCAAGCAAATTAGCGGCCAGTTGCGCTGCACCGTCTTGCACGCTAACAAGGCCTTCTGCAAATCCAGGAAGTAATTCAACGCTGATACCTTCGTTCAAGACAAGACCCGCTTCGCAATGTTCTACTATGGATGCTGGTATTTGATTTTCATTAAGCAGCGCTAAATAATTTTCTCGACTTATTTTGCTAAGATTGACTCGCAATACAAAAGGAGGATGTTGAAGATTGGCTTCAATTATGCTTTCCCAATCATTTGGCCAGGCTTTTTGCAGAGCTTTTGCTAACCATTCAGGATGTGCCGTGCGCCCAACAAGGGAGTTATTTTTCAGCTTATCGCCTCGTCGTTGCGCTTCACGCAAGACACCATTTACAAGCGCTTGAGCCCATTTTTTCTTAAGTTGCTTAGTGGCTTCAACAGTGGCATGCATTGCCGCATAGGCAGGTGTGTCGGTATAAAATAACTGATATAAACCTAAAATTATCAGTAGTTCAATATCTTTATCGTTTGGTTTTAACGGTTGTCGCATTAAGGGTTTTAACCACAATAACAATCGTGGATAAAAACGTAATACTCCAAAACACAAATGTGAAACATAGGAAGCATCTCTTGGCTCAATATTCGGAAAACAACTCGTCACCAATTGGGGGTGAAAGGGTTTGACTTCGCAAATAACTTTTTCAAGAACTTTACAAGCCATAGCTCGGCTATTTAAGCATTTAACAGACGTTTTCATGAATTAACCTAATCGTTGACCAATGGCAAAAAGTTGATGATGTCCCTTTAAGATTTCTGAAAAAGGGAGAACTTTTTTACCTGGGAGTTGTCCATGAGTAAGTAATAACAATTCATCAAGCGTTGCTATCACAATACCCTCTGGTGTATGGGAAACTATTGTTCCAAAATCATCATCAACGATGCCAGGAACAACTTTTGCTGAGAAAATTCGGAATGTTTCAACGCCGATTTGGCTAAATGCTATTGGCCAAGGATTAAAAGCGCGTATTTTTCGATCAATTTCGATAGCAGGTCTCCCCCATTGGATGCGAGCCTCGTCTTTGGTAATTTTAGGAGCATGGCTTGCCAAAAGAGGATCTTGTTTTATGGGGCGAGGAGTTTGAGTAATCTCTTTTAATTTTTCAACAAGCAAGGCTGAGCCTAAATGAGCCAATTTATCATGCAAACTGCTTGAGGTGTCATCTGGTAAAATCGGACAGCTTTTTTGCGCTAAAATATCACCCGTATCAAGTCCAACATCCATTTGCATCAAAGTGATCCCAGTTTCTTGGTCGCCGGCTAAAATGGCTTGTTGTATAGGAGAAGCGCCGCGCCAACGTGGAAGTATTGAGGCATGAACATTGATACAACCAAACCGTGGTAGTTTTAAAATACTTTCGGGTAAAATTAAACCATAGGCTGCGACTATCATCACATCCGGAGCATATTTTTCTAATATAGCTAAAGCATCAGGCGTTTTTAAACTAAGCGGTTGCTCAACAGGAATATTGTGTTTTATTGCT
>CAYXVT010000387.1:0-2055 GCA_964468105.1 Uncultured Candidatus Berkiella sp. | reverse complement strand
ACTCATCGGTCAACCCTGACCGCTCAGCACTCTAATGTAACAATTAATTTGACATAAAAAATCTACTCGGTAGACTTTGCAAGTTAACACACCTTCATGCAAAGCATTACCTTCTGGAGAAAACATGGCAATCTTTAATTTCACCGACGTTGAATTAACACAAATACGCAATGGCGATATTGATGGCTTTAAAAACACATTAATAGCTAACAATTGCACTCATTTAGCATTAGATGCTCATCTGCAAAATGAAACACGCGCTTTTTTTGTTAACTTAGGAAAAGCCTTACAGGAACTTCCCGGCGTCGTCTCCCTTCATTTGGAAGGCGTCAAGATGGCGAAACATGCACCCTATTTTGCGACAGCTTTAAAAGGCTCCAACTTAGAATCACTCACCGTCAAAAGAGGTCAGATTGGTAAATATGCCTCAACATTTGCGCACAATTTAATTGGCAGCAAGCTCAAGAAGCTTAACTTAGAACAAAATTATATTGAACAGCATGCTATTCATTTAATGGCAGAAATCGCTAAAACAGAGATAGAATCTCTTGATCTCAACTGCAATGGTATTGTCAATGATGCCATTGCAGTCGCATCTGCTGTACATGGCACTAAGTTGAAATTCCTTGGCCTGGGGAGCAATGGTATTGCCAACCATGCCCCTGCTGTTGTCACAGCCTTACAAGGTTCAGATCTGAAGTCACTTGATCTAAGTTCAAATCAATTACACGATGTACCAACGCTCATTGGATTGGCTGGCGCTTTCAATGGCACAGAAATAAAAAAGCTTTCGCTAAGAAGTAATTCCATGAGCCAATCTGCAGCTCCCTTTGTGAAATTGTTAAAGGGAAAGGTAGAAACACTTGATTTAAGCTATAACCATATTGGCAATTATGCTGGAGGTTTAGGGGAATCCTTGAAAGGAAAGCCGATTAGGTCGCTTAATTTAGAATGCAATGATATTACAGGCGAAGCCGCCAATGCTTTTGCAAAAGCGATTCATGGCTCACTTCTGAAATCGATCAACCTGAGTGTCAATCAATTTTCAGATAATCCCTCCTTTGTGAAAGAATTACCAGCAACGGTGACTTCTTTAAAAGTAACGACCACCAATTCTGGCGCTCCAGCTTTGGCAAAAGCTTTAGAAGGCACCACAATTAGAGAAATAAAAGCTGATGCTTCTATTGGGTTTCTATCTGCAAGTAAAGAGAATTTGATTAAAAATGCTGTTTTAGCTAACCGTCGGCAAAATTTACGCGTGGATTCATTGGTTGCAGGTTATGAATTGGCAGAATTAAGCAAAAAAGCAGGCGTTCCTTTGCCAAAAGACATCAGAATGATGATTGCCAGACGCATCCCGAATCAGTCGAACAATCCTTTAGCACTTGCCAGGTTCATGAGTGGTTTTGATGCCGTAGTTAACCCTTCTGCGAATGATTCGATAAAGTCAATAGAGAATCTTCGACTTAATTTATTTGTAGATAATTTGCGTGCTGGTAATTCCGTAGCGAATTCTTTCCAAAATGCAAACAATATTTTTCCAGTTAACTACGTCGTCCCTCTTTTGCAACCGCTTCCTCCTTATGAAAGTGTGATATCTAAAGCACGGAGAAAAATTTCGGACTTTGCTAACACACCTTCTAAATATCCTGTTTTGTTGGGACTTACAAGCAGTATATTTTTGATGAGTGCATTGTCCTTAGCAGTAACGCTTAGCGTGTTCACAGCAATTACGGGTGCGTTTGTTTTGACCGGCGCTATTATCGCAGGAACCAAATGGCGAAATAAACTGGTTGATGATGCTGTTCAAAATAATAACTTACTCATCAGCTCTAATTTGCCAGTCTCCGCCGTTTGTGATGAAGGTATGAAAGCAAGCAATAGCTGGACGCTTTATTTCAAGAGTTTTGCTTCCAAAGATAATTGGAAACAGGCTGCTGATTTTGGAGCGGGTATGAAAATGCAAGCCAATAAGAAACCAGGGATTTAGGCTTCTCTTACATTGCGGTAGCAATGATCGTTGCTAGCCCCCCGTAAGTCGCTTTTAGCGACGCT
>CAYXVT010000386.1:0-2056 GCA_964468105.1 Uncultured Candidatus Berkiella sp. | reverse complement strand
CTAATAGGTAAAATTAAGAAATTAATCTGACTGAGCTAGCTTCTTGAGTTTTTCGAGGTCATTGACAACGAACTGTGTTCTTTTGGTAGAGATGATACCTATTTTTTGGAATTTACTCATTTGAACACTGGTCGTTTCTCTGGTTAGTCCGACAAGATTAGCGATGATTCTGTGAGTGGCGGGAAAATTGACGATTAATTTTGAATTTTTGACATCACCATAGTCGTGAGTAAGCTGGAGAAGAACGGAAGCAATCTTGTTTTGAGCGTTACCATTTACGATATTCCCTTGGTTGACGAAATAATTTAAGAGAGAGCTAAAAAAGAATTCCATAATGGAAAGACTAAATTCTTTGTCAGAATCAAGGAATGTTTTGAAATCAGAATAAGGAACAACAAAAACTTCAACGGGGGTAATTGTTTGAAAGTAATAATCATTGCGATGTTGCGTAATGAAATGAATGACAGACATTATAAATAAAGGTTTAAAAAGATTGATAGTGTTTTCGCCTTTGGAAGTGAGAGTATAAGCTCTAGCAAAACCGCTTTTTATAAAGTACACGTTTTCAAATTTGTCACCAGGTTTAATGATGATTTGGCCCTTGGGAAATTTTCTAATTGGGAATTTTGAAAAGAATTTTTTTAATTCGGTAAATTTAGCTTTTGTCATATGCAACTGGCTATTATATACCATCAAAATATATGTAAGGCTACAGTCTTGGGGAATGAATATTTAGGATGCGGGAGCTTTACCGTAAATGATGATTTGAGTTCCGGTATTTTCCGGTGTTGATCGAACAGAATTTTTCCCCTCAGGAATTTTGGGACTTGTCCAGTCGTAAATAATGGCCGCTTCAGATGTTTTCATGTTGACACAGCCATGTGACATGGGGTGACCAAAGTTGTCGTGCCAGTATGTACCATGAAGAGAAAAACCTTTACTGGCTGGAATTTGATCGTTGCCAAAAAACATGACATAAGGGACGTTTGGAAGGTAGTAATAGGTGTGCAAAGCGGTTGAACCTCCACTCATTTTGGTATATCGAAATTTACTCCAGATGGTAAATACCCCGGTGGGAGTTTTGGCCCATTTGCCAGAAGAGATTAGAAAACTATGAACTAATCGTTCACCTTCATAGGCATAGAGCATTTGGTTGGTAAGATCAACATAAATTCGTTTTTCGTTTGTTGTATCGCCGAGAACTTTGGTGGGTCTGGGAAGCTGGGCAACGTAACTAGGAACGGCAACTTGTTTATTTAGAAAAATGGCCTCTGACTCTGTTGGGTTATAGTCTTCTTGGATTTGGACCTTGTTGGGAGGAGATACTTTTAACCCAATAAAGAGACTAAGAATAATGATGAACAAACTAACAGTTTGAGTTTTAAGCACTATAACTAGTTTAACAAATAATAAAAATATGTGTAAAATGAAGTATGGTCAAACAGAAAAAAGAGAAGGTCGTGACGGTAAAAGAATGGGAAGAGAAGTTGGAAAACTTCTTTATAAAAAAATTACCATCTTTACCAACAAAAGCGAAAGAAATAATCGTGAAGTTTGGTCCATGGATTGCTTTGGTGGGTTTGATTTTTAGTGTTCCGACATTGTTAATGGCCCTGGGACTTTATTCGGCGTTTGTACCTGCTGGATATGGATACGGAATACATTATGGATACAATATCGCCTGGTGGGTGTCGATAGGAAGTATGGTATTAACAGGTATCGCCCTTCCCGGATTATTTAAGAGAAAAATGTCAGCCTGGAGATTGATGTTTTATTCTGTTTTAGTTACAGCAGCTTATGATCTATTGACTTTGTCTTTGGGTAGTTTGATCATCGGGACGGGAATTTCGTTATATATATTGTTCCAGATTAAGAGTTACTATAAATAAGAACAAACTAAAAAGCGTGGTTTGTTAAAACAATCATTTTTGATTGTGGCTGAAAGACCTTTTGGAAAGGAAAAACTTTCGAGTGTGTGAGTGTCATCTATCTCAAAAATAGCGATACCTTTTGGTGATAGAAAATGTGGCAACTTGGCGAGGAGAGCATTGATATA
>CAYXVT010000385.1:0-2064 GCA_964468105.1 Uncultured Candidatus Berkiella sp. | reverse complement strand
AATCCTCTATATCTAAATTTTCTGTCCATCTCTCAGGACTTGTTCGCGGCATCCAGAATATGGTTATAGAAAGAAAATTATTTACCAGATTCTACAACATGAATTTCATAGGATGAGATTTCTCTAGCGCCATGACGACTCATGACGATATTACCAATTCTTACCTTTTCGGTTTTGCCACCGCTAAGATGAATTGTTCCCTTTGATTGGGCAACCAGTCCTTTTTTGTCATTAAAGACAACGCGATATTTAAGGAACATTTTTTTAGGCTGTTTATTCTCAAGAACAAATTCACCTCTTATCGCATCAACGCCACGATGTTCACTATGATAAAGGTTGATCTTGCCATCTACTTTATTATTCAATTTAAGTGGAACATTTTTAGCCTTAGAAGGGCTGTCTGCATTGGTTAAATTGATAGCACCAGTTGTTAACATATTCTCGGCAGCACAAAGAGAAAAAGTCGCAAAACAAGTCAGGATTAAAAATACAGTTCTTGCTATCATGATGACACCTTTATTAGACATTCCCTGCTGGCTATATCGACCGCAATTTAGATTATATGAAGGTTAATTTTATTGCTTTATCAAATGTTATGTCATATCATCAACTTGTCCTAATTTCTGGCTTTTCAATTTTTAAAGAGAACATTATGCATTTATTTGTACTTACCCCTAATAATCCCAAATGGCCTACCAATGTATTCAAAAAGTTGGATAGTATAATAGTCAGAGCAAAATCAGAACATAATGCGCGCGATTTAGTAAAAAGAGTTACTTTCACCTCACCAAAATCAAAAATTGGGGTGCAAGTTCATAATCCATGGCAAAATCCTGCTTTCTCAAAATGTGATATTTACCAAGGCAGTGAATATCCAAGAGAAGGTGAAGAAGCGATACTTGCGCCAGCTTCATTAAGTGAATATTTTGAAAAGTTGAAGAAGTAATAAAAAAGGGGGCATGATGCCCCCTTCATTTTAATGTTTTGAAATACCTTTTAAAGCATCAAATGTAGGCCCTGTTTCTTCATTCGAAGCACCCACAGCAATATCGCCAAGAGATAAAATACCCACCGGCGCACTTTTTTCATCTACCACTAATAATCGACGAATTTTCTTATTTTTCATTTTAGTCGCAGCGTCGGTGACAGTATCATTTGTACTGCAACTTTCCACTGTTTTTGTCATAACATCTTTTGCAGTAATGGTCGTTATATCTTTTCCATTTGCAATCGCTCTTACCACAATATCACGATCGGTAATAATGCCCAGGGCTTTGCTTCCCTCCATAACGATCACTGTGCCAAAATCTCCCTCTTTCATCTGCTTAGCAATTTTCGCCAATGTTTCAGTTGTCGTTACACTGACAGGATTTGAATGCATTAATTGTGAAACTTTCATATCAACCACCTTTTATTACATCTATTTATAGGACTGCTCAGGTACTTATATAGACGAATTCCGTCGTTAAACGAGATAGGCACTGAAAAAATCAACACGAGTCTAACAACTTAATTCTTGTAGCCTATAATAGTATTGTCCGCAAGTTACCGTGATTATTCATTTAAGGAGCAATCGTATGAAATATCTCCTCGCTTGGATGTTAGGGGTTCCAATCCCTCTTCTCATTTTGGTATATATTTTCAGCCACTCATAAAATATTTACTAAAGCCTATTTAGGATAAGGAATTCAATATGCATAATGAGCATTGCCACTATCATCAAAAGCACATTTCATGGGGAGCTATTTTAGCTGGTACCTTTGTAGCTGTTGGTTTAACTTTTCTTTTCAATATATTAACGTTAGGAATTGGTTTATCCGTATTCACCAGAACGCCACAAGGTGCTGAGATACTCACTTTTAGTGGATTAGCCTGGATGGTTGTGGGTGGATATATTTTGCTTTTTATTAGTGGTTGGACAGCGGGAAGATTGGTTAAAGGTGCTTCCTACCATATATTAACCGGCGCTGCACATGGCTTTATAGTCTGGACATTGCATCTCATCGTTGCATTGTTAGTGATTTCTCAGATTGCAGAATCAGGTTCATTAGCAATGATCAGATC
>CAYXVT010000384.1:0-2064 GCA_964468105.1 Uncultured Candidatus Berkiella sp. | reverse complement strand
GTTATTAAGTTTTTTCTCATGGATGTGATCTAATTTAATGAAAAAGATAATTTTCACTTTTGTTATAATTTCATATTGCTCCTGTTTGGTTGCAAGTAAAATTTCATTAGAATATGCTATTCACAAGGCTATTCAGACCAATCCTGAAATAGGTGCTTTTGAGGCAAAAGCTGATTCTGAAAATGCTAATATTAATCCACAATACTTTTTAGATAATCCGCGACTGAGCTTAATGCGGGAAAATAAAATGTATACCCCTATGTCAATGAATACTTGGGGCATTACACAAGACATAAAATTTCCTATAAAATACTATTTAATGGGATCTGCACAGAGTTCGCGGGCGGAAAGTGCAGTGCATCTGTTGGCAGCTAAAAAACTGGAAATTAGACGAAAAGTCATTAATGCCTATTATGTTTTGTATGCTGCACATAAAACATTAGCTCTTTTAGAAGCTCAGAAAAAAACTTTAATAGAAGTGGCTCGTAGTGCCGAGCGACGATATTCTACTGGTTTGGCTTCACAGCAAGATGAAATGAAGGCCCATGTAGAGCAAACTAAACTTGAAGTTGATATTTTAACTCTTAAGGAAGAAAATGACGCTGCACAAGCATCTTTAAATGCTTTACTTAATCAAGACACAACGCAAAAAATTGATTTTGATGCTAATGAATTAATTATTCCTAAACTAACCGTAGATAAAGATAGAATATCTGCTCTTGCAAAAGATCAGTCGAAGCAACTTAAATCAACTCTGGCTTTATATGAAGAAGCTACTAAACGCAAGCAACTAGCAGGTTGGAATTTTGTACCTGATTTTGCAATTTCTTATAAAAAGGCTTGGACCGGTGCTTCATCAGATAATTATGTAGTAGGAGTAGACGTTTCTATCCCTATTTGGTTTTTTATAAAGCAAACTGGAGAATATAAATCAGCCAAATCTCAAGAAAGAGAAGCTCAGATGAATGTCGAAAAATATAGCCTTGAATTAAATTCGCAAATTCGTTCCCTCCTTACTAAAGTAAGATCACATGAAAAAATTCTACAAATTTATAATACTTCATTAATACCTCAAGCTACCGGTACTTTGAATTCATCACGTTCTGCCTATCAGGCAGGAAAAGTAAATTTTTTAGAACTTTTGGATACTGAGCGATCACTGTATGGCGTGCAGATTGCTTATTATCAAGCGCTGATTCAATATATAGATTTTTTAACTCAAATTGAAGAAGTATCCGGCGTTTCACTTAGCACTCTTCCTTTTAGAGATATTCTATGAAAAATGTAAAATTATCACTACCATTAAAAATATTTTTAGTAGTGTTATTGTTTGTTTTGCTCGCGTATTACAATCGGGCTAGCTTGTTTGAATCTAAACAAATTAAAACAAATTCCAAATCTCAAGAAGAAGCTGAAGTATGGTCATGTCCAATGCACCCGCAAATTAAATCCAATAAGCCAGGGCAGTGTTCAATTTGTGGCATGAATTTAGTAAAAGTTAATAAGCCACTTACGCAAATTAATTCTTCTGCAAATGTAACACAACCAGATAATCATTCTTCATTTTATTTATCGACAGAACGTCAACAATTGATAGGAGTAAAATTTGGAACTGTAACAAAAAAACCACTATTTAAATCAATCTATGTCTCTGGACGTTTAGCTTTTGATCCAGAACTATACACTGCTCAAAATGAATACAAAGAAGCCTTATGGCAATTGGATAAGGTACAAAACTCTCCTCTTCCGGAAGTGAAACGTTCAGCTGAACAAATGGTATCTTCATCAAAAATGCGCCTAAAAATATTAGGATTGACTGATGAGCAAATCGTTCGCATTGATAAGGAGGAAAACGCAGGATCGACATTATTAATTAATAAACCAGGCCAAGAAGTTTGGGTTTATGCAGAAATTTATGAAATGGATTTACCTAATGTACAAGCAGGGCAATCTGTAATAATTTCAGCAGGGTTTTTAGCTGATCAAAAATTATCGGGTAAAGTGGTTTCGATAGATCAAGTAATTAGCCCCGCTACTCGAACAGCAAAAGCCAGAATTTTAGTT
>CAYXVT010000383.1:708-2078 GCA_964468105.1 Uncultured Candidatus Berkiella sp. | reverse complement strand
CTATGGAATAACCCTGAATCACGGAAATAAGTCTTGTATGACTTCACCTGACGCTTACTTATATTGACAAACCATGGTTGTAATTGACGTATCATAAAAGTGCCGGATAAAATATCAAGATAGTGTTTCACTGTTTTTTTATCCAAATCTAGTGCTCTACCTAGCTCAGAAGCATTGAAAATATTGCCGTGATAATCGCATAACATCATCCAAAATCTCCTAAGTCTTTGGGGATTTAAATTAAAACCAAAACTTGCGATATCTTTCTCTAGAAAAGTACGAATAAATGAATGTCTCCATAGGAAACTATCTTGATCATCGTTAGCGAGATAAGACTTAGGAAATCCCCCACGAAGCCATAAGCTATCAATATTATCAATTTCTGTTGCAGAAAATGGAGACATCTCAATATAACTTATGCGACCAGCTAGGGTTTCGGAAAATTGCCGAATCATTTGTGGTGCAGCACTACCTAGTATTAGTATTTTGATCATAGGTTTGCGATCAACTAAAGCGCGAAGGTAGGGAAACAATTCTGGAACACGTTGTACTTCATCAATCACTATAAAACCATCGAGATTTTCTAAAAGCAATTTAGGATTAGAAAATGCCTGTAAATCATCGGGGTCTTCCAGGTCAAACATATACGAAGGAGAGTGTGCCTTTTTATAATGCTTGGCTATAGTTGTTTTTCCGCATTGACGTGGCCCCAACAAAGCACAAATGGGATTTATTTTAAAAGCACTGTCTATTTGCTTTATATATGAATTACGCGCTATATATGTCATGAAGCAAGGAGTATTCCTGAAGTGTTATTTCAAACCTTAGTATACATACTTGTAAATAGAGAGTCAAACTCCCTATTTACAATGATCGTTTCGAAGCCTAAGCGCTGAGGGATTCAGGAGTGTGAAGGTTATTACCAAAACTCGAGTTATTAATCATGATCTTCATTTTTTGCTGTAGAAATAGGTATAAATGGTTCATTTTTCTGTTCCCATTTTTTATATGGATAGTTGATTTTTGCAATTGGGAAGCCATTGCCAAAAACTAAATAACCAGTAAGTGGCGGAAGAGATGAGACTTCTGAGGCTAGAACCAACCCCCTCTCTTTGTGCAATTTTCCAATATTAACACCATCTCTTAGTTCGCTTGCCCCGTAAGAGAGGCCTTCATTAAAGAGCTCTATTTCTTGAGTTCCTAAGATGTCCGCGCTCCAACGTGCAGTTTCTGGATCTGGAGCACTCAATACAACTTTCGTATTACAATTAGAACTAAGGGTATCTGCTTTGCTACGTCCATACTTTTCTCGCAACTGCGAAATTGCCTGTATCCCAATTACGAAGCAGCCACCAAAATTCCTAGTGATA
>CAYXVT010000383.1:0-621 GCA_964468105.1 Uncultured Candidatus Berkiella sp. | reverse complement strand
TTCTCTTTTTCTTCTTTGACATACATTAGTGAACTTACGTATGTACTAAGAGTTGCCAGTAACCCCATAGTAGTCTGCATATTATTTGGGTCAGTTAGGCTTTGCGCCGCAGTTCCAGAAAGCATTTCATTTAACTCTTTGACTTTAAGGCTAAATAGCCTCTCTATTAAATTCTTGGTACTGAAATTATTATCTTTGTATGCTCGTTTGCAAAGCTCTGACATAATGGTACGTGCACCAGTTACCCAAAATTTGCCTCCACCTTCTTCTTCGCCAATTAATGCTTTGGTTATAGTATCGAATTCCAATATATGATGGGCTTCCTCAAGAAGAGACCATCCCCTTGATCGCTCATCAAAAGGATTTAATATCACAGCTCTTGTGGGATCATAAAATGAAGCAGTAAAGTCACCGGTGATATCATATATTATAGCTTTATCTCCTCTTGATATCACTTGTTCTATAGAACTGCCGATTAAAACAGATTTTCCACTCCCACTACCCCCAGAAATTATAGTGTGCCTGTTTTCACAGTAAGCAGGATAAGGGATACCCGCAATTGTATAGGCGGCATAGCCTTGTTTTTTATTATATTTTGTAATTGCTGTTTTTAATTCTTTT
>CAYXVT010000382.1:0-2078 GCA_964468105.1 Uncultured Candidatus Berkiella sp. | reverse complement strand
GAAGCCTCAGCTGGACAATTAGGTGGCGGGGTTGGTTATTCTGACGTTGATGGATTGCTATTTAATGCCAATATCAGTAATCGAAACTTCATGGGCACGGGTAAGAGCATTGATTTTAATTTCAATGAAAGTAAAGCTTATACAACCTATAGTATGGCTTACAATAACCCGTACTATACGCTAGATGGTATCAGTCGTGGCTTTAACATTTTCTATAGTGAAACCGATTTAGGTAAAGCGACCAGCGTCTCAAGTTATACAACAGATGCTTATGGCGGTAGCGTTAGCTATGGTATGCCAATGTCGCCAGTTGATAGATTGACCTTTGGTTACGGTTTTCAATCAACAGAATTGAAAGTGGGTCAAATCATCCCCATTGAAATTCAGGATTTTATTGCTGTAAATGGTCCAGATAGCGATGAAGTCACCGTTGCCGTGGGCTGGATACATAACACATTTGACCGTTATGTCTTTCCTGAAAATGGCTTGCAGCAATCAGCTGGTGTGACGCTTTCCGTACCTGGTTCTCATTTAGAATATTTTCGTTTAACTTATAATGTTCAATGGTATCGTACATTAGGCTGGGGCTTTATCTATACGGCCGGTGGGACTTTAGGCTATGGTGGTGGTTATGCTAAAACCGACACACTACCGTTTTATAAGAACTTTTTTGCTGGTGGTTCACGAACCGTCAGAGGTTATGAAGAAAGTAGCTTAGGGCCAAGAGATTCATTTAATAACCCATTTGGTGGTAATTTCTTAGTAACCGGAACAACTGGTTTAGTACTACCTAACTTCATTAGTCCAGACACAAGATCAATTCGGATGTCATGGTTTGTAGATGGTGGCCAGGTTTACGATTCGCAAAATACGGTGAGTTCAAATAACACTCAAGTGGGTCGTAACCCAACAGGTATACGTTACTCAACAGGCTTATCGTTAACATGGATGTCTCCAATTGCGCCGCTTGTCTTTAGCTTGGCAACGCCACTAAACGAGCATGATGGGGATAAAATTCAGAAATTTTCATTTACTTTTGGTACCGTTTTTTAGAGTTTAGTTTTAGGAGAATGATTATGAAAGCATTTAAACACGCATTAGTTGCTTTGAGTTTAGTAGGCTTGTCAGCATTGCCAGTACAATCTTTTGCTGATGGCTTGAAGATTGGTGTTATTGATATGAGAGTTATTATCAATACCTCCCCACAAGCAAAGGAAGCAATGGAGAAATTGAAGAAAGAATTTAAAGCGCGTGAAGAGAAAATTGTATCTGCAGAAAAAACTTTGAAAGAGAAAGCAGATAAATTGCAAAGAAACGCTGCTGTTATGAGTGAAACTGACAAAAGTAAATTAGAAAAAGAAGTTGTTTCAGGTCAACGTGAATTACAGCATTTACAAGCTGAATTTCGTGAAGATGCTGCTATTCGTCAACAAGAAGAAATGAAAAAGTTGATGGATAAGAAATACGATATGATTATTCATAAAGATGTCGTTCCTTTTTCGACTAAGACAGTTGATGTGACTGATAAAGTTGTTAAAGCGATAACACCTGCAGCGTAATGATGCAAATTTTAACGAGAACAAATGCACACACCCCAAAGGTTTACACCTTAGGGGTGCTTGCAGAAAAAACACAATCAACGCTTCAAGGCGATCCAGATATCCAGATTAGTGGCGTTGGAACTATTTCTCATGCAAAAGAAGGCGAGATAGCATTTGTTGCAGAAACAAAATATCGGCGCTTTATACCTTCAACGAAAGCGAGTGCCGTTATTTTAACGGCGAATGAAGTGAATGCGTTTCATGTAAATGCAGCACTTATTACAAACGATCCTAAGTTGGTATTTGCTAAAGTAATTGAATTGTTGTTTCCCTATGAAACAATAGAGCCAGAGCACCACGAAACCAGCATTATTGCAAATAGTAGCGAAATTCATCCTAACACTTATATTGGGCCGCATTGTGTTATAGGTGAAAGAGTTAAGATTGGCGCTAATGTTGTTTTAAAAGCAGGGGTGGTGATTGAGAATGATTGCGAAATTGGCGAGGGATCAATATTAAACCCTAACGTCACAGTTT
>CAYXVT010000381.1:0-2099 GCA_964468105.1 Uncultured Candidatus Berkiella sp. | reverse complement strand
AAACCAGCTCATGGAAAATCGTACCACAGAACTGTTTTATCATGTTAATGAATTTGCAACACGCAGAGAATCTGGCTAGAGCTGCGCAAAAGGTTTGGTTCTAACCGTTTAATGGAGCTTTTAAATCGTTACTCGCCAATTGATTCTTCATAGGAAGACCCACGATTTTCGTTTCTATTTCTTGTTTAAATTTGTTGAATTTTTGAATATCTTTGGCCGCTAACTGCGTTGTAGGTAAAGCCTTGACGGATTGCGGGTTGACGTGAACATTTTTATGTATGACTTCATGATGCAAATGGGGACCTGTAGCCAAACCAGTCGCACCTACATTACCAATAACTTGGCCTTGTTTTACGTTGGTTCCTATACGCACGATAGGTGCGATTTTGCTTAAATGCGCATAAACAGTTTCATATCCTCCGGCGTGTCGAATCCGTATATAATTTCCATAGTCGCCAAAATAACCGGCTTTTACAACAATCCCATCTCCTGCGGCAACTACGACTGTTCCATGGGGTGCGCCAAAGTCGACACCATTATGGTCGCGACGAAATCCTTTAATGGGATGAATGCGACTTCCAAATGTTGAAGTAATGCGCATACGACTGGGGTCTATGGGGGTTTGCAAGAGATTTCGAACGACGCTTTCTCCGCGAGCATTATAATAGCCAACGCAATTGCCAGAAGGAGAAAAGGAATAAATTCGGTGTAACTGCCCTTTTGCAACAACAGAAATGTATTTCAGTCTTCCAGATTTCACGGTATTTCCCTTGAGATCCTGATGCTCTTCATACAACATCTCATAGGGGTCACCCGCTCTCAATCCATGCTGGAAGTTAACGGTATAACTTAACGCCTTGATGGCCTCTTTCACGATACTAGGGGGAACGCCTAGTTTAAGAGCAGAGCTATAAAAACTGGCATTAATGGTTCCATCAACACGCTTGAGAACTGTCTTCAGCTCAACGGTATGCTTATGTGTTTTAAACTGGCCTTTGTCACCTTTCTCGCAAACAAGGCTATACTCCAAAGAAGGTTTAAACTCAGCAGACAGCAGCTGCACACCATCTTGATTTTTTTGGTATTTTACAGAGAAGGTCTGACCCGCTTTTAAATCACGTGGACCAAGATGGCCCTTCAAAGCCTTATTGAGTGCATCGATGTCTTTCTTAGGAATTCCAAGCCTGCTTAATAAAGAGGCTAGTGTGTCGCCTTTATTGATTTCGATCACTTGATTCTGCTCACCAAACCCTTGGTCCTCTGTCTGGCAGCTGGTAAGTACAGACGATACTTGGTCAGCCGGGAAATAACCCTGATCCGTTTGCCCGTCAGAAGAAAAGCTTTCGGATTGGGGCAGAGAAGTGTCAAGCTGGTAGTTTATGTAATATTCTCTGGCTGCAATCAAGCAAGCCACAACCATAAATCCTACACTGATAAGATGAGAATGACGTCTCAAACGAGTATGCCTCCTGATATGTTCTTTTATTACAAGAAACTTTAGTATATTTTTAAGCAATACCTATCATTTGGAATGTGCCCTAAATTTAACCATTTGTCAAGACTTTCAGAAACAGTGTGTAGGCTCAGGTATTTTGAGGCTCATGCAGCGACTTTGGATCTGTGATGCTTAAAGCCAAGAAGCCTTATGGTAATGGATACCTGCGGTCTGTAGTGGCCATTTCTGGCGAAGGCCAGATTTGTCATAGGCAGGCCAAAAGAAAAATTCGGGCGGGAACAAAACATCACGGTTTCCATCCTGTTTAGCTGCCTGATAGAAAGCCAGAGTAAACATCATCGGCCCAGTATGCAGCAAGGTCCGCAAAACACGCCTTGATAAATAAGGTTCCAGGTAAACCGGGTAAGTTTTCGGATTAGCCCCTTGTACAACCAAATTCAAAGCTTTATCAACAATTGGGTGATTGGGTTTACACGCAATCATGGCATTACAGGCCGCTATTGGCTCTGGGCCTTCCATACCACTGTAAAAATCAAGCAGCTTATTTAAAACCAAGGGTGACTGGGTAAATTTAAAATCGGTATCACGATAAACGCCTCCAAGTTTCTTCAGAACAATCAGACGTAAAATGTCAGACGCTGCT
>CAYXVT010000380.1:0-2134 GCA_964468105.1 Uncultured Candidatus Berkiella sp. | reverse complement strand
ACTTAAAAGTACTGTAAAATGCTTCGAGAGTAACAACATTTGGGGTGTTGTTGGAATTAAAGAGATCTTTACATATTGGTTCAATTAGTGCTTGAGGACCCAACGCTATGCCTGGTCGAATATTGGCTAAGGCAAATTGCTTGGATAAACTATAGAGTGTTAGGGTGCGAGCTTTCAATGAGCTCTTTGCAAAAGTGCCAGGGGTGACTTTGTTGGGTGGTAATAACAAATCATAATAAGTGAGATCATCTATCACACTCACATCGGAAAAGGGCTTTAAAGCCTTTGCTAATTTGTTAACATCATTCTGATCACATACTGTTCCTAATGGCATATGAGGATTAATATGAAAATACGCTCTCACTCTCGGGCATAGTGGTAGTTTTAGTTTTTCCTGCCAATAGTTAGCGTCATCTGAGACATGCGTTTTATTCAAATAGTTCAATAATGCTTGATTAAATTCAACGACGGCCTTATCTAGCGATTCAAAAGAAAGTGGTTCTTTATTTGCTTTATTCAGTGCATTGATTTGATTAAAACACTTTAATAATGCTTTTTTATCTGCTTGGGAAATTGGATTTGCTACAAAATAACCATTGAGCAGGATAAGCGCCATATTGGTTTGTTTAAAATATTTTTCCAATAGCTTTGTATCAGTCGTTTGAATTAACTGTGCCAATTCTTTTTCATCAGGTTTATATTTATTTTTTGCATTTAGAGGTAATGCTGCAATCGCCCCATTCTCATTGAGAATAGGTTGTAAAAATAAACCATACGTTGGTTCAGTGATAATGATCACATCACCCTTTGTTTTAATAAGTGATTTAAGTGCGGAAGTAAAAAGATGGGTAGTGCCATGACCGATGACGGAGAAATAATCGTTTGGCTTCGCCTTACCATAAACATCTTGTTGGATTGACACTGAGGAGGGGAGAATCTCAACTTCTTGAAAATAATTTTGCGCTAACTGGACTAAATCATTTTGAGGCAAATGGTTATTGTATTCAGACAGTTGTTCTGGTCTGACGTTTTTAATATCTTCTTCTAATTTATCCGGTGGCACAAAAGCACTTGAACCTGTGCTTGCATCAATGTTGCCTTTAGTAAGTTTCTTTATGTTTGGTATGACGTTAATGCCATCACCCAAAAGCCATTCCTTCTGCACAATTTCCATGCGCTCTAGATTGGTCATTCCTTGCAACGACGTTGAAGGTTGTTTTTCTTGAAAAGTTGAATATTGATACAAATGCTTTTTGAGTTGTAATGTAAGAGTCATAATACTACTAGCAGACTATAAGTGTGAACGTAGAATAGCTTAATTTATATGCTGAGTAAAGAGAATAAAGGGGTCATTACACGGTATAATACAATCGCTGTTCCGCTAAACGATTTGCAATAGCCAATGTGGATTGATTTTCTTTAGCGGCCCGTTCAAAAATCATCAGTAAGGTATTATAAATATTATCGATATTTTCTCTTGCTGTTTGCTCTGATTGATTTGCATACTGAGCGCCCACATGAATAAGACCGCCAGCATTAATTACATAATCTGGCGCATAGAGGATCCCATTATCTTTTAATTGCTCTGCAAGTAATGGGTCTTCAAGTTGATTATTGGCAGAGCCCGCAATTATTTTGGCTTTAATTTCATCAATATTTTGGAAAGTGACAGCGTTACTTAAAGCACAAGGGGCATAAATATCGCAATCAATTTTGTGGATATTTTCTGGTGAAACGGAAGCGGCATGAAATTCATCTGCGCAGCGCGCAGTGGTTTCAGGCTTTATATCGCACACCGTTAATTTAACACCCAATTGTTGAAGCTCTTTCGCTAAGTGATACCCAACATGACCAACACCTTGGATAGCAACATGAAGGCCTTTTAACGAATTTAGTTGAAAATGAAATTTAACCGCGGCTTCAATGCCACGCCTGACGCCGATTGCTGTTAGCGGTGAGGGATCTTTGCTCATAAATAGTTGACTACTATTTCCTGTGACAAAGGGCGTGACAGTTCTAATGACATCCATATCTTCAACAGAGGTGCCACTATCTTCAGCCGCAATATAGCGTCCGCCTAACTCGTGAACAAATTGGCCAAAACTTCGAAATAATTGTGTGCGATCTGTCATTT
>CAYXVT010000379.1:0-2172 GCA_964468105.1 Uncultured Candidatus Berkiella sp. | reverse complement strand
TGCCGCTAAACAAGACTCATTTGCTTCAATATGTCCAGCGGGCAAAGAGAACTTGCCATCTTCATACCCAGTATTAAAGCGACGAGCTAACAACACTTCTTGTTTTTGAAGTAAGAGGAGATGGGCTGCAACCACCATGGTGAAACGAGTCATGACTAACTTAGGTAGTACGAATACAAAGACGTCAGAAACGCGAGTAAATAATTGAAAGCGTTAACAAGATTCATCATGCGATTTTGCTTGTTGGTATTATCAATATAATTCCTGAAATTGTTAATGAATTCATGAATACCTAAATTCACACCCGCAATTGATTTTGCATGCGCTTTGTTCTCTGGTTTAGGAATATTTCTTGTAGATTGAAGAAGATGAAAAATAGCTAGAGCTAGAAAGACTAAACTGAATATCAGCCAAAGGTATTGTTTATTCATGAACCCTTCATTTAATAGCTTCCAAACTCAAATAGCTAGGAAATTTTTCCTTATTTCAAGTTAAACAATTTGTGAAGCGATTAAGTTTTGAACTTGTAATTTTTTAATAACTAATTAATTCCCTGCAAGTTGTTTAAGCTTAATGCCTACGCTAGCTGTACTTAAGGGTTGAAGATCTTCCAAATATTTCTTTGCATCATTAATAGGTTTCTGGGGATTATAAGCAAATTGACCTTGCTTTTCCATATATAATTGATCAAACAAACTGATTTTATCATTGTAGGTCTTTAATGTACTCTCAGCAGTTTCCCCCTCTAGTTCATGTAAATTGTTTATTGTGTCTTTAGTGAATTCAGCAAGAATTCGTTGCTTGTTTATACGAATTTGTTCAACATCTCCCAAAAATCCTTTATTATTGTATTTAATCGCATCATCCAATAGCTGAGCTTTGTTATAGAAATCGGTAATAGCATCCCATTCATTTTTATCAAAATCTCTAGAAAACAGATGCTTGTGGTTTGCCCAACTATTAACTTGTAAGACTTCTACATCAATATTTAGATCACCTTTTCTTACATATTCTCTTACTTTTGATATCGATCGCTCTGCATGTTGTATCTCTAAAAGAAGAGTATTAGCTGCATCTTTTTTACTATCTTTCTTTTGGGTTATATACACAATATAGGCAACAATACCTGCCGCTAGTGTAATTAATGTTTGTAGAAAATTCGAATTAAGAAAATCCCAAATCATGATTTATTTCCACCTAGAAGGTTGATCTTCTTTATCATCTCAGGATCAAGTTTATTTATTAAATCTAACATTGATGATATTGATTCAACCTCATCTTTAGTGGGTAACTTCTTTTTTTGTAGTTCATCTAGTTGAGATTTTAAACTCTCTATAACCTGAATTGATTCTTCATATTTCTCTAGTAACTTTTGATAATTTGCCTTAGAAAAGTCCTCATTTAACTTAGATGATTTAAGTGATGCGATTAAATCACTAATCGTTTTACTTAAATCACCAGAACTACGAGAATTACTAAAATCAGTATTCATACTTTTCCCTTTAACATAATTAAGCTATTGGCGGAAGGGGAGGGATTCGAACCCTCGATCCTTTCGGATGCCGGTTTTCAAGACCGGTGCACTAAACCACTATGCGACCCTTCCAAGAACGTCAGTTATTTTACCATTGATCATGGTACACTTAATCTCATGACTGATTCTTCGTCAAACTCGGGGCAAAACGGCCAACTTTACCCTGAGCAACAGCTGCCGCCAACTGACGTCATTTCTCCCCCAGTAGAAGGTGATATTGATATTCAAGATGTCCCTGACACTGTCCAAGCAAGTGTGGCCAGCGCCTCACAGGATCAAGTCGTTTCTCCACCCGTTCCTCCACCTTCCTTTTCCGATTACCCTGCCAATCCGGACCAACCTCTTCCAGAAACAGTTTTGCTTGAGTGGCAAGCTCCCAATCGACCTTTTAAGAAACGAAATAGACAGTACTACACTACTATTGGGGTGATTGTATTTCTAATCTGTATGATCTTATTTTTTGCTGGTCAGTTCTTACCAATTGCGGTGGTTATTGCCGTTGCTTTCCTCGCCTATGTTCTTTCAGCAGTCCCACCTGAGATGGTAACCAACCGCCTTACTACCTATGGCGTGCGAGCGGACGACAATCTATACCATTGGGACGAGTTTGGCAGACTTTGGTTTACCGAGAAGTACCA
>CAYXVT010000378.1:0-2178 GCA_964468105.1 Uncultured Candidatus Berkiella sp. | reverse complement strand
TTGAATATGAAAATACCTTTCGCTGCAATGTGTCCGATTATCAAAAAACGGATGGACTCAATTTTAATCAGGGTTCATTAAGTTTTTTACCGGGAACAGGGCAATCGGTTACTGAAGGGTACAATGCTGCCGATTTTGGGGAGGCGGTCACAGGCTTTAGCGCATTAACCGAAATGGGTAAAACCCTAGAAGATGGGTTAGGCGGGATTATAGGAGATCCCAATAATCCAACGGTGTTCCAAGGGCAATGCCGACAATGTCGCGTAAATTTAGGTTCTTTTGTACGAGATTGTTGCAAACTAAAGGGCGTTTTGCAAGGTCTATTAGGTAAATGCAATGAAGAAGAAAAGAAGCTTGCTATGGCGGCGGTTAAAAATAAGCGTTGCATTAAAATTGAGGGTCGTTATTGTCATAAAAAGGTTGCCAAAGCCTGCGTTGAAAAAAGAGACTCCTATTGTTGTTATGGTTCACAACTAGCCAAAATCCTACATGAAATCGCTCATCAACAATTGGGCATTTCGATGGGAGACGCTAAACATCCCGTTTGCAGTGGGTTGACGGCAAGTCAATTAAGCCAGTTGAATTTTGACACCCCTTTCGCACAACAAAAGCTTTCTGAAATTTTAGGTGAAGTGCAAGCAAGCGCACAAGAGAAATTTAATCGCGTACAGCAAGCGGTATCTGCGGCTAAAAGCCTTCAAGTCAAAGCAGTAGATTGGGAGAAAAAACAAGCGGAGATAGAACGAGAAGTTAAAAATCGTGCAGAAAGACAAAAGCAGTTAAACATTACGGCAGAGCAGAAACAATGAAAAACTTAAGTTTATTAAAAATGCCGAGCGACTTGCAAACTATTAACGTTTATTTGTTGAAGTTATGTTTATTTTTACTGCTGCCATCCCTTGCTTTTACCCAGCCTTTTTTTGAAGCACATAGCGATGGATGGTTCTGGTATCAAGATTTTCCGCTTGAACTGTCTAAAAACTCTGCAAAACGCCCTCTTGACGACTTATCTAATCCCACAGAAATGATGCATGACTTTAGCAAAAAAGTGGAAGATAGCCTGAATCTTGCTATTTTATCTCCCACCCCTGAAAACCTACGAAATTACGCAGCGCAGTATTTTGAGGTCATTCGCAAAGGGCAACGGTTTACCGATGCTTATAAGGTAATGTCCCTTAATTATCCGCAATATGATTACAGCTTAAAATTTCCGACTAACCATTTAGCCCAACCTATTCATATTGCAGAAGAACTCAAAATCCGAAAAAGCAAAATCCATCAATTCTCAAAATCGCATGGATTCTTTTTCTTTTTAGCCAGCCGTTGTCCGTATTGTCATGCGTTTTCACCCATCGTCAAACAATTTACAGAGAAATACAATATCTCAGTTGTGCCTATTACCTTGGATGGTGGTGTGCTGCCTGAATTTCCTCATGCTGTGCCCGACAATGGAAGTGCCAAAGCCTTAAAGGTTTATAGCCTGCCTTCTTTGTATGCCGTAAACCCCAGCACGCAACAAATCATCCCTATCGCCAATGGTGCGCTAAGTCTTTCTGAGTTGGAAGAAAATATTTTAAAAATCATGGCGGTTCAGCATGAATAAAAGAATTTTAATCAGCAGAACATTTTTAAGTTTAATCATTGGGTTCTTTACATGTCAAACCCACGCAACCTTAGAAGCTGATATGCAAAATTTTTTCGATAAAATTGGCGCACATGCCAATGTAACCCCGGGTGGTGCTTATAAAGGACAAGAAGGCGGGTTTTATACGGGTGGGAGCATATTTACGCGAATACCCGCTCGCGAAGTACAAATGGTTAATATGCAGATGCCTAATATTGGGGCAGGATGCAACGGCATTGATATCTTTACGGGTGGCCTTGGTTTTATTGATGCAAGCCGATTGATAGAAACCATGAAAGCCATTGGTGCAAATGGCGCAGGTTATGCATTTTCTTTGGCCTTAAAACAAATGTCTCCCCAAATTATGAATCAAATCGAAGAATTTATGGCCATTGCAAATGGTGCGAATTGGAACAATATCAATTCTTGTCAGATGGCGATGAGCCTTGTGAACAATGGTGCAGCTATGTTTCATGAAACAGGGGTTAGAACCTGTATTCAAAGCCATTTAAACCAAGGTAGCGCACGTGATTACATTGAAGCCCGAGACAAAT
>CAYXVT010000377.1:0-2186 GCA_964468105.1 Uncultured Candidatus Berkiella sp. | reverse complement strand
TGATTCCACATAAACAACATTCTGGTGTTACCTATTCAGTCTACACCGATTACGATAGCAATGAACAAGGGGATTACACCTACTTTGTGGGTGAAGAAGTTACCATGACTTATGATATTCCAAAAACATTAACGGAATTACCAAGACTTAACATTGATCCAATGCAAAGACCCCTACCAATTCCATCACAATCGCCAACATCACGTCCATTACCGATTCCCAGGGAAAAGCAACCTACTGTTGCAGGACTTGAAGGTAGACTTTTTAATCTTATAAAGCAGCATGGCAGCATGCAACGCTTAAAAGGGAGTGCTGGAGAAGGAACATATATTGTCTTTGATAATCCACAGAATCAAAAAGAGGCAAATGGCTTAATTTTATCAATCTTTAATATGGCTAACAGTTCTCGTATAGCAGGGCAAGCGAATACGATTGGCATTGCGCCTTATGTGGAGCAATACCTTAAGAGCAAAGGAGTATCCTTGGATACATCACAAGTAGCATCAGTATCACAATTACCCTCGCCACCACCTAGAGTACAGTTCAGCGCCCCTAATGACTCCCAAGCTGGTGTAACACCATCTATGCCATCTCATATGGGGGAAATCCCTGTTATAACCGAGAAAACACTCATCGACAGTTTTTTCAAGGACAAGAATGGTCTTGGTGATTTAAAGAAACATTATAATAATCTTAGAGTTGAAGATAAGCATATTTTGGGAAAACATGGACTTTTTCTTGCTAAGAAGGTAACCACTCCTATTTCTAAAAAGGGAATAGAGCGTGAAAGGCAATTAAAAATTATTCATCAAGCTTTTGATCAATTAAAATCGGATAATATCAGGCCACCTCAACAGAAAGCAGAATTAATTTATGATCTTTTGTCTGAAATTGAAAATGAACTGGCATCAGAGAAAAATAAGTTACCTTCTGGCATGGAGAAATTATGTGAAAAATATAAGAAAGAACTCTCTAATATATTTATACCTTTAGAAAATAAATCAGATCAATCTAGACAAGGACGTTTGAGTCAATTTAAAGTTGAGCTCATGCCAAAAATCAATGACGCTTTAAAAGATAAAAAGCACTCACCAAAGAGATAATTTTAAAGCCCACGCTATGATATGATACCCATTTTTCAAATCATCGGCTAATCATTTACCATTATCTGCTTTTAGTACACAATACTTTTATAAAACCTTATACTCATGCGAAACACCAGCTATATTGGGAAAGCTATGGGATTAATATCTTATATTGCAGATTCTTGCACTAACTGTATAAACATAGTTTCTGAAATGATTAGCAATTCTGCTAAGAAGGCGGAGTTGGCAGAGTTAGACAAAATAGTACTACAATTGCGTTATCCAGCACAAAGAGAAGCATTTTTTAATAGGCCTGATGCCAAAGCGCAATTAACATATTTAGTCGAATATGCTAAAAGGTTAGGTCATACTAATGCGGTTAGGCACTTTGAAGATTATCTGTCTGATCTTGCAAAAATAGAAATGGATTACAAAAACAAACCCTTTGAATTGCTTAAAGCCATGATCGAAAAAGAAGGTATTCCAAGGCCTTATCAGAATGTTATTCAAACTAAAATGGATGAGCCTTTGCAAGCAGAAGCACCTGCAGAAGTCTATCAAGAAGAACCTGCTTTCACACAAGAGCCATTACAATCTTCGGATTGGAATACAGTATGGGATCCCTATCTTGAATTGGAAATAGATGAATTAGCTGACAAATTTGCTGAATTAATGACAGAAGATGATCCAATCTATCATTCGCAAGAAGCCAAACGTGTTAAAGAGCATCATGAAGATTTAGGTCATATCCCCTCATTAGCCACGATGGAAAGCACGCTCTTTTATAATATTTGGTGTGATAAAAGCGAAGTTCAATTGATGCCGCGATCCCTTCGTGAAACCCAAGATAATACTGACCAATCCCAAAAAAGACCCTTTGTTTTAACTCTCCCATGAATAACAATTGTGTGAATATACACCTGGTGTTCCACACGGGTATTAATCCACTCTTTCTAATCCCCTGAATTTATTGGCTATTTTAACGCCTCAGCTTTTTTTTAAAAGACTACATAAAAAAATGAACATTATTCAAACTGAAGTAGTCTCACTTTATGTAAGGGGAAATAGTGGAGTTGTGTTGTGAAAAAAGAACATGAGAAT
>CAYXVT010000376.1:0-2208 GCA_964468105.1 Uncultured Candidatus Berkiella sp. | reverse complement strand
ATAAAATACCTGGCGGAAGCATTAAAAGACAATAACTCTCTACAAATTCTTGACTTAAGTGGAAATATAGTTGGCGCAATTGGTGCCAAAGAATTGGCTGAAGCATTGAAAAAAAACACGTCTCTTATTGGACTTGATCTCAATTGGACTGGCCTTAATGCTGCCAACAAAAAAGACATTGACACAATTACGCTTGAATTAAAAGAAAATCGCTATCGCATTAGCCAACAGCGCAGAGATGATGCACTTTACTTTAGTAAACTCTTCCAGAACCATCGCCAAGTTGTTTCCTCTTCTAGCGATCAAGAAGATATACTGACCGTACCAAGAATTCCACGAGAAATTTCGAATCAAATCTCCAAGTATTTGTATCAAGAAGACTTCGAGAACGTAAAGAAAGCAAGTAACAATCACTCATGAAAATACCTGGAAATTCATTCGCTTTTTCGTCAATAGTTTGATTTTTTCATTTCAGTAGAAAATTTTATGCTACCTAACGTCACAGCATTTTCTCGCCCCTCTCTCAGACAATCCTCCTTCTCATCGGAAGACTTATCGGTAGAATCAAGAACTACACCACCAAATTCCCCTGAAAAATTCTTTAACGATATTTATGAATTTCGTTCTCTCGAGAAAATCGACCCCATTGTGATTGAAGATTTTATTCAAGGAAAAATTCCTGCTGATGAAAACGATTTAAGTAAAATTGTCACCTATGCGTTAAAACATGAACCCAGGGTATTTCAATGGATAATGCAACCAGAACACAACATCACTTGTCTCTGTCTTAACTTTGGAGGATTAGGAAATCAGGAAATCACAAGACTGGCCATGGCATTAAAAACCAATACGTCCCTGAGAACATTTGACCTCAGCTGGAGTAATATCGATGGTACTAGCATCAAACATCTAGCCGAAGCACTACGAATTAATACATTCCTTACCAAGCTAACGCTACTCTCTAACAAAATTAGCAATGTCGATATAGAATATTTAGCCGACGCATTGAAAGTACTCCCCTCTCTCACAACAATTGACTTAGGTTGGAATAAATTTGGTGATACTGGCACCAGTAATCTCGCCGAAGCACTGAAATTTCTTCCTTCCCTTACGACAATTAATTTGGATTGGAATGAAATCGGGGACACTGGTACTAAAGATTTGGTCTTCCCT
This sequence comes from Uncultured Candidatus Berkiella sp., assembly GCA_964468105.1. Taxonomy (GTDB): domain Bacteria; phylum Pseudomonadota; class Gammaproteobacteria; order Berkiellales; family Berkiellaceae; genus Berkiella. Next base: position 1,035 of record CAYXVT010000376.1, on the reverse strand, counting down.
TTTTAAAAAATGTGGACCTTAATTGCAACCACATTGGCGATGCTGGTGCCAGTGATCTTGCCGAATGGTTGAAAATTAACCACTCTGTAGAAGCACTCGACCTTACCTGTAATGAAATTGGCGATATTGGAGCAAAGAATTTAGCTTCAGCATTGAAATGCAATACTTCCTTAACGACGCTTGATTTGAGCGAAAATAAATTTGGCAATGCGAGCATCAAAGAATTAGCCGTAGCATTAAAAATCAATGCCTCGCTCACAACGTTTGATCCCAAACCAACTAAACGCAGCAATACCAACAATCCTGATGTTGCCATCATTCAACATGAAGTAAGAGAAAATCAATACCGCACAACGGAGCAGCGCAGTAATGATGCGTTTTACTTCAGTAAGCTTTTTCAAAACCACCGCCAAGTTACTCCCTCCTGCAACGAACAACAAGAAATGCTAACCGTACCAGGAATTCCACCAGAAATTTCTCATCAAATTTCCAAGTATTTGTATCGGGAAGATTTCGAGAACGTGAAAAAAGGAAGCAACGCCCACTTCAATAATGACAAGTAACTGTCTTTCAACAATTTTTCGAAATTAATCTTCATTCAAAATTGAGTCGAATGAAGGTTATGTGTGCGGCATATTCTTATTTTGCTAGTGAACATTCTGTTTGATCCCTTTTATTTCGTGGAGAAATTTTATGTTGCCTATCGTACGTGGAATATTCCGTTCTTTTTCTATACAAGCTATCACCTCGTTAGATTCCTCTCCAATAGAGCAGAAAACTTCTGCTAATTATCCTGCAATACTTTTTCGGCATATTCATGATTTTCGCTCTCTTGAGGAAATCGATTCCATTGTTATTGAGAAATTTATTCAAGGAATAATGCCTACGCATAAAGATGATTTAAATAAAATTTCCACCTATGTTTTGAAACATGAACCCAATGTGTTTCAATGGATGATGCAGTCCGAAAGAAATATAGAATCACTTTTTTTTGAATTTGATCAAATAGACAACAAAGAAATATTAAATTTAGCT
>CAYXVT010000375.1:0-2245 GCA_964468105.1 Uncultured Candidatus Berkiella sp. | reverse complement strand
AATGAGGTTCTTAAAGAAAGACGCTATAAGAAGCCACTGACTGAGAATGGCTGACCCTCAATTGGAAAAGACTATTGATTAAGTTATAATCCAAGCAACAACAATAGGAAGAAGAACCAATAAAGGCTAATAAATTATGAAAATAATTCCAATTATTTATTTCAGTTTCCTATGTCTCCTAATGACAAAAAGTATGGCAACATCGAGCGCTACAATTACTTCTTCTTTCAGTACGTTTGTTTCAACCGCGTCTATACCAAGTATTAAATGGCAAGATTGTGTAAAAGAGGGTCAGGTTGGATTTGAATGTGCATCTATTAATGTACCCTTAGATTATGCTCACCCTAGAAAATATATCAGGCTTGCTCTTATCCGTCATTTAGCAGAAAGTGGTAAAAAACGCCTAGGCTCTCTCTTTTTCAACCCTGGTGGCCCCGGCGGTTCCGGGAGAGATGATTTACCTAGGTGGTTCGAGCTTTTCCCTAAAATTGCGAGAGAACGTTTTGATATTGTAAGCTGGGATCCTAGGGGCGTGGGTGCGAGCACTTCTGTGCAATGCTTTAACAACCAAGATGAGGAGGACCAATTTTTCAAGGGCATACCTTTAGGCTTTTTCCCTTATACGCGAGCATTACAAGAGAGATGGATAGATCATTTTAGATCATATGCCAAAATCTGCAAGCAAAGAAACGGTGCGCTCCTTAACCATCTCTCAACAACTGATACAGCTCTTGATTTAGAGTTATTGCGGTTAGCGCTACATGAGCCAAGCATGAATTACCTTGGTGTTTCCTATGGTACATTGCTCGGAGCAGTATACGCTAATCTGTTTCCTCAGCACGTTCGTGCTATGATTTTTGATGGCAATATTGATCCAAATGCTTATTTTGATGTCGATCTCAGCACTTCAATGCGTTTAGGAAGTGACACGGCTGTAGCAAAATCATTGGAAAAATTTATTACTTTATGCGGTAAAACAAGTGAAGCAAACTGTGCTTTTTCAGCCGGGACTGGCTACAATACACAAGTTAAGTTCAATACTTTGTTAAAGAATCTAAAGAAAAATCCAGTAATTCTTTCTGGTCAATCAATTGATAATGCTAAACTTTTAGCAATGATGAATGCTTATTTATTCACTGGGAGCGCGCAAGCATGTGATAAGTCAGGTGATAACTGCGCATTTAGAGGATGGCAACATGCTGCTATTATATTGCAAAAATTATGGGAATTAAGCCAAACCCAGCAAACTAGATTTCCTTTCAAAGCTAATAGCCCTGATAAACAACATAAAGAAGGAAAATATACTAGTGTTAGTCAAGAGTTAGCGATCCAATGTTCTGAAAGCCCAAACTATTATCCTGCGGAACGTTTCGGTAAACTAGTAGAACGCTCAATTGCTCGGTCAGGTCCTATTGGAGCAGCCATTGTTTGGGGTGATGAGCCTTGTAGCAGTTGGCAAAACAAAGCTACTATGCCTTATCATGGTCCATGGAACCACGAAACATCTAATCCAATCCTAGTCATAGGAAATACTTTTGATCCTTCTACCCCATATGAAGGCGCTATCGCTATGACAAAAGCACTGGCAAAATCAAGACTTGTGACAGTGGATGGTTATGGACACACTTCTTTACTCAATCCAAGTGATTGTGTTAGCCAGATTGAGAGTCAATACTTGCTCAATGGTACTCTACCAAATGAAGGCACCGTATGTCGACAAAATCAGAGGCCTTTCTAGCGGCATAGTACACAGCTATTCTCAGTTAGCGATCTAACCCACTAGATTCGGGGAGTTTTAATTCAATCTTTCGCACAAATCTCTATTTTGTACTATCTAAATTTTATCAAATTATACCTAACCAGATTCAAATCACAGGTTTTAGAGATTGAAAATTATCATTAATTCTTGTTCTGAGGTCATCGGCAATGTTAGGCCAAGTTTCGGAAAAAAAGCCACGAATTCTTGCTCTAAATTCATTGAATGATTTAAAGACCCGATTATTTCTGGATAACTCATTCATCACTTTCCAAAGTCGTTCAATAGGGTTTAAATTAGGACTGTACGGAGGCAAAATATGCATCACGAATAACGGATGTGGTGGAGGTTCTTTTAATGAATCGAGCAGTGATCCAGCGGTTAATTTATCAGTATGAAAAATAGCTTTGTTTTCAAAAATCCAAGCATCTTTTGGCTCTTGGCGTCTTCGCGTTGAATTGTATAATATTACACCATAGCTGGTCCGAA
>CAYXVT010000374.1:1870-2247 GCA_964468105.1 Uncultured Candidatus Berkiella sp. | reverse complement strand
TGGCTCTTTTCAATTGCAAGTATTCTAGCCGCAATAGCAGGTAGGTACATGCATATATTCAGAGAAATGAAGTTAAAGAATTTCTTGATATTCGATACAAGTATGGTAATTTTTCTTTTTTTCGCTGTTGCCTCAGGCGTACTACCGATTATGATCCTCGCCTTTTTGCTGAGCATGACCATGTTTAGATACAGACGCATCATCTATTCTGATCATTTACTGAGCAACTACCCAACAAACTATAAAGGTGTATTGCTTTCAGGCATGGCATATGTCGAAGCAATTAATTTAATGTGGATCCCATTCGTCTTGGCATCTATAGTTTCAGCAACAAGCATACGTATGGGTTTTGTCATAATGGGTATATTTGCATTAGT
>CAYXVT010000374.1:1452-1829 GCA_964468105.1 Uncultured Candidatus Berkiella sp. | reverse complement strand
CGCGTGCTTCCAGAAAAAACCAGGCCATAAGTGTTGTAATTTTGTAATGCTTATGGTATAATGATATTCATAAGGGTTGAAAAGAGCCCGCATGTATATTTTATAGGGTATAATTAATTGAATGGCGAAAAAGAAAAAGCGATCATCAAAAAAGAAGGAAGCTGACAAAGCTCAGTTGAAGGCGCAGCATATTCTGCCTGCTGGCTGGTGGCAACAAATTGTCAGCATGGTTTTAGGTCTGACGGCGCTATTACTCACGTTAGCTATGTTTGGACTAGCGGGTCCAATGCCACAAGGTATGCTTGAAGCCGCACGGTCACTGTTTGGCTACGCTGCGTTTGCATTACCAGTGGTACTCAGCGTGTTGATGGTGCAGA
>CAYXVT010000374.1:0-1438 GCA_964468105.1 Uncultured Candidatus Berkiella sp. | reverse complement strand
TCAGTGAAGATAACCGTTTAGCGCTCAGTGTATACTTTGGTGCAGTCGTATTCATGGCATCACTCAGTAGCTTTATTCATTTATTTGTAGATCCAAAATTATCAACAAGTACTGTTGAAGCAGGTAGGGGTGGTGGCATGGTTGGTTCAGCGCTCGATACATTTATTACTGGCTTCTTAAGTCCGCTTGCAGCTGGTGTTGTATTGTTTGCACTTATGTTGTTTGCAACGTTGTTTATATTCAAGATGCCAATAAAAGATGTATTCAAAGCCTTCTTCGGCAGATTTAAGCGTGATGAGCTTGATGGTGCACGTGATCCAAACGGTAAAGAAGTTTCAGGCTTGAAGCTTAACAAGGGTGTGTTGGTTGAGGACGAAGAAGATGAACCACAACCTGGTACAAAGCCTAGACTTTCAAGTTTGCGCAATAGCGTTACGCAAGATAAAGTTGCGGAAAATAAAGAAGCGCTTACCATGGCGAGCGATCCAAACTGGAACTTGCCAGGACTCGATTTGCTCAGTAACAAACAAAGTAAGGCCGATGCCGGTGACATTAAGCACAACGCCCAGATTATTAAAGACGTCATGCAAGATTTCAAAATTAACGTTGAAATGGAAGAAGCCAACGTTGGTCCGAAGGTGACGCAGTACACGCTCAAGCCGCCAGCTGGGGTAAAGCTGACAAAAATCACGCAACTTGATGGCAATTTAGCGCTGAGTCTTGGAGCCGAAGCAATTCGTATTGAGGCGCCAATTCCTGGAAAAAGTGCTGTTGGTATTGAGGTTCCAAACAAAAAGGCTGCAATGGTGAACATGCGGGGAATTTTAGAGGCACCGGTTTGGAAGAACAGCACCTCACCGCTTGGATTTGCAATTGGAAAAGATATTTCTGGACAACCGGTGATTGGTGAACTAGATACGATGCCACATCTTTTGGTTGCGGGTCAGACTGGATCAGGTAAGTCAGTAATGATCAACTCGCTCCTAACTAGTTTGCTGTACCGTAATTCTCCGGCTGATCTTAAGCTTATCCTGGTGGACCCAAAACAAGTTGAGCTCACACCATATAATAATATTCCTCATCTGTTGACACCGGTGATTACCGAGCCTGAAAAGTGCATTTCGGCACTTAAGTGGGCGGTGAATGAGATGGAACGGCGTTATTCACTGCTTGCAGAAAAAGGAAAGCGAAATATCGCTGGCTATAACGCAGCCAATAAAGATGACCACATGCCATATATCGTCATTGTGATTGACGAGTTGGCAGACCTTATGATGCTTGCCGCGCGTGATGTTGAAGCGTTGATTGTCCGTATTGCTCAGAAGGCTCGTGCGGTTGGTATTCACTTAGTATTGGCAACCCAGCGTCCTTCAGTCGATGTTATAACCGGATTAATTAAAGCTAATATTCCTGCGCGTATAGCTTTTACGGTTGCATC
>CAYXVT010000373.1:0-2251 GCA_964468105.1 Uncultured Candidatus Berkiella sp. | reverse complement strand
TTCACCCTCCGACTACTTACTCCTCCTTTCCGCCCCCGAATCACAATCACACTTGATGACAGAGAAGGATTTGATTGTAGGGAATAGGTTTGAGTGTATTGAGGAATTTATATACGAACGGAATATTTTTTATTACAAAGGTCGTATTTATGATTGCAGAATAGGAGGAAGAATAAGATCGGCAAACGGTTTTGATTTTCGGTTTAATACTTTAACAGATTTAAACCGTCACTTCAAACTCGTCTCTCAGCCCCCTGTGATGGAAGGGAAAAAGGAAGACATTTATAATTTATCTGTGAGTGCCCTCTCAACAATTAGAACGATAAAAGACTTTTGCAATAATTCAGGAATATCAAAAATGGCTGAATCGGCAGAAAAAGATTTAATCAAAATATTTGATAATGCTCGCGACAATGTTGACTCTGAAAAATACGCCAATCAAAAAACCGCACCCCTGCAAGATGAAATAAAATCTCTTCGATATGATTTGTTTCACGTTACAGCAAACGAACAGTCCCTGCAATCAGAAGTAGAACAGTTGAAGGGGTTGCTGAAAGAGTGTCATGAGTATGTTCAATGTTCCGCTACAATTCAAAGAACGGGAGACCCAGACAATAAAGTACCGCAAGACACAACTAAACTATTAAATAATTTATCCGAATACCTATCCAAATAATTCACCCAACACTAAAGACTAAGAAAATGATAATAGCAATAGATTTTGACGGCACTTGTGTAACCCACGAATTCCCGAAAGTTGGAAAAGATATTGGCGCAATACCTGTTTTGAAACAGATTGTAAATGATGGACACCACTTAGTTTTATTCACCATGCGAAGCGACATAGTAAATCCGACAGGCGAAGATAATGAGTTGCACCTTGAAAGCGGAAACTATCTAAGTGATGCGGTCCAATGGTTTAAAGACAATGATATTCCATTGTACGGAATTCAAAGTAATCCAACACAACACACTTGGACCACAAGCCCGAAAGCATACGCCCAACTTTATATTGATGATGCCGCACTTGGTTGTCCATTAATTGTAGATGAAACAAAAAGTGAAAGACCATTTGTAAATTGGTGGAAAGTCATGAACTATTTAGTTGATGCAAAAATAATAATGCAGTCGTAACCCCTAACCCCTAACCGCCTTCGGGCATAACAGACATAAGAATGAAAAAGGTTTGCCCATACTGCAAAACAGAATTTATATACTCTGAAATAGATATTAAATTATCAAAGGACAGACAACATTTGTATTTTTTGATTTGTCCAAATGCAGAATGTAAAAAAGCAATAATATTAAATTAACTATTCCACTCACAAAAAAACGCAAGGATGAAAGAGAAAGCAAAAGCAAAAGAATTGGTAGATAAATTTATGCCTCACACCGATTGTGCAGGTGACGGAGCTACTTCAAGTGAAGCAAGGCAAATAAACCTTAACCATGCGAAGCGGTGCGCCCTTATCTGTGTAGATGAGATAATAGCCGAATACGCTTCTTTACATGGCGGACTTGTTAACGCAATTCTAAGAACCGAAAGAGTAGTTTACTGGCAACGTGTCCGAACCGAAATCGAAGCCCTATGAAACAATACTACTCCAAACTCTACCTCAAATGGATGCCTTTAAAATCATCTGACTGTGAGGCAACACTAAAGAAATACGGGTATCAAATAAGAACCATAAACACCAAATCATGAAGCGAGACGTAAAGAAAATAATGATTGAATCTAAAACCATCGAAACCTATTCAGATTCAAGATTTGAAGTGGTTAAGGCTTTAATGAAGCAGGCAATAAAAAGGGATGCATGGCTAAAACATTACCTTTCACTTGACCCGCTAAACAAGGCTCACTGGTGCGCTGACCACATTCAAAGATTATGGGGCAGCCTAACAAATCAACCAACCATAAACACCAAATCATGAAAGAGAAAACTTGCGAAGAATGCGGAGCGAAAATATCCGATCAAGAAAATTCGGGAACAAATGGTCATCCAATATGCGGACTATGTTTCGATGAATTACACACGCCTCAAATAGATGAATTTTCTGACGCAGATAACGGACTATAAGCCATGGACCACTACTCAAACTACCAAGAAACAGTAACCCTACTAGGACTGCCGCAGAGCAGCTACGAAGTATTCAGATCAGAACTAAAACCCGATCATCCCGAATACAAAGAAAGGCTAACAGCCCTTAATAAACTCATTGCCGGAATAAGCCGCAAGCAAAAGTTCGGACG
>CAYXVT010000372.1:1463-2265 GCA_964468105.1 Uncultured Candidatus Berkiella sp. | reverse complement strand
ATTCTTTGCAATGTTTCAATATAAGTTTTCTCGTCATAGATTTTTTTGCACAAAGGCATAAAGTAGGCATGCCCAATTTGAAAATCTTTACCTTTTAAACATTGAATTCGTTGATTAATTTTATCAAGCATCTGGACTATATCGAAATCATATTGATTTGCTGATTCCAGTACATGAATGTCCGGTACAATTTCCTTAAACTCAAAACGACGGCGTAATGCTAAATCTAGTTGTGTTAAAGACTTATCAGCCGTATTCATCGTACCAATTAAGTAAAGATTTGAAGGTACAGTAAATGGCTCTTTAGAATATGGTAATGTCAATTCACGTGCATCTGATTTACCACTCTATCGGTGGCATTGATATCCGCTTTTTTAAGTTGTGCCACAACAGTATCTAAAAAATGGCGTTCGGTATCATTGGGAAAAATGTTTTTAAACTTTATCCATTCTTTGTTTTGAGTCTTTTGTACAAAATCCAGAACATCTTGTTCATATAAGGCTTTTTCACGGTTGTAACCCTGCGGTGAACCGACCTGCCAACCGTGACTTTGCATTTGTGTAATGATGTCTTGTTGAAAAATGGTTTCTAAAGTTGCATCTGATCTCATGCACTTAACTCCATGTTGTTTTGATTATTATTTTTATTTGGGCTTTGCCAATGACGAACGTCAATTTTTCCCGTTACGGCTGCGGAAATAAGCGCTGTACGGCGTTCTTGCATAAGTTCAATGGCTAATTCAGCTTTAGAAATTAAAGAAACAAATTTCGTATTCGCTTCAGCAATATCGCTCAAAATATTG
>CAYXVT010000372.1:0-1453 GCA_964468105.1 Uncultured Candidatus Berkiella sp. | reverse complement strand
TTATGAAGTTTCTGAAAATATTATTGACAATCAAAAATATTCAAAAACCATTTTAAGGTTTTCAACTATTTGCAATTGTTCTTTCTCAGGAGGAAATGCAAACTTATAACTCATCACATTTTCAGCAGATAAGTTTGCTGATACTGAACCTGTCGTATAATTAGCTCTTTGCTGAGATTCAATTGATGAATTTAAAAGAAGTAATAAATAGTAGGGATCAATTGAATTACATCGTATTCCCATTAAAGCTGAAGCTATCGTTCCTTCATTGAATTCACAAATACCATTCTTACCAACACTACCTCTTAAACAATAAATAATATCTCCATACTTAATTTTTAAACCTCCCAACAAGTTGTATCTATCTTCGGTAATTCTTGAAGCATCATTTGTTAAGACTTTTCCACCTATTAAATCACTTGTAGAAATAAAAGGGATTCCATCATCAATAAAATCCTCACCTGATGGATAATTACTACCTCTATCACCATTAAATCCATTTGCCACATATGACAATTTTGTAATTTTCCAATGTTCAGGCACTTGCCCTAACCATTCCACACCTGAATCTTTCATTGTGACATTAAGATTTAAACCTTTGGTCACCGCATGACTAATCACGGCTTGACGCTTTTCTTTAAGCAGTTCAATCAGCTTTTCTTGTTTGGCAATAAGGAGGTTAATTTTTGCGGTTTCTTGGTCAAGAAATTTAGTAATTTGATTCTGCTCTAAAAGCGGAGGGGTACAAATTACCGTATCTTTAATATCTTCTGCATGTATGTTTTGATTTACACCACCATGAATATTTTGTTTCACTGAAAGCTGAAAAGAATCTGATAAACATAAGTACCTTAAATAATTAGACTCAAATTTTACATCCATGAATCTAAATCTAATCAAATAAGATGCATAAATTAAATTCTCATAATTTTTAGTTATAACTCCAAAAGAACCAGCCCCACCTGTTCGTGCAAATACTACATCACCCTTTTTTAATTTGAATAAATCGGTACTTTCATTCTGTTTTACCATTGGGCAATTTAGAATATCAATTTCACCCAAATCACGTAAATCTGTAATTCTTAAGAGTTTCAGTCCATCATCCACATAAGACTCTGTAGTGTAATATCCTTGACGATGATCTAATAAATATCTACGTACGGAAGCTACTTGCCAATGTTTAGGAACTTCCCCTAACAATTTAATCCCTGTATCTTTATATTCAGCATATTTCTGGTACTTTGCCATTACGAATGCACCTCTTGTAGCAGTGCCATAATTTCACGGCTCACAGCATCTAAATCCGCATCAATCTCTGCCAAATCACGCGGTGGTTCATACACATAAAAATGACGGTTAAATGGAATCTCATAACCGACTATGCCAATTTCAGCATCTTGTGCATCACGCTTATCCGCATTAATCCACGCATCAGGCACATGCGGTTGTACTT
>CAYXVT010000371.1:0-2272 GCA_964468105.1 Uncultured Candidatus Berkiella sp. | reverse complement strand
ATCAAAAGAAAGGATTGCATTGATTGGGCGCAATGGGGAAGGAAAATCCACCTTATTTAGAATTTTATCACAAGTGATACCACCTGACTCAGGTGAAATCATTAAGCAAAATTTTCTAAAAGTATCCAGATTGGCTCAAGAATTACCGCCCTCTGAAGATATTACGGTTTACGAAGCAGTAGCGATGGGGCTTGCCGACTTAAGTAATTTATTAGTACGTTACCATCAACTGATCTCTCAGGTTGATGGGCATGATGATGCTTGGATGAATCAAGTTCAGGAACTTCAAGAGCAAATTGAACAAAGAGATGGTTGGCAGATACAACAACGTATCGATAGAGTGATCCATGATCTGACGCTTCCTGAAGATAAGAAAATGTCAGATTTATCAGGTGGTTGGCGCCGCCGGGTATCATTGGCACAAGCCCTTGTTCAAGAACCTGATATTTTGTTGCTTGATGAACCGACTAACCATTTAGATCTCACCGCAATTGAATGGTTAGAAAAAATGCTTTTGAATTATCCTAAAACCATTATTTTTATTACCCATGATCGCGCACTGTTACGTAAATTGGCGACGCGTATTGTGGAATTAGATAGAGGCAAGCTGACTTCTTATCCACCAGATTACGACACCTATCTTGCTAGAAAAGAACAAGCGCTTCTTGAAGAAGAAAGACACAATGCTTTATTTGATAAGAAGTTATCAGATGAAGAGGTGTGGATCCGTCAAGGGGTGAAAGCAAGACGAACCCGTAACGAAGGAAGGGTGCGTGCATTAAAAGCTTTACGTGAAGAACGCACCTTGCGTAGAACCATCAAAGACAAGCCCAAATTTGAAGTTAATGATCCCGTTTCTGGTGGTAAAATGGTGATTCAAGCCAAAAATGTGTCTTTTGGCTACACGCCCGATAAACTGCTTATCAAAGATTTCACCTTTAATATTCAACGCGGTGATAAAATCGCGATCGTTGGTCAAAATGGTACCGGTAAAACAACGCTCGTTAAATTATTAATCAATCAACTTCAACCAACGCAAGGGACAATCAAACATAGCCCTGTAAATCAAATTGCCTTTTTTGATCAGAATCGGGAACACATCAACCCAGAAGAAACAGTGATGGCGAATGTCGCTGAAGGGGATGATTCCATTGAAATTCAAGGCAAGAAGAAACATGTGATTGGTTATTTGGGAGATTTTTTATTCTCACCCAATAAATGCCGTATGCTTGCTAAAACGCTTTCTGGGGGTGAACAAAATCGCCTGATGTTAGCAAAATTGTTTGCCCGTCCTGCGAATGTCCTGGTATTGGATGAGCCAACCAACGATTTGGATATTGAATCCTTAGATGTTTTGGAAACACTGCTCTTAAATTATCCCGGCACCGTTATCATCATCAGCCATGATAGAGAATTCATTGATAACATAGCGACACATTGTATTGCCTTTGATACCGATGGCAGTATTTCTATTGACGTGGGTGGCTATAGTGATTGGATAGAAAGACAAAGCTTAGCGTCTAAAAAGACAAATAAAGTTGAAAATAAAAAACCAAAAGAAACAAAAACATCGGCTGTAGAAACGGATAAATCATCAACCAAAAAAAAGTTGAGTTATCAGGAACAAAAAGAACTAGAATCGATGCCGGCGTTAATTGAAAAGTTGGAAACTGAAATTAAGCAGTTAGAGATGAAAGTGTGTGAGCCAGATTTTTATTCAAAGTCCAAGGAAGCTATCTTGGAGGCGAATAATAAGCTTGCTAAGCTCAAAGATGATTTAGCAAAAACATATGCGCGCTGGGAAGAGTTAGATCTTTAATACAAAATATTGAATGTTAAAGCAGAAGGAGTATTGATTAACATGAAACCCACCACCACGGAACTTATTCAACAATACTATAATTATTTTAATAAACTCGACATCACTTCCTTTTTAGGGATGTTAGACAATAACGTGATTCATGATATTAACCAAGGCGACAGGGAAATTGGCATAGACGCTTTCGCCAAATTTATGGATCGTATGGACTCCTCATACACTGAAAATATTAAAGATCTAGTGATTATGACCAATCAAGATGGTTCACGAGCGGCTGCTGAATTTATTGTTGAAGGAACTTACAAAGCAACGGATAAAGGCTTACCGATAGCGCAAAATCAGCATTACAAATTACCTTGTGGTGCTTTCTTTGAAATTAAGAATGGTAACACCACTCGCGTAACAGATTACTATAATCTTAAGAGCTGGTTAAAACAGGTGGGGGAATAAAAC
>CAYXVT010000370.1:0-2284 GCA_964468105.1 Uncultured Candidatus Berkiella sp. | reverse complement strand
ATTGGCAAAAACTGCACAATTCATTCTGGTGTCGTTATTGGTAGTGATGGATTTGGTTTTTCAAAAAATAAAGAAAAATGGTTTAAAGTAGGGCAGATTGGCGGCGTCAAAATTGGTGATCGGGTTGAAATTGGATCTAACACCACAATTGATAGAGGCGCCATAGAAGACACTGATATTGGAAATGATGTTATTTTAGATAACCTGATTCAAATTGGTCACAATGTTAAAATTGGAGAAGGTACTGCTATTGCAGCTTGTTGCGGAATTGCAGGAAGTGCAGTCATAGGCAGACATTGCTTAATTGGTGGTGGCAGCGGTATCGTAGGTCATATACAAATTGCAGATTTTGTTAATATTGTTGGTAGTTCAAATGTTGGTCAGTCAATCACTGAACCAGGTGCTTATGCCTCAGGTTTAACAACCATAGATATGAAAACATGGAAAAGAAACTTAGTTCGTTTTCATCAGCTCGATGAACTAGCAACACGTTTATTTGAATTAGAAAGAAAGTTAAAGGAGGCCTAGGGGTGTCGGAAGGTAACAAGATTTTAACTATCCATGAAGTAATAAAGTTACTGCCGCATCGTTATCCTTTTTTAATGATCGACAAAGTATTAGATTATGAAGAAAATGCATTACGTGGCATTAAAAATGTTACCGTTAATGAACCCTGCTTTATGGGACATTTTCCAGAAAATGCGGTTATGCCTGGCGTATTAATCATAGAAGCCTTAGCACAAGCTGGCGCTATCATGGCTTATCTTAAAACAAATAGCAGTCCAAGTGAGAACATATTTTTTCTCGCGGGCGTTGATAATGCAAAATTTAAGCAAATGGTCCTTCCGGGTGATCAGTTACACTTGAGTGTTGCCATCACAGGACATAAAGCTAATTTTTGGAAAATTCATGGTGAAGCAACAGTCGAAGGAAAGATTGCTTGCTCAGTCGATATATTAAGTGCAATGAGGAAATTGAGTCAGTGATTTCAGATAAAGCTATTGTTGATAAAAGCGCTAAAATTGCTGCCAATGTCGAGATATCGCCATTTGCATTCATTGGCAAAGACGTTGAAATTGGTGAAGGATCTTGGATAGGTCCGCATGCTGTTATCAATGGCCCAACCAAGATTGGGCGTAATAATAAAATTTTTCAATTTTCATCAATTGGTGAAGCTCCTCAAGACAAAAAGTATGCAGGCGAGCCCACCCGCCTTGAAATTGGCGATAATAATACATTTAGAGAATTTACGACGGTTTCAAGAGGAACTAAACCTGGTGGCGGTTTAACGAAAATTGGTAACGATAATTTGTTTATGGCCTATGTGCATATCGCACATGACTGCATCGTTGGCAATAATACAACCTTTTCAAATAATGCATCATTAGCAGGTCATGTGACGGTGGATGACTATGCTAATTTGGGTGGTTTTGTAGGCGTCCATCAGTTTACCAATATTGGTAGTTATTGTTTTTGTGCCGGCGGCAGTATGATTGTGAAAGATGTTATTCCTTTCATTACCGTCTCAGGTAATCTTGCTCAAGCCTATGGTTTAAACGTCGAAGGTTTAAAAAGAAGACAATTTACACCAGATGAAATTATCATCTTAAAAAGAGCTTATAAAACACTATATCGTCAAGGATTAACACTTGAGGACGCGGTTCATAAACTTGAAGAGATGATTCCAGAATGCCGACATATCCAAGTGTTGCTCGATTTTATTAAGAAATCGAAACGCGGCATTATTCGTTAAAGAATATGGTGAAATTGGTAGGTATAGTAGCTGGTGAAGAATCTGGCGATATACTAGGTGCTAATCTTATCAAAGCTTTGCAAAAGCGCTTTCCCAATGCCATTTTTGAAGGGGTCGGGGGAAGCCGAATGGAAAATCTTGGCTTTAAAAGTTTATATCCCCAAGAAAGGTTAGCCGTGATGGGGTTTATTGAACCTCTAAAGCGTTTACCTGAAATCCTATCTATACGACGTGGCTTAAAAAATCATTTCTTAAAATCTAAACCAGATGTTTTTATTGGGATAGATTCTCCAGACTTTAATCTATCTTTAGAGCATTCTTTAAAAACAAAGGGAATTAAAACGGTACATTATGTTGGTCCTACCGTTTGGGCATGGCGAGCAGGGCGTCTAAAAACCATTAAAAAAGCAGTCGATTTAGTATTGGCCCTTTTTCCATTTGAAACAAAAATTTACAATGAAAATGCGATCTCCGTTGCTTGTGTTGGACATACGTTGGCCGACAGTATCCCCATGCACAGTGAAAAAGGGA
>CAYXVT010000369.1:0-2285 GCA_964468105.1 Uncultured Candidatus Berkiella sp. | reverse complement strand
CTCAATTTATCACGTTATCATAATCACTTTTCTTATATTCTATTTGATTTTGAACCATATCCAAGAAAAATTTCCCGAAGTCTTCTGCTACAATTTCAAGTTTAAGATTAGCTTCATGTTTACAGACAGGGTATATAACAACAGGGCATTCCTCTTTTATATTCATTTGAGATGTATCAAGACAATATACAGATCCATCTCCTAAATCAGATATAATGATTAAATGCAAAGGATGATTAAAGTCCCTACGCCACTTTAATGTAGTCCATACAGCATTAGGAATAGTAACAAAAGGGATGCTTTTCTCATCATACTCTTCATCTTTTATAATTCCATAAATTTCAAAGCTTCCAACTCCACCACAACCATATTTTTCTATAAATGCTCTGTATGTTTTTGGAAATACGACGTTTAAGATTATTTCTGCTTTTCTAATTGTATTAGGAACTTGGTTTCCACAAAAATCTATTTCCTCAATTGTAAATTGCTTTTCTATTAGATCAAAAGCCTTTTCTAAATCCTTCATGCTCATTTATGTTTCTCCATTATATCTCTAGCTCTGGCCATCCAATAATCGCTCCTCCATTTATCAAATGTAACCCTATTAATTCCTGTGGGCATTGAAGAGGGATTAATATGAATAATTCTACTATACGTTTGATGAAAAGTTTGAGTCATTTCTGCAATAGGTCCTTGTTGAGTTTGTAAGAGATGATGTAGATTAATTGACTCGCCATCAGGGCCTATAGGAGCTCTTCCACTTTTCATAAGATCTAAGTTTGTTCTACCGCGAGCATCTTTCAGAGTTAGATCAATAAGATCATTACGTTGATAAACTTTATTGCCCTTAAATTCTATTGAATTCGACCACGTTTTTTTTGAGGAGACAGAATCAGATCTAGATTTTTTAGCCAAATCTATTTCTGGAACATTCGTTTTTACAGGCTGAAATGCAGTTCTCAAATCTCTAATCCCTGTGATGAGACCTGCTAACGCTAGCGTCATGGGTTTCTCTTGCCAGTACGTGTGTTCAGTTCTTGTGATCCTTTCAAAGTCCTCAATGTTCTTAGGCGTTACTAATTTTCTCTTATCAGTTTCACTTAACCTTATCGCTCTAAAATCTTCATAAGGCATTGCGAAGTACGCGTCTGTTCTCTCATGACCAGGCTCGAGAATGTTTTGGATAACCAAATTAGCAGCTTCTAAGCCATTTCTTATTTCTTCTAGAGTCTTCTCTAATTCTTTTACTCTTTTTGCTTCTTCTTCAGGATCAAGATAACCTTCAAAATTATTCTCAATAGAGAGTGTAGCGGCTAGGTTTGTGGCATTGACATCTTGCTTTGCGCCTAAAGTCAGAAGGGCAGCTCCAATGCGGCCAAGGTTTCCTCGGGTTTCCCGGTTGAGAAGGTTTTTATCTTGTTAGAAGCGGACAGAACATTCCACTTACTTATCGAGATCGTGAAGAGAGTTTAAAAACTCATCAAAACTATCTGCAATGAGCGTTAGATTATCGTATGAAGGTTCCTCTCCGTCAGCGGCTTCTAGTTCATGATCCCAGAAATAAATCTTGCCACGGTCAGAGCCTTTAATAACTATACAAATAAGATTTCCACAAGAATCACAAGCAACTGGAAAACAATCACAAGGAATTCTGGAACCCATATCTCGAAGTTTGCACAAAAGATTATAATTAGGATCCTTATATATTCCAAAAAAAGTGTGAACATCTGATCCGACGAGTTGCTCTTTAAAGTTGTAATATCTTGGCTCTGGCCTTCCACCATTATGTTCAAGGATGAAATATCTATAATCATTGGGTAAATAAAACCCCCAAGATTGTTCTAAAGCTTTTAAGAATTTATCCTCAAAAGGCCCGTGTGTGTTTTCAAAACTAAGGTTTTTCATCTTATACATCCTTTAACATTTCGTGCTATTTAATCTCTCCAGTTTTTGAGGTTTAACTTACTTTAAACAAAATATGAGTTTACTTTTGATTTTTTATAATAGCTTTGCCACCTGTGTGTTTTACTGCTTCGTGCAAATCATAAGGAACAAGAAACATACTTTTTCCGTCGTGGTGATGATGCCATGTATATTCTCCAGGCGTTGTTTTATAACCTGCTAGTTTATTAGCTCTTTGGATATCGACAGAATGAGTTCCTGTCATTTCAATCTCCACTTTCTTAATAGCATATCTAGAAAAATCAGGATGTCCAGTGCCTGTAAAAGGAACGCTATGAGGATATTTCTGTCGGAGAGTTTCTGGTAATTTTTCGAGAGGATAA
>CAYXVT010000368.1:0-2296 GCA_964468105.1 Uncultured Candidatus Berkiella sp. | reverse complement strand
GAAACATTCGTTAGTAGCTGGTCAATTTGTGCTTTTAATAGTGACATCTTATCTCTCCCTGATTAATTGTTAATTATTATTTATCCGCCGCAACTGCGTGTCCAGCAATTACCTCAACCCAAAATAAATCACCCGCAACTGCATCCTCCATTGCTTTAGCAATATGAGTGTCACCAAGTGCGTTTGCTTTTTCAAGTGAACCGTCAGATTTTGGAACCAAGCATTCACCCATTGAAATAGATTCTCCGGCAAGAGCAAGAGCCCCACCGCCAGGAATAGCTACTTCAATTAATTCATCTGTATTTAAAACCGCATCTGCCTTAGCAATACCAATCGCTAAATCAGTGTTAGCTGCACACGGTACAACATATCTATCAGTCGAGCCTTTTTTTACAGCTTGACCCTTGTTGATGCTTGCACCAACTTTAAATATCTCTGTTCTTGGTTGTGAAATTGATCCCATTTAAAACCTCCGTATTATTTAAAACTTTTAATGTATTCTTGATTGAGTTCTTTATTTTCAGAAAGAACCATACTGATTGCTTTGCCCATATCTAAAGACTTGTCATCTTTGATTTTAGCTTCGGCAAGTTTCATAATTTTAGCATCGATTGTTTCTTCTTTCCCGCCTGCAACTTCACCTGATTCGCCATGACCTTTTTCAGAAAAGTTTAACGGTTTAGCTGCCTTAGCAAAAGCATCCATATCGCCTTTCATGTATGCATCTTTTTGAGCAGGACAAGCTTTGCCTTCCGATAGCATTAACTCAAACGCTTTATTTTTATCATTAATTGCCGCTGCTTCTTTCAGTTTTTTAACTTCTGATTCAGCTTCTGCTAATTTCTTTTCCATGCAAGCAACTTGATCTTTGTTGGCTTCCGCCATTTTGGTTTTATCAGCACCCATTTCCATGTGTTCTGATTTAAGCTTTGCAATTTCTGCTTCAAGCAAAGCAATTTTCTCATTCGCTTTTTGTAGTTCGTCCATTGTATAACCCTCGCTTAATGTTAGCGGAGCCATTCCTTTAATAACTGGTCTATTTGTTAAACCAGCACCAAGTAAAACAGCGCCGTGATTTTTTAATGTTTCATTATTAGTATAATCAAAAGTAAAGTCAGGTGAAATGTATCTGTATTCTTCGGAAAGAACTTTCTCTTCACCATTCTTTGTAAATTTAGGAGTCGCCCAGAACTCGGTATCATTGTTTTTTGTGAAAACATTTTGAATCCATGCAGCGGCTTCACGCTCAGAATCGTGACCATAGTCCATTGCGATATCAACACCGCGAACTTTCTCGTTGAAGTTGAACACCATTGTTTTTAAGTGCGCAGGTGTAATTTCAATCTTGCCATATTTTTCGTGGTAATAAGTTCCGGTTCGAATAAGTTGAACTTCTTTTGGTAAAACTCTTGTTAGCGCTTCACCTGTTCCAGCCTCCGCAAGAGCAAGTGGCATCAACATTCCGAAATAATTTTTTTGGATTTTTTTACCCATGCTATGAGGTTAGGGCAATGTTTAAAATAAAGCAAATTTTTTTTCGCTCAGAGTTTTATGGATGAAAATGTTTTTTCACAACAATGATCTACGCATCTATCTGAGAATTGAATCTGTTCTTTTAATTTATCATTGCTTGGATTTAGTCCTGTGATTTCTCTATCGCCTAAATTACCTTTCAAAATTGGTATGATATAGCTATCACAATTATGAACAACTACTCCGTTGGCAATGAAAGAATTATCATTTTCAACTTCTAAATTATAGAGTTTTTCAGTTGTAATTTTTCTTCTTGTTATTGATTTTATTTTTGCCATTTTCCAACCTGCATGATAATTGTTACAAATGAACGTTAAAGATAAACTAGAAAAATTATATAACATGGATTTTGCAAAAGTCATTATGGAAGTTCATATTAAGAATAGAAAGTCCATTAGTCAGATATCTAAGGAATGTAAAGTTTCAAGAAAAGCCATAGCTCAATTATGTAAAAAATTTGGGCTAACCCAAATGAACCAAAGAGATGCGGCTATTGCTAAGTATAAAAACGGATATATTAACCCACTAACGGGAGTTGAAAATCCACTTCAAAGAAAAAGAATGACCGATAATAATCCAATTAAAAACAAAGATGCTGCAAATAAAAGAGCTGTATCTATGCAGAAAGCATTATCTAAAATATCTCTACCTCAAGAGGTTGTCTTTGGAGAAATCCTAAATGAGTATAAAATAAAATATGAATATCAAAAACCAATTGGCCCATATAATATAGATTTTTTTATAGCTGAAAATTGCCTATGCA
>CAYXVT010000367.1:0-2319 GCA_964468105.1 Uncultured Candidatus Berkiella sp. | reverse complement strand
TGGAATGGTATTAATCGATGCACTTCTAGCACGACGCAAATCTTTATGGGGGCCGTCAACCAAAACTTGGTCGGCAGTGAATGCATGAACCGTTGTCATCATTGACTTCTTGATTCCAATTGCTCGATTTATTATCGAGATTACAGGTGCAATACAGTTAGTTGTACATGACGCATTAGAAATAATATCTTCTTTTGGTGAAATCTTATCTGAGTTTACACCGATTACATATGTGCCAACCTCATCATCTTTAGCCGGCGCTGAAATAATCACTTTTTTGGCGCCGGCCTTAAGATGCCCAGAGGCTGATTTCTTATCTGTAAACCTTCCTGTTGACTCAATTACGACATCGATTCCAAGTTTCTTCCATGGAAGTTTAGTAGGGTCTGGTTCACTGATTACGCCGATTTTTAAGTTATCAACCATGATCTCTCCACTATAGTCACGATTTGAGGATTTGTCTGTCCAGCCGATTCTGTGTGGTAGGATGCCAAAAGCAGAATCATATTTTAGTAAATGAGCCAAAGTCTTTGGATCTGTTAAATCATTGACTGCGACAAGCTCTATATCTTCATTTGATAGTTCTCCATTGTCTATCTTCTCAAGTAGGGCTCTAGCGGTTTGCCTTCCAATCCTTCCAAAGCCATTTATTGCAATTTTAATTGACATATCTCCTCCTTAATATACTGGTGTTTTTGGTTTTGTCCCGTGCATTACAGAAATAACATTCTCCGCAACACACTCTGACATCGATTCTCTCGCCTCTTGTGTGGCACTGGCAATATGTGGTGAAAGTACAACATTTTGAAGGTCACAAAGCCCCTCAACAGGATTTGGTTCGTATTCATATACATCTATACCAGCGGCAAAAATCTGTTTTTCTTTGAGGGCCTCGTATAGTGCTTTTTCGTCTATAACAGCTCCCCTTGCAGTGTTTACTAATATTGCTGATTTCTTCATTAATTTCAACTCTGGTTGTCCTATCATGTGATGTGTTGATGGCAATAATGGTACATGGATTGAAATGAAGTCGCTTCTTTCGAGCAGGGTTTTAAGTGATACCCTATCTGCTTGAAGATTCCTTTCAACTTCTTCATTTGTGCTTGGGTCGCAATACAATACCTTCATACCATATCCGTGATATGCGATGTTTGCCAAAGCCATCCCAATTCTGCCTATACCAATAATCCCAAGTGTCTTGCCAGCAATTTCTGGCCCCAATAGTAAGTCAGGTTCCCATTGTTTGTACTTTCCTTGCCTCATGAACTCGTCACCTTCAACTATCCTTCTAGCGCAGGTTGTCATGAGGGCCATTGCATGTTCGGCAACAGCCTGAGTCATAACCTCTGGTGTATTTGATACAAAGATATTTCTCTTCTTTGCCTCATCTATATCGATATTATCAAAGCCAACAGCATAATTTGCAATTATCTTAAGTTGGTCCCCTACTGCATCCATTACCTCGGTATCAATCTTATCTGTTAATAATGAAATAATTGCGTTTGCTCCACGAGCTCTATCCATTAATTCCTGTTTTGACAAAACTCTGTCCTCATTATTCATATCTATATCAAATGATTCATAGCGAGACAGCATCTTAATACCTTTTTCCGCAATTTTTCTAGAAATAAATATTTTTTTTGATTCCATAAATCTCCCTTCGATATCTTAATTTATAATACTTGTCTTTAAAGAATCGGCCGATTTGCATATCTCAATTATTTTGCTTAATTCTAATAGACCAGCTGTTGAACCTTGGGTCTGTATTACATTAGCAGAATTTATCATTCCCCACTTTGTTGCGTCTTCTAATGTTCTATTACTTGCAATAGCTGCTACAAAGGCCGAAGAAAATGCATCGCCAGCACCGGTAGAATCAACTACTTTCGAAGCAAAGATGTTCATATGAAAAACACCTTCTGCAGATCCGATATATGCTCCATTTGCAGCATCTGTTATCGCGACACATTCTACTCCTTGTTTGAGACATTTATCAATTTGTCCTTTTGTATCAAGTTTGTCGCTTATTACCATATTAGCTTCTGTTTTATTTAAAAGTAATACATCGCATTTTTCTAGAATTGGTGTAAATAGATCAAATCTTTTGAGTTGCCACGATCCTGGGTTAAATGCAATCTTTGTTCCAGACTTCTTATGACTTAAAATTTTTTCAATTAATTCATCCGATCCCCTTGTAGCTGATGCAAGATAAATCCAATCAGTTCTTGGCAAATTTATTTTAGAATAGTCCCTTTTTTGATGATAAGAAAAAATTGTTCTTTCTCCCTCATAAATTATTACAGACGATTGGTTTGTTTC
>CAYXVT010000366.1:0-2342 GCA_964468105.1 Uncultured Candidatus Berkiella sp. | reverse complement strand
GCTTTTTAAGCTGCCTTTTTGTATATTTCTGACTCTGCTTTTTTCCAATCATCATCCCACGAATTACTAAAAACAGAAGCTCTTATTTGTAAGACGTTGTGAGCGCCATCACGACCCCATAACATTTTTTGTTTCCCTTTTTGTCGTTGATTGATAAGTGTATTCACGGTTGATTCTGCAAGATTACTGGTGTAGACAAGTCCAGCCTTTTGCCGCTCACTGTAATTAACAATTCCTTTTTTATTGTTGCTTATGTAGGTGGCCAGTTTATTTAATTTTGCCTTTTTAGAACTGTCTTCAATAAGTGTAATCAGTTCTTCCAACCTAACGAGTGCAGTCTCTGAGTTGCCATGCCATAAGTGCCATTTTACCTTATCATATAAGGCCTTATGCTCATCAGGAATGGCTATGTTTGTAAACTTCATACTGATATGAAACCAATCAAGAACAAACGTTAGTTCTTGGCAATCCTTTTCAATAGAATGTGCAATTGACCAACAGTTATCAGCGCCATCTGCAAGACAAGTTACTTTGGTTGCAACCGTCATTCCCTGTGCTCTACAAGCACTTTTGAAAAGCGCCTTCATTGTTTCCTGACCGTCGTCTTTCGCCGAGGCAACAGTAGTTTTTGATGTTATCGTATTATGATTTTTATCAACATATTCTAAATTTTCAGGACGATATACGGTAGCGACCATTGCTTCAAAAGAACGATTCTCTCCTCTGGCTTTAATATGGCCTCCGTCGATATTGGCAAGCAATGTTTCCGCTTTGTTGTCGGATTTTCCATAGTCTTTTGATAGCTTCATCTCTTCCAGTTTCTCAGCAACGCACTTTACTGATCTAGAAACGCGCATATGACCATTCACTGGTCGCTTCATCGCGCTCTCAGCGTTCAGTGATTGTGAAGACTTCTCATAGCTTTCTTTGCTGCCCTGTAACGCCTGCTTTGCCAATAAATCAGGATGCATGGCGCTACCATATATTCCCTCAACGCTTGACGCACTGAACCATCCACATTTACAGGCTGTTCGCTGGACGGCAACATCATGATCGGTTAACGCCGCATGAAACTTAGATTTAAAAGACCCAGCTTTCTTTGTAGGTGAATTACAGAGTGGGCAGGTTATTACGCTACTCAGTATAATCTGATGCTTAATTTTGAAGTCTTGTATTTTTTTTAAAAAATCAATTTGCTCTACATGGAGATACCCAAGCTCTTTCAGTGTGGTGGCCTTTGACAGAGCAGCGTCTCCTAATATAGACTCATTCACTGTTTTTCCAGTCGCTACATCATAATGCTGGGCAACAAATCGTATCCCTGTTTGCATGCTTAAGACTCCGGGTAATATTGTGACCCAGAGTATACTAAAATGCACTGCATCGATCAATATTTGGGATGCTTCCACAATGGATTGTTCCGGTCCCTTGGGGCCAGGTTTTTTACGTGTTTTATTTGAAAACAGAAGGCTGTATTTACGATTTACTAGTGCCTTATGAAATTTCAATAATGTTGCCGGTTTGATAATCACTGCAATCTGTTTCAATCGTTTTGCACTCATCATTGAAGTTAAAATTCCACAGATGATTTTATCAAAAAATGCTAATTTTGGCGCTCTTTTGTGCTTTCGAGATAGAGTAATGAGTTGTTGGCGTAACATCATATTTTCTGCTGCTATAGCGCGTACACCACCACAGGGCAATAATCTCAGCCAGATAACAATGTAACTCGACATGAATGCTATTAATTTCATCATAATCGTAATTATACAATATTAATTAACAATTCGCGACACACACGCGTAGAGCCCAAAAATTCGTTGTATTCTTTTGTATAACGACTCATATTTAGTACTTTGATCAGGTTTTGCATGGTCCGCAACATCAGCAAGATTAACCGATTGGGCGCTGATCATAGCCATTATAATCATTGAAAAACACTTAATCCTTGCTTTATGCCAACTAAACACTCCTTCTAATGCTAAAAATAATATTCCCGTTTCTGACATCTTTGCTACCAGTCGCTTTTTTGGGAAATTGTATATTATTTCAGCATGTTATAAAAATCATGGTGTACTATGGAGCCAACTGGGGAAAGGCCAATATTTAACGTTTCTTTAACACCAACTCGCAGAACACTGTTCATTCCGGTGATTGGGCTTCTTTACGCTAATAAAATTGGTGGTGCTATTTTTGCTCAATTAACCAGGAAAATGATACGTTAAATAGTGTGAACCTCATATTAATTTTCAATTAAAGTCATACTAATCATGCTAAAGATCATGTTCTGGTGAATTATTATTGTTCACCGATTTTTACTGCAACGCCCATCAATAGGGAGA
>CAYXVT010000365.1:0-2372 GCA_964468105.1 Uncultured Candidatus Berkiella sp. | reverse complement strand
TACCGTCTAAAGCTCTGATGATTTTAGATGAGTCTCATGTCATGGTGCCGCAATTGGGGGCAATGTATAAGGGCGATCGTTCGCGCAAAGAAACCTTAGTCGAATATGGTTTTCGTTTACCTTCAGCTTTAGATAACCGCCCTTTGCGGTTTGATGAATTTGAAAAAATAATGCCGCAAACGATTTTTGTTTCAGCAACACCGGGTGATTTTGAATTAAAATTGTCGGGACCACCTGCAGAACAAATTGTACGCCCTCCAGGATTGGTTGATCCTCAAATTGAAGTGCGGCCCGTAGGTTCTCAAGTGGATGATGTTTTATCTGAGATCCATAAACGGGTAGCCATCAAAGAAAGAGTGCTTATCACTACTTTAACTAAACGAATGTCAGAAGATCTCACCGACTATTTATCTGAACATGGTGTCAAAGTACGTTATCTTCACTCAGAAATTGAAACCGTTGAACGGGTAGAAATCATTCGCGATCTCCGTTTGGGAGTGTTTGATGTCCTGGTGGGGATTAACTTATTGCGCGAAGGCTTGGACATGCCAGAAGTATCCTTAGTGGCCATTTTGGATGCCGACAAGGAAGGCTTCTTACGCTCAGGACGCTCTCTCATCCAAACGATTGGACGAGCCGCACGTCATATCAATGGTAAAGCTATTTTGTATGCCGATAAAATGACCGGCTCAATGAAATATGCCATCGGTGAAACCGATAGAAGACGGGCAAAACAAACACTCTATAATAAGCAACATGGCATCACACCTGCTTCCATTATTAAATCAGTAGAAGATATTATGGAAGGGGCCTTTGTTGGTCGAAAAATATCCAATAAAAAAGGTGGGAAAAAATCCGCTATTATTGAACCTTCAAATCCTGTTGTCGCAGAAATTCAAAAATACCGTCAAACCCATGTAGCTATGTCACCTAAAGAGATGACAAAGCTCTTGAAGAAGTGGGATGCGCAAATGTATGAGTATGCCAAGAATTTAGAGTTTGAGCAGGCAGCCGCGATTCGAGATGAGATCCAGCAAATTAAAGAATTAGCGTTTAAAGAAGCACTATAACCTCTTTCCCCTCTCCCTTTTGGGAGAGGGTAGGGTGAGGGTCTTTAAACCTTTTCTTTACCTTTCTCAGGCGCCGGCATCTGCACCTTAATATGCAACTCTTTCAATTGTTTTTCCATGACTTCAGAAGGCGCTTGCATCAGTAAGTCTTGTGCATTCTGATTCATTGGGAAAGCAACCACTTCGCGGATATTGGGTTCATTTGCCAGCAGCATCACGATACGATCAATCCCAGGGGCACAACCACCATGTGGAGGAGCGCCGTATTTAAACGCATTGAGCATGCCGCCAAATTGTGCTTCGACTTCTTCTTTACCATAGCCTGCAATTTCAAAGGCTTTATACATCACTTCGGGTAAATGATTTCGTATCGCACCGCTTGAAAGCTCAATGCCGTTACAAACGACATCATATTGGAATGCTTTAATGGTTAAAGGATCTTTGGTTAACAGCGCATCCAATCCGCCTTGTGGCATTGAGAAGGGATTGTGTGAGAAATCGATTTTTTTCTGATCTTCGTTATATTCATACATTGGGAAATCAACCACCCAACAGAACTCAAAGCGATTTTTGTCAATCAGTTCTAATTCTTCGCCAAGTTTGGTACGCGCAAAACCAGCTAATTTTTCAGCGCCTGCTTTTGGAGCGCAGACAAAGAACACCGCATCACCTTCTTTACAGCCGGTGAGTTTTTGCAGTTCGGCTAATCTTTCTGGATTTAAGAATTTAGCGATAGGGCCTTTGGCTTGGTCTTTTGCAAAAATAATATAACCAAGGCCAGGAGCGCCTTGGGTGACTGCCCAACCATTCATTTTTTCAAAGAAACTACGTGGTTGTGTTTCTGTGTTTGGCGCAGGGATTGCGCGCACAATAGATCCCTTCTCAATGGCTTTAGCGAAGGCATTAAATTCAGAGCCCACAAAAACAGAAGTCACATCAGCAATGATTAATGGATTTCTGATATCGGGTTTATCGTTACCGAATTTGAGCATTGATTCTTCGTATGTAAAGTGAGGGAATGGCAAGCTGCTTACTTGTCGGCCTTTAGCAAACTCTGTGAATACGCCATGTAATACAGGTTCAATGGCTTGAAAGACATCTTCTTGGGTGACGTAGGACATTTCAAAGTCGAGTTGATAGAACTCACCAGGCGATCTGTCTGCTCTGGCGTCTTCATCACGAAAACAAGGTGCTACTTGAAAATATCTATCAAAACCTGCGACCATCAACAATTGTTTAAATTGTTGTGGGGCTTGTGGGAGCGCATAAAACTTACCTGGATGCATGCGGCTTGGTACTAAA
>CAYXVT010000364.1:0-2373 GCA_964468105.1 Uncultured Candidatus Berkiella sp. | reverse complement strand
CGATGTCCTCTTCTAAATCTAAGTCTTTGACTTGTGTATACCGACCGTTTTTGGGGATGGTTCAAATAATCCCTGTTTTAGTGAACACTGGACGTGCGGAATCCTACCCTGATATGTTATGATTTGGGCATAAAAGTGTTCTTTAAAAATTTAGATTTTTGCTAAGCGGCGGCTCTAGTTATACAGCAGCTAAAACCAAGCATTTCGAGCCATGGTTTATGAGACTTTCCTGTAAATGCCTCTGCCGGAGATTTGTTAACTAATCGCTCATGCTTACTGCGCATAAATGGCTTATGGTTCAGGTAGAATTGAATTAATGCGAGAATTTTTGGCGAAATGAATTTGCGGTTATCAAGATAAGGCCGTAATCTGCTATTGAAGTTCTCTACCATAGAGCTGCATCGATGAGTGCTCTCTAAAATCAGCAGTACCTCATCTTCAATCACATCATAAGTAGAGCCAAGAAAGGATGCCAGTTCATCGACTTTTTCGACATACTTTGGGCTATCAAATGAGTGTTTTGCAAGCTCACAGATATTCCAGATAGTTTGAATGGATACCTTGTATTTTATTGATAGTACTGAGAATTTTTTGTTTAATGTGTGGGTAATATCCAGTAAAGCATCGCGTCTCTTTTTCATCGATTTTACTATGGCATCAATTCGGTGAGAGTGCTTACTGGCCAAGGATATCATTTCTGAGAGAATAAAGTCATAGAGCATAGAGCGCTCCGCTGGTGATTTTCCGGCTAACTGAAGCACGTCGTGCTGTAACCAACTGGATAGTGCTTTAAACGTGTTGTATATGTTTTCTAAACGTTTGAATTCTTCATACGCCAGGACAAACTCCTCCGTATACTTCTTTTCCTTATCTTCATTTTTTGCGTTTATAGAGCGACTAAACAATTCCATGGCCGCTGTTTTTGCTGAATCCATCCTATTTTTTAAAAATTGGGCGCAATCAGTTAGAGCCATAATAAAATGAAAGTGGTCATGACGAAGCTTTGTATCGGGTAACGCCTCTTCATACCCGTTGATCATTCCATTGGCGCCATCAATAATAGAAGTTTCAGGAGCGTAGCCTCTGGCATGTAGATCAAGTAAATTCACGCCCCATGTGGTGCCATCCCTATTGTCGGCATGAACGAGCAACGGGCAGAATCGCGAAGCAATATCAACGATGACTAATAATGGCTTACTCAGATGAAATACTTCATCTGAGGCGCTCTCGTGAACAGTGCTCAGAGCATAGGAATTGTTGATTGGTATGGCCATCTCTGCTGCATCATTAATGACATTAGAAACAGTACCAATAGACACATGATAATTAAAAATAGACTTTAAAAAGCAGATAATATCTCGATAACTGGACTTGCAGATTAGGAATAAAGCGACAATCATTGCATATAGAAAGGCCTTTGTTACTGGAATATAAAAAAGCACATCATCATCTTTTGCTTCAAATGCTTGGTTTGCGGCAGCCAATGCTTTTGCTTGCTGCTTGTATACAGTAGTGCGACTGACGTCATGCTCTTTAGAAATCGCAGAAATCGTTTTTTTACCTTTGATGGCTTTCAGTGCTATTGTGAGTTTAGTTGTCTTGGGAATACATTTGCCGTGGTGCTTTTTGTGAGTAGTTATCATTATGATTCTTATTTTTATCTTGGTCGATAAACTATGTATCATAAACCAATTCGTTGGTCGATAACTGCTCTCAAAAATCACTACAAAAATTGAAGAAAGTGTTCACTGAATTTGAACCATCCCAAAATTTTTTTTTCTAATATTCCCGGTGACTTAAGTCATCTTCCCCCACTTTTGTACCTTGGTGATCTTTACAGCATAATTTTCCCTGTCTATGATATTTGTAACAAAAATCAAAAAAGAGGGTATCATGTCACCACGAGGTGGAACAAGAGCAGGGGCAGGTCGTCCAAAAGGAGAACCTACTAAAGCGGTTCGGGTACCTATGTCGCTATTGGCGGAGCTTGAGCGATTAAAAGAGAAGCCTAACTATCAGCTTCCGGTTTTTTCCAGTAAAGTCCAAGCCGGATTCCCATCACCTGCCGATGATTACATTGAAGGATATTTGGATTTAAATACCAAGTTCATTAGGCATCCTTCTGCGACTTTTGTGTTGCAAGCCACGGGAGACTCTATGGTGGATGCGGGAATCTTTTCAGGCGATTGGTTATTGGTGGATAGAAGTATTGAAGCCAGTGACGGACGCATTGTGATTGCTGCGGTTAATGGGGAGCTAACTGTCAAGCGTCTTTCTAAAAAAAAGGGGAGGGTACAATTACTTCCAGCCAATTCCAAATTCAAACCCATTGATATTACACAAGATTGTGAAATGGTGATTTGGGGAGTCGTT
>CAYXVT010000363.1:0-2376 GCA_964468105.1 Uncultured Candidatus Berkiella sp. | reverse complement strand
AAAATGATGAGAGCTGTTTTGCATAGAGTATCGTTACTCTTTGTTTCATTGATCCCATCTCTTGCTATGGCAGGTGTGTTTGACGTGCCCGCTACTGACAAATCTATGGAATATCTTGGTAAGATTTTTGGTACAGTTGGCTCCTTACCTATTCAAGGAGCCTCCAATCCTTTAATTGGTCAATTAATCTATACTTTCAACGAAATTGTATTTGCCCTTGCCATCGTGATTATTATTGTCACTACCGTTGTTGGCACAATCAATACTGCTCAAGAAGGCGAAGCTTTAGGCAAAAAAATGTCTTCCATTTGGGTTCCAGCGCGAGCCGGTATTGGTATCTATTTATTACTCCCAACTGTTGCCCCTGGTTATAACTGGATCCAAATCACAGTCATGTGGCTCATTGTCCAGGGCGTAGGCGCAGCAAATGCTTTATGGACTCAAGCGCTTGAAACTAACGAAACCGGCGGCAGTCAGGTTTCCGATACGCGTAAAGCTGATCTCACTAATATGATCGATGCCGTCACCAATATTTTTACAAGCGTTGTCTGTATGCAAGCCATTAACAACGCCATGATTGCAGATTCTCATATCGCGACAGGTATGAATAATGATTTTGTCTCGCCGAGCGCAACGCTTGATAACAAAGGTGTTCAATTTGCGCGCTCTAATCCAAAAAGTGGTGAGACACCTGTTTGCGGAACAATAACCGTACCTGATGTGGGTTCAAATCCCATGACGCATAGATCAGATTCTAGTGATCCCGTTGTGCAACAGCGTCGTCAAGTTTTAGTAGATGCCATTTTATTAGCTGAACAAGCTTTAGAGCCCTCTGCAGCAGAAGCATTAGCTGGAGGAAATAAGTCAACATGGCAATTTTCAGATGCTTGGGTCTCTGCTGCCCGTGCATTAAGGGGGGCGGCAGAATATCTTGCTAATGACATGGCAGATCCTAGTACACGTTCTGATAGATATGCCCAAGCAAAGGCTGATGGCTGGATACATGCAGGAAATTACTATGCTCAGTTAGTTGCGTCTGGTGCTTACCAAGATGTCTCTATCACACTGGGTTATACCGGTTATGATGCAACACAGCTTAATGGTTTAATCGGAAGTGCTGCCAACACCATCGGTTACAAAATTAATAATATAGGCACTTCCAATGGAACTTATCGAGCTTATGTCAACAACGATCCTAATTTAGCTGTTTTAACACCTGCACAAAGTCAAGGCGGATCACTACAAGCCATTAATTTGCAGAACACAAGCCCAGCTGCTCAAGCGGGGGTTATTTTTGGTGCCATTTTTGGCGGAAGCTTTTTCTCTGATGCCGCCGCTAATTTTGGCGCGCAAATCACAACAGGTTGTTTAAGTAACTCTTCGGATCCTAATTCCCAATTAGGTGATCCTATAGAATGTATGTCTATTTTCGGTGCAAAACTGGCTAATACCGCTGAAATGACCTTTTGGATCGCTATCGTTGTCATTATTGGGATCTGGATAGCCACATCGTTTATGTCTTGCATGAATCCCTTAGCGCATATGATGAATAAACTTTTAACCATTGTTATTCCAATTGCTGCCATAATGTTGATGTTGATTTGGGGCGCAGGTATCTCTTTGGCATTATATGTTCCTTTGATTCCTTTGCTTGTCTTTACCTTTGCTTCAATCACCTGGATTATTCTCGTGATAGAAGCGATGCTGGGAGCGCCTTTAATTGCATTGACTTTAATTATTCCCTCCGAAGATGAAATTGGTAAAGCAGGTCATGCCATTATCATTTTATTTGGACTTTTCCTACGACCCGCATTAATGATACTTGGTTTTATATTTGCTCAAAAATTATTAATGGTCGCTGTTGGCATGTTAAATTTTGGTTTTGCCGGAACCATGAAAATGAGTATTGTTGGTGGTGTGGGTCCCTTTGGATTTATATCCATTTTAGTAATGTATTCAGGTATCGCTGTCAGCTTAGTACATGAGGCCTTTAGTTTGATATATGTACTTCCAGACAAAGTATTACGTTGGATGGGAGCGGCTGGTGAAGGCAGCGAAGCAGGACAACATGCCAAAGAATTAGATGCAGCACATGAAAAAGGTGCTGGTATTGGTAAAGGTTTAATGAAAGGCGGTTTAGACAAAGGCTCGAAGGCTTTAGCAAGCAAAGGCGGCGGCGAGGGCTAAGGTAGGACTAACTATGAAACGCAATGTATTAATATTAACAATGATAGGATTAGCACTTAGCTTACTGCCAAGCGTTGTCCTAGCATTTGATTTTTCTTGGCAAAATCCGCCTAATGATAAATCTTTATTTTATCTTGGACAAATTTTCGGTCCCGTTGGCACCGCCTTACCTAACGGGACAGGAAACGC
>CAYXVT010000362.1:0-2376 GCA_964468105.1 Uncultured Candidatus Berkiella sp. | reverse complement strand
AATCTACCGTTCTAAAAGCATCCGGTTGAGTGATTTCATTAGTTTGCAATGCTTGGAAAATGCGCAAGAATTCCAAGGTAACTTTATGATTTCGTGCAAAATGAATCATTGGCAAAGTCGCATCATGTGATTCTTTAATTTTAATAGAAGAGGTCAGGAAGGTTGAAATGATGGGCAACCCTTCATTGGAGAGCTCTTCCACTAAGCGTTTGGGTAAAGCGGCGCTGGGTTGGAATTGGTTAACAATGACGCCTTCAACTCTTAAGCGGGCATTATATTTTTCTCGAATATCTGTCACGCCACGAAAGAGATGATAGATTGCATTACGCGAGAATAAATCGCAATCAAAGGGAATGAGGCAAGTGTCAGTCGCAATAAGTGCTGACTGGGTGAAATAGTTCATTGCTGGTGGTGTATCAATGAAGATATTGTCGAAATGATCTAACTTATCAAGCAAGCTTCTAAGCTTATAAATTTTATGACGGTTCTCTAATTTATTAAGCAGTGGCTCTAAGGTAGGAGAGGCGGGCAATATAAATAAATTTTTAAAAGAAGTTGCGTGGATAAATTGATTAGCATTGCTAGCAGTGAATTTAAACTTTAGGACTTGTTCAAAATAATCAGCCACTGTGGGTAAGAAATTAGAAGCATTACGGCCCAGTAGATACTGAGTGGAATTTGATTGTGGGTCCAGATCAACAACCAGGGTACGCAAACCCTTATCAGCACTGATGGCGGCTAAATTGCAAGTTATAGTAGATTTGCCAACCCCACCTTTTTGGTTAAAAATCACCCGACGCATTATGCCTCCCAGCAAAGTCAAATAACTTACATGTAGTGTGACATTAAAAGCCAATGGTTAATGATGCCACAGACAATGGCGCGCAACTACACTGTGAGTGGATGATCTTTAGAATAAAAGGCAAGATTCCAAGACTTAGTCACTTAGATAATGATATACTTTTCGCACTAAAGAGTGTAGGCGCATAGAAATGGCAGATATTGATACATTCACGACTAAAATTCCACTCACTGTTAAGCGGATACCCCTTGAAACAGTGGTGATTCACTTTGCAGGTGATTCAGGAGATGGGATGCAACTTGCAGGAATGCAGTTTACGCAATCTTGTGCCACATTGGGTAATGATGTGCGCACCTATCCAGATTATCCCGCAGAGATCAGGGCTCCCCAAGGAACGCTTCCTGGCGTCTCAGGTTTTCAATTAAGTTTTTCAGAACGTCATATTCATACCCCAGGTGACAGATATGATGTGTTAATTGCCATGAATCCCGCAGCCCTTAAAGTGACGCTCAAAACGTTAAAGCCGGGTGGGATATTAATCATTGATGAAGATAAGTTCACGGATAAAGATCTCAAAAAAGCGCACTTTACCGAAAACCCACTTGAATCATCTAGCCTTAGCGAATTCAGAGTAGTTCGTTTACCCATGACGTCATTAACCTTAAAAGCGTTAGAGGACATCAAAATATCCCGTACCTCGGCAAGAAAGTGCAAAAATATGTTTGCCCTTGGCGCGGTCTATTGGTTATATCATCGTGATCTTGAAGACACCAAAGATTGGATCAATGAACGTTTTAAGAATGAAGCAGACATAGCCCAGGCGAACATTATAGCGCTGCGCTCAGGTTACCACTATGCGATTACTGCTGAGTTGTTTGCTGAGCATTATACCGTCAAAGCAGCCATCTTACCTACAGGCGAGTACCGTCAAATTACAGGGAACCAAGCTTTAGCGTGGGGATGCATAGCCGCTGCTCATCAAGCTAATCAATCTCTGGTTGTGTGTGGTTACCCCATCACTCCGGCTTCAGATATTCTTCATTTGCTAGCAAGATATGCACAGTTTGGCATTAAGACATTTCAGGCTGAAGATGAAATTGCGGCTATTGGTGCTGCAATTGGTGCCGCCTATGGCGGAACCCTTGCTTTAACTACAACCAGTGGTCCGGGAATGGATTTAAAAAGTGAGGCCTTAGGACTTGCGGTGATGACAGAGTTACCATTAGTGGTCGTTGATGTTCAGCGTGCAGGGCCCTCCACAGGCATGCCAACAAAAGTAGAGCAATCTGATTTGTTAACGGCAATGTTTGGTCGTCATGGTGAATGTCCATTACCGGTTTTGGCGCCTAGTACACCAGGTGATTGCTTTTACATGATTTTAGAAGCATTTCGCATTGCCACAAAATATATGACGCCGGTAATTTTGTTAAGTGACGCCTATCTTGCTAACAGTGCTGAGCCCTGGAAAATTCCAAAAATGGAACAATTAGCAAAGATTCCTGTTCAGTTTCATCAAGAAAAGGAAGGGTTTTTGCCTTATGCAAGAAACCCAGACACGCTTTCAAGGCCTTGGG
>CAYXVT010000361.1:0-2378 GCA_964468105.1 Uncultured Candidatus Berkiella sp. | reverse complement strand
AGCGCTTCCTTGCCAAGGAAGAGGCCAGGAGTTTGAGTCTCCTCACCCGCACCAAACAAAGTGCCCCGTTTGGGGCTTTTTGTTTGGTCTTGGGATGAACAGATTCAAGCTAGAGTTTGGGGGACGAGGAGCGCAGATCGAGAATGAAGTTTACTTCAATTCTTGGCGAGCACCGCAGGGAAAAGGACGAAGTCCGCTGTCTCCTCACCCGCACTAACCATAAGCATTATAAAAAAAGTGGCACAGCAACTCTTTTTTTATGCCTCTGGAGTATGTACTAAGTCTATAGTAGGCCTTAAATCGTGCTGGACTATTGTTAATAAGGCTGAGGCGAGTGTTATACCCATTTTTAGGTCAGTAGCTTCACGAATTTCCTGCAATGAAATCGTGTCTGAAACAAATGAAATACCCTTACCTCTATGCCACTGAATTTTCTCTGAATCATACCAGTAGCCACTAACTAACAGGGTTGCCAGTCGTGAAGCCGTATTTGTATTGAACCTACCTCTATCCTCAAGAGCAGGGTACAGTCTGTCTCTAAGTTTTGTATACGCCTCATTCTTATTTGGCAACGCACCATCGAAGGTAATTGTAACTGGAATAATGGGGTGTTGCTCCAATCTTAAAGCGTCCGTATTTCTTACAGCTTCAGTTTGCATCTCAATAGCGTCTAGTTCTTGACGGAGACCACTAGCCTGTTCAAGAAGTGGGGCTTTTAACATAAAATATATTTTAACGTATCATAGCAGATTTGTCAATATAAAAGTCTTTACTTAGTGAATTGCCACACTTGATACGGTACCTCCAATATCTTTCTCCATCTCACTATCTCATCCCTAATAGCGTGTAACTTTTCGCCCACGTATCGCACCACTAAAAGTGCCACCCTTGCGGTGGCTTTTTTCGTGGTGCAGGTCGCTTGACTCAAGCTAGAGTTTGATAATCGGAACCTCTCGTAGAAGCTCGCATCGATAAAGCAAAACAATTTCCGGTTTGTCTCGCCTTCTCAGTCAAGAATAAGCACATAGTAATGCAAGGGCAATCTTGTATAATCAGACTATGCAATTGCTAGTCATTCTTGTAATAATATTACCCTTGGTAATTGGCTCAATTCTGTTTATCTTTATAAAGATACCTAAATTGACTCCGAAAAAAATAATAGTAGAAAGGATTGCAGGTGTAAGTGACAACCTGTTCCCTTATCGACAAGAAATTCAAAATATATTAGGTGACAACTTAAATTTATATGTTCAACATGATAATTCTGCCCTGACCGCCAGGTACACTACTGTAAGACAAAAAAAGCAAGAGCTAGACAATAGACTTGCTGACGCTCAAGAAAAATTAGCGCCTTATGAAAAGAATAAGTCACAAAGAAAGTTTTATGATGTTGCGAATGCTACCTTAGTTGCGATTAACCAGTCTATGAGACGTATTGACGAGCTATTAAACGAGTCTATAGCGCTGGAGCCATCAATAGTCCAGATACAGCAAATAAACACTCTTTCTTCAGATGGTATTTTGGTAGCGTATATAGCTGATGATTCAAAAGAGGACGCAAATCGTATGAAAGAACAGCTTAATATGATTTCGAATTCCATAAAACAAGTTATCCAAACAATCAGTTCAGTAAAGTTTTTGAGTAATGAGTTTCAAACAGTTTCCAAGTCGATTATTGCTGTTTTACAACAGGCTGATCAGGATTATTCAGATTTAATTAACTCGCTATCTTCTGAACAATTTGAAACCTTTTTAAGTAAAAATCAATCCATGCCTGTTTTCTATTCAAGGTTTGACATAAGTAGCTATGGATCAATTGTCACGGAAGCTTTTACTCATAATCCTGAAGATTTTTATATCAATGACTTGTTCCCTCACAAATTCAATTAATCATGTAACCAGCTATTGTTGAAGACAGTAACACATTTAATCCTTCATGGTAATATTAAATTGAAAAAAATGAGGAGGTGAGTATGGAAGCTGGCAGTGACAACAACCAAATTGTAATAGATGTTTTAAGCAAAGTTCCTAATGAGATACTTCAAGAAATTTTTGGAACAGATGAAGTTGATCAAATCGGTGAAAAGATTAAGAGCGTAGATGAATCAATGGTTACACAATGGGTAGAAATAATTAACAGGATTGGCCTAGAGGAATCAGCAGGTGGTATTTGGGAAGATCGTGAAGTTCCTGAAGGAGAAGAACCGAGTCCTTTGCAGCAAATGCACCTTAATTCTATTGAACTGCTCAAAGAGATTGCTTCTAAACTATAGAGAAAGCGATCTGAGTTAATGAGATGCGTTTAATTTACAGGAGATAGGTATGAATTCAACTAATAATATTAGTGAAGGTGAATATATTACAAAAGTAAAAGCAGT
>CAYXVT010000360.1:0-2391 GCA_964468105.1 Uncultured Candidatus Berkiella sp. | reverse complement strand
ATTTGGGCGATAGAGTCTGGGTAAGTTGCAGAAAATAATAAGGTTTGTTTCTGTTTTGGCAGAGCGTCAATGATATTGATAATATCATCATAAAAACCCATATCCAGCATTCTATCGGCTTCATCTAAAACCAGAGTGTGAATCGTTTTAAGAACAATCGTACGCTTTTCGATGTGAGCCTGAATGCGACCTGGGGTACCAACAATAATATGGGTGCCATTTGTTAAAGACTCAATTTGAGCACGCATTGGTTTACCACCGCAGAGTGTTAAAACACGTATATTGGGTGTTAGCCTGGCTAAACGGCGGATCTCCATGCTGACTTGATCGGCCAACTCACGAGTTGGACAAATCACCAATGCCTGCTCACGCAAATATTGCGTATCAATCTTTGAAAGTAATCCTAGACCAAAAGCGGCAGTTTTTCCGCTCCCCGTTTTCGCTTTAGCGATAACATCTTGATTGGCAAGGATCGCCGGTAAGCTTTTCGCTTGGATTGGGGTCATTTCATGATAGCCAAGAGATTCTAAATTCTTAAGGATATCAGTGCTTAAGGGTAAGCTTGAAAAGTGATTCGAGGTCATATTTATAGCAAAACCAAAATAATGAATGACGCGCATTATACATCAAATTGACTAAGAACCCTAGGAGGACTATCATCTTGGCTGGTGAGTTGTCAATAAATTTGAGGTTACGATGGATAGAGTATTTGATGACATAGCCAAGAAAATGGCTGAAATTGTTGGAACCGCATCATTGTTTGCCGTTGCGGTTTTGATCATTGCCATATGGTTTTTAAGCGGGTTTTTCATGGATTTTTCAGACACCTGGCAGCTTATTATCAATAGCTTTACCTCGATAATCACTTTTTTGATGGTCTTTTTAATACAACATACCCAAAACCGTGATTCAAGAAGTCTTCATATCAAACTAGATGAATTAATTCGAGTGCATCAACGCGCTCAAAATTCGTTACTCAATTTAGATAATCTATCTGATACTCAAATTAGAGATATAGAACAAAAATATAAGGAAATAAGTATTCAAGTGAATAAAGAAGAAACTTTAGTGGAGTATTTGAATGCGGTAACGCATAAAGAATAATCTTCATGCTTTAGTTAGAATTGTACCTATCTATTTTTCAGAAACAAGAGTATAGATTTCGTAAATACGTTTACGTACACTACTCCCCATGCTAGGGATCCCAGAACACATCATCAAATCCGCGACTTACGCCGGTGGCTTGATTGCAAAATTTATTGCAGTTGGCTTAACGGCTTTTGGCTTAAAAGAAATTTGGCAACACAACAAGAAAAAAGAACTCAGTTTTAATCTGAGATTAGAGATCTCCATACTCTATATTTTGCATGCGGCATCACTTGGCCTTGCGGTTGCTGTATTGATGGGAATGGAAATAGTCTCACTACCAGTTGCAACGGCTATTGTCAGTGGCACCACCTTGCTGAAAAACATTTATGACTGGGCTAAAGAACATCATAAACTCTATAAGCTCGACAAAGAGCTCAAATCAAAACAAAGAAAA
Organism: Uncultured Candidatus Berkiella sp.; assembly: GCA_964468105.1. Taxonomy (GTDB): domain Bacteria; phylum Pseudomonadota; class Gammaproteobacteria; order Berkiellales; family Berkiellaceae; genus Berkiella. Next base: position 848 of record CAYXVT010000360.1, on the reverse strand, counting down.
TTTGAAATTGAAAATGCTATCTTTAAAAATAATCTTGATAACTTTAACAAACAACATGAAAGCTTATTCTCAAATCCTTTTCAATATCTCGAAAACAAGTTGAATAAAGTGTCATCTTTCTTTAAGAAGACCACAGTCACAAATAACCAACAGCTTGAGCAAATGAATGACATATCCACAGCGCTTGATGCTAATCGCGATAGCAATCCTGAAGATGTGGGTGTTTTAGCAAAAGATTTAGAAAAAATAGTCGCAACGGCCACCAAAATAGCAGAACTTCAAAATGAAATCGCTTTAGCAAACCTTGACGCTAAAAATAGACGTTTTAGCACCCATATAAGTGGTGCCACGGCGAGTGTCGCCTTGTTACTTTGCTTGCCTTCCAATTGGCTTGCTGGGGCTGCCTTAAACCCTTTGATGTTGGTGATTGGTATAGCTTCAGCATTAACGAGTGTGTGGGGTCTTTATAACAAGCATCTTGCAGTTGATAACATTCGCGCCAGTGAGAACAAGCAAATTCATGCGCTTATCAGTGATAGCGTTGTCGCCGTTGATAAGATCCAAAAACCTACAGAACGAACTGCCCTCACAGAAAAATTAGATTCTATTCTTGTGGAATCTGAAAAAAAGAAGTCACCAAGAGATAGGGTGATCCCTGTACTTTTTAGAGAAAATGAACTGGCGAGATCACCCTCATTATCTCATATCGTTAAAGCTAATAGAGAAGCCAATGCACCCCAGCAAGAACGGGTTGTTCCTAGAGGACGTTTTTTTAGCATGTTGAGGTTGGGTTACTAGCCCCACACCTACGTGCCGCGACTTGTTCCTGAGCGATCCCCACAAAATTA
>CAYXVT010000359.1:2111-2394 GCA_964468105.1 Uncultured Candidatus Berkiella sp. | reverse complement strand
CGCATGTTTTCCAATAACGTTTGAGGAAAAACAAGTTGCTTAGCAATATGTCCGTTTTTTCGGGGGAAGATCACAGCGGGATGTTCCACTATACTTATACACTACATAATTAGAATTTTGCCATTGCGAGCCTCTTTTTATCAATTTTCCCATTGTGATTTAATGGAGGTTCAGAAATGAAACTTAACTGCCGAGGGAAATAGTCCGAATTGATTGTATCAGAAAGCCATTTTTTAAAATTTTCTCTTTTTGTTGAGGTATCTTCCACTAACCATATATATAG
>CAYXVT010000359.1:1877-2101 GCA_964468105.1 Uncultured Candidatus Berkiella sp. | reverse complement strand
CAGGGTGTTTGATTACGTGTTCTTCCATGTCTCGTGGGTAAAGACAATAACCGCCTTGTTTGATCAATTCTTTTTCTCGGCCCTTAAAATAGAAATACCCCTCTTCGTCTCGCATAAAGAGATCGCCGGTTGCAAGCCAATTATCATCTCTATATTGCCCAGGTATAATTCTAACTCCACTAGTAGCGTCGGGATTAGTGTATCCTTGCATTACCGAAGCACCA
>CAYXVT010000359.1:0-1858 GCA_964468105.1 Uncultured Candidatus Berkiella sp. | reverse complement strand
CTTCATTTGGTGGTAACTCCTGGTAAACAATTTCTCCATCAGAAATGATTTCTTTAAAAATCTTGGCTTCTAAACCTGGCATAGGGTTGCCGACCGAGCCTAATTTTTTCTCAATGAGATGAGGTGGAAGATACAATGCCCTTTTGGACTCTGTCAATCCATACATAGCGTATATTTGTACCCAAGGTAGCTTTTTGCGGAAACCCAAAATAGTTGTTTCAGGTAAATGCCCCCCTGTGTTAGTGATTTTTCGCAAGTTACTTAAGTCTCCCTGGAAAAGATGTAGAGTTCTTTCTAACGAGGTTCCTAATACAGGAACGATAGGTAAGATGGAAATTTTATACTTAGCAATAGCTTTTAATAAAGCTAGCGGTTGTGTCTCTTCATTATAAAGCACCACAGAGCAATTGGTTTTAAATGAGAATAACACTTGATATAACCCATAATCAAACGAGAGTGGTGAAATACATAATATATTATCGTTGTTCTTAATTTGGATATAATCCACGATACTGTTTAATGCTACCATGACATTATTATGGGATAGCATAATTCCTTTAGGAGTGCCTGTGCTGCCAGAGGTATAAATGATGAGTGCTAAATCACTTCCTGTTACCTGACGGCAGGATAAAAATTTGAATTTTTTCTTTTCCTCCATGCAGGGCAATTTTTGAATCAGTGCATCTTGGGCAGTGATGATACCTCTTGCATTACAATCCTGGCTGATAGCAATGATTTCATTTTCCAAAATATTTGTCTTAACCGGAATAATTACTACGCCTAAGGACCATAAGCTTATCAGTGTCAGGATAGTATCTGCAGAATGATCAACTTTAACAACTATGCGATCACCAAAGCAAATGTTTTGCTCTTCGTACAACTTACGAAGTTCATTCAGCTTGCTGACTATTGTCATGGCAGATAATGTACTACCAGAGCTAGATATAGTGATCGTTCCTGACCAAAACTCTGCCAAACAATTCTGGTAAACATCGCTTAGTGTATGCATAAGCAGCGGTCTCACATTTATTTTATAGTATTCTTCCCGATAAAACTCTAAATATCTACCCGTTATTTTCACGGTAATTTTTAAAGGCTGTATATGCATTAAATAAAAATGAGATACAATGTTTTTTTAATATGGTGAAGGATTTGCTGTGTTGTCTACCCGAATTCGTTTATTATTATCGTGTTGTTTGTTGATTGGTCTGAATGTTAAAGCTAGCCCATCTAATAGAATGCAGCAATACTTTTCTGATTCAGCTTTCCAATGCCGCCTTCGAACTTATTTGAACGATTTTAAATTTAATAACCGTAACTCAATTAATCCTCATCGTTCGTTGTTTAAAATAGATCACCCTTGGAATACTAATCAAATTGAAATGTCGCTTGAACATTCTTTTAGTGAGAAATTTTCAGTGCGATTATGGGATGTTAATTCATTTACCTTTTCAAAAGATAATAATCAACTGCTAGAAGGGTATTGTAGTATAAAGTCCGATAAATTTACCTTTAGCATGGGTAAGACCCGTTTAAATTGGGGTTCTGGTTTTGGGCGAGATCCTTTTGATATCTTTCGTCGACATGCATGTGTCTCATTTGATCCAGAAAACGCACCTGAATTGCAAGAAGGCGTTAAAATGACTTTGTTTCAGTATGCATTTGGAAATTCCTCATATACGATCGTTTTTGCAAAACCCTCTTCTCTGATGCCAAGAAAATATGGTTCACAAATAGCAATTAAGGCAACTTTTACCGTTAAAAAGTCGGAAATAAGCTTCGTCACTTTACGTCGTCATCAATTAGACACTGGTATAGGTTTTGGAACAAATACGCTAATCACTGATGATCTTATCTT
>CAYXVT010000358.1:0-2398 GCA_964468105.1 Uncultured Candidatus Berkiella sp. | reverse complement strand
CCTCGCGAGCCATAGCTAACTTCACCACTGCAGTATTGCCCTGGTGGGCAGAAAGTTTCCCAAGGAATAGAGAGTAAACCATTTGTATTATTATCATTTAGACTGTGCCACTTAAAGGTTAAAAAGAAATTGTTGTCTAAGGAAGGATAAAGGGGTTGTTTGATAACATCAAAATCTAAAAATAAATGCTGACTAGCACCAGTTTCCGAAGAACTAGGCTGAAAATGCAATTGGATATTTTGAATATAATCATTTAACGGTTGTTGGTCCTGAATAATTTTAGGTACCTGAACATTACCCAAACTAACTTTGGAACTTTGAAAGGATAATTCATCTAGAGCTAAGATAGCGCCATAAAAAACAGTATCTTTGAAACGATTATCCCCTGTATTGAATTCATCATTTTTTAAAAATGCAGTGTAATACCCATCTGAACCCAAACTCAAGCCAGTTTCACTATCGTTTACTTGAAAATATTTTCCCCAGCCATAATAGCTCGTCATTTCTCGTCCTTCCTGGCTATCTAGGAATATTCCATACTGAATAAATTGGGGCGACACGTTTTTGTCAGTAGCTGGTTTAAATTTTACTTTTACTCCGTCAGTAACCGAATCATAATTTAAAGATAAGGATTGAGAATCTATACTCGGAACTTCAAAATAATTGGCTTTAAAATGGTGATGGTAATTATCTGCCTTAAGCAATTTGAGGTGGGTTTGATTGTCTACTAAACCATAAACGCCTACTGTCACATAATCACTGCCAGTTAAAGGTTGTTCAGAAAAACTATGATTGCCAAAATCATCTATATAGCCACTATTTTCTACCCAAATATTTTCTTGATAATAGTCTTGATAATTTCGGCTATTGTTAGAATTAGATTGACTAACAAGAGGGTTTTTAAAAAGCAAAGCAGTACTACTGGTTAAACTGTAGGGTCCGGAATAAAGTAGGACTAAAGCTTTCTGATTATCCCCTTGTCGAACACTCCAATCATTTGGTTGACTCCAACTAACATAATCATATTGATCCCCGTTGGGAACATCTTGATTCAGATAGAACACAACTGCCTTAACTTCTTGGGTATTTATAGGGGCAAGCAATTCACTTTTTTTAATTTTTAAATAAGGTCTTTTGTCATTTTGGGAATACCAGTTCCATTCTAAACTGGGATATGGCGTTAAATCAGACCCTGAACCAGCTGGCATTGTCGTAGTGGTAGTTGTAGTAACACTCGGCAAAGAACAATTTAGAGAATTATCTTCTTTCGGCGAACCATATCCAGATTCGCCGCAATAGGTATGCCAGGTTAGATCACTCCCCCTTTCCATTGTTTTAAAGTTTTCTCTACTGCCAGCCGGCCAATTTGGCTCCGCCTTAATCTGATCAATTAATTCACAATTAGTGTTGTAAAAACTTAAGGTTTCATTGTCATTGTTAAGCGCGCCAGTGTAAATTAAGTCGGCTGTAACCCCTAAAGCAGAGCTATCATTAGTTCTTTCTAAAAGTAATAATTGATGAGCAGCTAGCGTTGTTTCCGCAGGAATAATTATTTTAATATTGCCCGTTTTGTCTAATATCTGCCAAAGAGAAATATCTATATTAGACTCACTTATATTTTTCAGTTCTATCCATTCATCATTGGGACTATTCGTGCTTCCCATCCAAGCGATTTCGTTTAGAATAACTTGAGGATTATCTTTTACGATGTTACTGCTACAAAGTGGCAAAGTGGTAGTCGTCGTCGTGGCAACTTTGGTAGTGGTAGTTGTTACCGTTGCAATAGTGGTAGTCACTGTAGAGATTATGGAAGGACTTCCACTGCTAGAAGGTGGTTTCCAACCAGCCGGACTATTTTCTGACTTGGGTGTACCAAAAACATTGTTGTAACTGTCTACATAGCTATAGGTATGCCAAGTTAGATCGCTTCCCCTTTCCATTGATCTTTTAGAATTTGTATCACCAGCTGGCCAGGTAGAATCAGCCATAACTTGATCAGCCAAAAGACATTGGCTATTAAATAGTTTCAAACCATCGTTAGTATTATTCAAAGATCCTACATAGATGAGGTCACCCATTGTATAAGGAGCGCTAGTATCATCTGTTCTTTCTAATAAATAAAAACCATGCGCTGGTAAAATAGCGTTTTGAGGTAGCACAATATTTATGTTACCCGTCTTACTGACTATTTGCCATTGACCAATATTAATGATTTGGTCAGTTAAATTTTTCAGCTCTATCCATTCATCATTAACACTGTGTGCACTTCCCATCCAGGCGATTTCGTTTAGAATAACTGTTTTGTTAGAAATATAATTGGCTGAACCAAATACACAGCTGGTCGTTTTCAACTTGGTAGTCGTTGTTGTTGTAACTTTAGTGGTTGTAGTAGTTCTCC
>CAYXVT010000357.1:1467-2416 GCA_964468105.1 Uncultured Candidatus Berkiella sp. | reverse complement strand
AAAGCCATACCAAATTAATCGCTAACAGCGCAAAAAATAACTGCGTTCCCCATGTCTGAAATTGGGTCGTGTAACTGTGGAATGTCGTCATAAATTCCGTGGTTGCACTCGTTAAAACTTGCATGCTCAATGGCTCCTGTTAATCCGCGAGATCAATGCTTATTTAATAATGGGGTAACTTGATTGACTCCCCCGAGGAACCATACGCTGGAACATCGGTAGAACCACTGAGAATAAACCCGATTTGAACAACGGATCCACAATTGGGTTTGTGGGCGTTTGCACTGCAATAGTTCCATGCCTCTGTCCACAGAGCACTTTTATTTTTAAACTCTTTGGCAAACAACGGTGGATTTAATTCCGGGTATACGGTATCACTTTTTAATTTATCCATGACCGTTCTTGGCCCACAGGCGGTGAGCGTTAACATCATTCCAACAATAAAATGGAATACGAATATGCGCATTGTTTTCTCCTTAATAATGAACCAGATTGATTGACTCTCCCGACGAACCATAGGCAGGAACGTTGGTTGAACCGCTTTGAATAAAACGGGTAAACTCGGCCTGGGCACTGGCCTCTTTTTGGATCTGCTGTGCATAATAGGCCGTTTGCGCATTGCTTTGAGCAATGAGCGTTTGACGTAGCAATTGCAACTGCACGATGGCTTCGGAAAGAAGCTGTGCAGAGGCTTGGATGGCTTGGGTTTGTCCTTGGGCTTGGCTGACCTGTGACTGTAAATTAGCAAGGCGTGCGGACTCTGATTTAAAATCATTGGCACTTGCGCCCATTGATATCAAAACACCATCTAACGTGTTTAACGTTGAGTTCACATTTTGTTTGTATTCTTCTTGATAATTCGTTGGCGCCTTGTATCCTGGATAAAGTGCCTCAAAATCACTTTGCAAATTCGATGACGTGTAAAACAAACCATCGGCTCTCTTTAAAA
>CAYXVT010000357.1:0-1457 GCA_964468105.1 Uncultured Candidatus Berkiella sp. | reverse complement strand
GCGTCCTTCAGACTGCTGGTTTGCGCCTTTAACTGCGTGGTTTGCGTTTGAAGTTCATGCAGCTGCTGCGTCAGACTTACGATCATCTTTGCTTCTTCACCTATTCCCGCGTAAGTAGCCGAATAAATAAAACAAGAGCAAAGCAGCAAGATCAAAACCATTTTTTTTATCATTGAACTTTTTCCCCATCGCAAATAGGTGCCTCTGCCCATGCCGATAAATTATTTTCTTTGAGCCACTGGTTTACCCACTCTTTCCCATATTTTTTTTGACATGCCATGAGTCGTTGGCCTTTCTTTTTAGATAACCCAACAAAAGACAGAGGTAACGAATTTTTTCCGGTAAAAGACAAATCAATTAACCGAGTTCCTTGGGGAGTGGTCACGTAGTAATGTTTTTTTGGTTCCGCAATGGTTTCGATGATTTCCAACTGTCGCTCAGAAAGACCAATTTTCTTATACAGGGAGCGCATTTCCTCGTCCATTTGGTTATTAGGCAAATAAACTTTGGTAGGACAAGACTCTAAAATAGCGGCGGTGGTTTGGGTTAGGGTTTTGGTACTCGGATCGTACAAATCAGCCAACGACGGTGCGGTAAAAACAAGGCGCGCATTTTTTTTGCGTAGTGTCTTTTCCCAATCTTTAATTTTGTTAGCAAAAATTTCGTGTGCCACATAAGCCCAGGCCTCTTCTAAGACGATGAGCGTGGGATAGGCGCCATTTGCTTTTTCAAGACATGATTCAATGTGATCGAATATGTAACGCAATACCGGAATGAACACCGCGGGCTTTTGGCCTAACAACCAATTCATTTCAAACGCTTGTAGATATCCCGTGCCCATGCTGTCTTTTGTCGCGTCCAATAATTTAATCTGGCCTTTGAGGGTGTAATAAAGCAGCGCTTTTCGTACATCATCATGCTGAACAAGGGAACAGAAGACCGTCAGACTTCGGCTCTCAGGATCTTTGTCATGACTTAACGATTCAATCCCTTGATGGATGGCGGAGCGAATGTCTGGCGTTAAAGCAACACCTTGCAAGTAGACCATGTCTTCAATGAGTTGCGATGCGCGTATTTTTTCGCTAGTGGTTTCCAACTGTGCCAATGGACAAAATGCTAACGTATCGTTATTGCCTATATCGTAATGATTACCGCCCAATGCCAAGATTGTCGCTTGATGAGAGTAATCTTTATCAAACACAAAAATTTGAGCGTTTTCATAACGCAAAAATTGAGCGATTAAAAACCCAAGGTACGTTGATTTCCCCATGCCGGTGGGGCCGAGCACGACTTGATGCCCCACATCACCCACATCCAGATGAAATCGGAACGGTGTGTTCCCTGCGGTGGAAGCATAAAAGACCGGTGGTGAATCATGAGGAAGTAAGGAGCTTGGACTTGAGAAAGAGTCTCCCGCCCAAATACTGTGTAGAGGAAGAACGTGAGCTAAATTAATT
>CAYXVT010000356.1:0-2418 GCA_964468105.1 Uncultured Candidatus Berkiella sp. | reverse complement strand
CAAATGGGTGCCACAAATGGCTGATCACGACCAGCTCGTTGATCTGCTACCCAAAGAATCAACGGTGCAGTTTCCTGTTCTTGTCCCCAATATGAAAGGCTTGGAAAATGCCGCTAAACATCACTTGAAAGACATAGCGGTATTCGCTGCGGCATCTGAAACTTTTTCCAAAAAGAACATTAATCGTTCAATCGATGAAAGCATTGTTGAATTTACGCAAGTCATTCAAACAGCCAGACAACAAGGAATGAAAGTGCGAGGTTATGTTTCTTGTGTGTTGGGTTGCCCCTATGAAGGTAAAGTCCCACATTCGCAAGTTGTTAAAGTTGCTTCTAAGCTTTATCAAGCAGGATGCTATGAGATATCCTTAGGCGATACCATTGGTGTTGGGACACCGCTCGCTGCCAAAGAAATGGTAAAAGCAGTCATGAGTGAAATTCCTGTGGCAAATCTTGCTATTCACTTCCATGATACCTATGGTCAAGCTTTAGCCAATATATTAGCCTGTCTTGATGTTGGCATTAAGATCATGGATAGCTCTGTCGCCGGATTAGGCGGCTGTCCTTATGCTAAAGGTGCCACGGGCAATGTCGCGACCGAAGAAGTGATCTACATGTTGCATGGACTAGGCTTAAAAACTGGCGTTTCGCTAGACTCCCTCATTCATGCTGGTGAATATATTTGTCAATATTTAAAAAGACCCAATCGCTCTAAAGTAGCGGTTGCAACACTTGCTAAAAAATCTTAAGGAGAACACATCGTGCCAGGTTTTAATAAAGTAGTAACATCTTATGATGAGGCATGTAGCGGTCTTACCGATAATATGACCTTAATGTTTGGTGGCTTTGGCTTATGTGGGATCCCCGAAGGGTTAATAGCCAAGGTAAATGAACTGGGTGTTAAAGGGTTAACCTGCATTTCAAATAATGCGGGTGTCGATGGTTTTGGTTTAGGGCAATTACTTGAAAAAAGACAAATTAAAACCATGATCTCATCCTACGTTGGTGAAAATGCTTTATTCGAAAAACTTCTATTAAGTGGCGAAATGGAAGTCAAACTCACCCCTCAAGGAACCTTAGCCGAAAAAATCCGCGCTGGTGGCGCTGGTATCCCCGCCTTTTATACACCAACGGGTTATTTAACTGTTATTGCTGAAGGCAAACAGGTTGCAAATTACCATGGGAAAAATTACATTCTTGAAGAATCTTTAACGGCTGACTTTTCCTTTATTAAAGCCTGGAAAGCAGATACTCATGGCAACCTCATCTATCGTAAAACAGCTATGAATTTTAACCCGATGATGGCAACTGCCGGCAAAATCACCGTCGTTGAAGTAGAAGAAATTGTTGAAGCGGGCGAGCTTGACCCTAACTTTATTCATACCCCAGGCATTTATGTCGATAGAGTGATTGTCGGTAAATTTGAAAAACGCATTGAACGAAAAATGATTTCAAAGTGATAGGAAAATAATCATGGCACTTAGTCGCGAACAAATTGCACAACGTATTGCTCAAGAACTCAAAGATGGTTATTACGTCAATCTGGGGATAGGTATTCCAACCTTGGTGGCTAATTATATTCCTAAGGGAATTGAAGTCTGCTTTCAATCGGAAAATGGATTGCTCGGAATGGGCCCCTACCCTAAGGAAAATGAAATAGATCCGGATTTAATTAATGCAGGTAAAGAAACTGTAACAGCTGCAATCGGCGCAAGCTTTTTTTCATCTGCTGAAAGTTTTGCCATGATCCGCGGCGGTCATGTTGATTTAACCGTACTTGGGGCTTTTGAGGTCGATATTCATGGCAATATTGCTTCATGGATGATTCCAGGAAAACTGGTTAAAGGAATGGGCGGTGCTATGGATTTAGTAGCTAGTGCCAATAATATTATTGTAGCCATGGCTCATGCCAATAAAGAAGGCGAATCTAAATTATTACGACAATGTACCCTTCCGTTAACAGGCGCACATTGCGTGCGTAAAATAGTTACCGATCTGGGTGTTTTAGAAGTCAAAAACCAAGCCTTTCATTTACTTGAGCGCGCCCCTGGGGTGAGTGTAGAAGAAATTAAAGCAAAAACCCAAGGTGAATTAGTGATCCCCGCTCATGTACCTGAGATACAATTCAAATAGTACATGGGTTTCACTAGCCCAGTTCACAAACTTGAGATCTTTATGAAGGTTGTTGAAGACTTATTGGTGTAGTAATATGAATATCTAACTAGTCATAAAATAATAATACACCACGTAGAGTGCTGCATGCCGACACTGACTATTGATGAAATAAAAGAAAAATTAAAAACCAAAACTCTGCCGATTAAATATGCCATCAAAACACCGTCTACTCTGACTAAAGACGATTTAAGCTCCACATTAGCGCTTTTTCAATCAAATCAGCAGATGCTCGAATTCATTATTA
>CAYXVT010000355.1:0-2418 GCA_964468105.1 Uncultured Candidatus Berkiella sp. | reverse complement strand
GGCCAGTACATTCTCATTTTTTATAGTAATCGAAAAATGATCTGCTTTTCTTGGATGTCCCTTACTTGCATGATAAGCCAACATACCATCAACCATAACTCTTTTATCATCCGGAAGTAATTCCCCATCACCCGTAGTAAAAATTAGTTCATTCATATATGGGGTAGATTACGGGAGCTTGTTAGAACCTTATTCCTTGATTATTCCTTCAGCTAATGTCATTGGTAATCTTATCAATTTCTCTCAGAGCATCTTCTTGTGATATATAACAAACAGTATGATTTGCTGTACCAGATACGGTAGTAGAAAATTCACTACTTTCTTTGTATAAATAAATGATTGGTATGTTTAATGCTTTGGCATAACCGATTTCTATACCTACTCCAATATTTTTTTCTGAAGCTTCTGCGATCAATAGTTGTGACTTACTCAGATAATTAAAAGATGTGTCCATTATTTGCTTCAATTGATCAACTGAAATGTGTGCTAAATCAAATACTGGTGCTGTGATCACCCATTCCTTAGGTTTAAGTAGTTCCTTAAGGGAATTTATTAAAGGCAGGTAATTAGCTCGATTCTGGTAGCTGCAAGCAAAATATATAGTTTTATTCATAAGATTGAGTCTTTGCACTCTTTACTTTATAAAAATCATCTATTGTTTTTTGTACAAAAAACCGAACTTGCCCAGAAGGTACTTCTGATATTTTTAAGTCTTCTGGCAGCCACATTCCGGTTTTTTGAATTTTTGCTTTTGACTCCACGCCAATATCGTCATCTTTACCAATTTCTGTTAGATTCGTATTTAAGTAAGTCAATTGATCGAGAACGAGCGGATTGTTCTTTTTGAGCCACTGATACAATTCAGTCCCAGGATAGGGATGAAACTCAAAGGCAGCAATACTGGTTGCCCCTTTCTCAGCCATCATAAGAGCTAATCTATAAGTCATTTCCATATCTGCTTCAGATTCTGTTGGAAAACCATAAATAAAGAAGCCTTTAGTGCCGATGTTAAATCGTGAATTTTTCTCAGTAGCTCTTAATACCATTTCAGGATCGATTTTCTTCTTAATAAATTCAAGCATTCTGGGAGATCCACTTTCAACTCCAATGGCAAGTTGCCAGCATCCGGTTTCCTTTAGTTTCTGCATTGTTTCATCTGACCATCGATCAATTAAGTTTGCTCTGCCCATGCCACGCCAAATAAATTTACCAAGTAAGCCCCTATTTGAGATTTCTTCATGGAACTGTGTAATATCTGTTTCTTTAATAAACACTAAATCATCAAGAAAATGGATAGCTTCAGCACCTTGTCCAATCAGTCGTTCAACTTCATCAGCGATTTGCGGTATCGTAGGGCGATCATATCGCCTTTCTTTCATGTAGGGTGAAGAGCAAAATCCACACTCAAATGGACAACCATCCGTCATGTAAGTTGATGCTTCAGTGTATACACGTCCGCTGTGTTCAAGTTGAGTAAATGGTTCATGGAAATATTCAACTTGATTTATCGGTGGTACATGAATTGGAGCTATTTTGCGACCAAAAGGTGATCTAGGTTTATTTAATTCTTCCTGAGTGTAAAATCCCGCAATTGAAGTTGTTGGTTTACCATCAACTCTACTGGCAACTACAGAACTGAAGGCAACTTCACCATGCCTTGGTATAAGACCAATTGCATTTGGAAAATTCTTAAAAACGTCATCAGCGTCAGAAAGAGTAGCAAAATAACCACCGATAAGATAGGGAATTTCAAGCTCGTCCAGTAGTTTGGCAACTTCCATTCCAGCCTCAATATTCACATTAGTTGGATTGATACCTGCAATAAACCCAGGATTGGCTCTTTCTTTTATCGCAATCAGTTGCTTTTTTAATCCTTCAATATTAAGACGATTACCGTCAACTTGAATACGATGGGCATCTAGTATTCCTGTTTGTAGACCAAAATATGCATTCGCTACTGCTGCAATTCTACCTAATCCAAATGGAGGTTCTTCACCATCAGCTACAGGGCCTTGTTGAAAATCGACAGGCACATTTATTAACAAGGCATCATAGGTGTCGAATTTTGGTAATGTTAAGTGTTCATTATTCTGAATATGTTCATGTAGTGGTAATGGTTCTCCATCGATCATAGGTTGTCCAAATTATTTCATGTAATTAATATTAATTTAATATTCATTCACTATCACTGAAAAATTTCATTTAATTGAGACTTCCATCTAGCCTGATCTACCATCTAAAACTCAAATTCAGGGTTAACCAAATCAATACCAAGTTGTTCAATATCCGACTCAACAGCCATTTCATTGCATAAGTCTAATATTGCCCGCTTATAAGTAGTATCTTCTGCCAGCTCAAGATGTTTGTCAAGCATCCCTTTCTTTAGACAGTTTTTCTACGAGCGAGAGCTAAATCTCG
>CAYXVT010000354.1:0-2431 GCA_964468105.1 Uncultured Candidatus Berkiella sp. | reverse complement strand
GGTGGAATATCACCACCTGATCCATTTGACTCCGGAGCTTGGGTAGCGGGAGCATGCGGATTGTCTTCTTGATTATCAGCATAATATATAGGTGAATTTTTTTCTTGAGGAGCAATAGAAGGAGTTGTCACTCTACGATGGGAAAAAGTTTTATTTTTTGGCTTTTTAACAACCAAGGTCTGCCAAAGTTTATATATAAATGCAGTTGTTGCTACAGCAGTCATTATAGTTCCTGCAATAGTTGCTCCAACTGGATTTGCAATGACTCCTGTGGCCACGATGGCAGTAATAGCGCAGCCAGAGCTTATTGGCTCAAGATTGTGAACTATAATATCTTTGTCTGTTATACAAAAAGTATGATGTTCAACAGTAAGCGCATAGAGATCAATTGAGGCTTGAATGTATTCAACCTGTATAACATAAAGATCACTCCTGATATGATCACCAGATTCTAACTGCTTTGCTTGCACCCAGGTGTTATTTTCATGATTATAAAATTTCTGGTTTGGTCCTATTTCACAGAAAACGTTATCTATGTAGAGGCGGACATAACCCGGTGCGTAGTGGCGCAAAACGTTAATGACCGTACGTCCTGTGTGTCCTATGTGCTCGTCATAACCTATGACAGTGTCACCAACTTGCAACTGTTCGATTGGAGTATAGCACTGTGGTGTTTTAACAAGCGTCCCAGCAACAAATCCTTCTTGAAGTAATGTACAGTTTTCGTTGTACGCTATAGGCGTATGTATTTTGAGTTGAGGTGCTGAGAATGCAGTAGTGACGATAATGATAACACAGGAAAGAATGAGCGACAGCTTCTTAATAGTTATTCCTTCTTTTGGTTGAAAATCATGCTCTATTCTAAAAAAAATAATCCTGAATGGCAATCAGACTTATCTGTGATAATTATTTTTAATTTTAATTCAAGAGAGAACCGTAACTTTGAGGATTAAAGAACCACAATACAGAGAATTTAAAAATTATTTATTTGAAAAGCTAAAAGACCCTGAACGCGCATTTACGTATCTCAATTATGACTGTTATCGCCGAACAAGGTCACTTAACTAGACAGAACTTGCATAAAATTCTTTCAGAGAAGGGCAATCCTCGATTAACAAGTCTTCGATCAGTTCTTCATGTGCTCGGATACGATCTTGCTATTCGGCCATTTAAAAATAGATAATCCATGAGAAGATCTTTTTTATAGTTCGTTTTTATATTCAATAGTGAAACTCTGATAAAAAATTACTAACTGAGAGTGAGCGCAAGCGCTGTTCAATCTTTTAAGTAGTTTTTTTATAGGTAATACTATATTTAAAATTTAATATAAATTAGTATAAAAACTATACTCAAAATCATCATTCTGATAAACACAAACTACAAATCAAGAGAATAACAAAGAAAATGCATTAAACAAGGAGCCGCTCATTATACTTAATGCAATCGACGTTTCCTACAGCAGCACATTTGTAAATACTATCGTCAGCACCTATGGATCCAAGGGATCTAAATGGCTTAATCTATTACCCACAATTATTGAACAATGTGCCCAGCTATGGAACCTAAGCAACCTAAAAGGTTATCCAAAACCAACCTACAATTATGTACTGTATGGGATGATGAAAGATAGGCCCATTGTTTTAAAACTAAAATGTGATGGCAGAGAATTAGAAGAAGAAGTTATTGCAATAAAAGCATATAATGGCCTTGAATGTATTACATTAATAGATTATAACCTTTCTTTTAAAGCTATGATTTTAGAACAAGCAATTCCGGGAAAATCCCTTTCATCGCTTTTTCCTGACAATGATAAGCAAGCCACACAGATTGCAGCAAACTGCATACGCTCTTTGCATACTGCTACCATTCCACCCAATATTCAGTTTAAAACAGTCGATCAAATCATTCCTCACTTTAAACACCGAATGGCACTACTTGCCCCCTTTATTAATTACGCAAAGGAGCTGAGAGAAAAATTATTAAAAGCACCATTGCAAGAGGTGTTCCTTCATGGTGATTTTCATCCCGGAAACATTGTTTCTACCGCGAACAATAAATGGATTGTTATTGACCCAGAAGGTATTATCGGTGACCCTCTCTATGATCTTGCAATATATATACGCAATCCGCTTATAGAACTTATGAAATCTAAAGACCCTTTAAAAGTAGTCACTGATCGCATTAACGATTTTGCCAAAGCGTTAAATCATCCGGCCCAGCAGATTTATGAGTGGTGTTACTTGCAAGCAGTAACTTCTACCTACTGGTCACTAGAAGACCGCCTTGACGTCACTCAGCATATTGCGTTTCTTAACCTGTTGAACGGTATGAAAAAACAGTATAAATAATAGCCAGGCTGAATTATAGATGTTTTTTTAATTTAATAGTTTGACTTTTATACTATTAATGGCAAACTTATTTCTAAGGCATT
>CAYXVT010000353.1:0-2504 GCA_964468105.1 Uncultured Candidatus Berkiella sp. | reverse complement strand
GTATTGGCGGTAATTTCCTGGTGGTGGGTCAATGCACTTCGGTACATATGTGTTAGTGCTTGAAAACAGATTCGGCTCTGCTTGAATTATTTTGCAAATGAACCAACAATAAAATGCAAATGGATTTTGATGAAACCGAATTAAATTGCCAATAGAATTGATTTTGAACCCGAATTATTTTGCAAATTGGGGATACCATACAAAATAAACGATCCTTTAAATTAGTTTATAAAATCATTCAAATGTCAAAGTCAAAAAGGTGCTTTTTATATCAAAATAAATAGTATAATATGGGTTTATATTGAAATTACTGATTTCTGACAAATTTTGAACAAACAAACCATTGCCTATCTTCGCGTATCTACTCTCGACCAGGATCTAGGTAAAAACAAATCGGATATTTTATTTTTTGCCAATGAGAATAATCTTGGCAAAGTACATTTTATTGAAGAAAAAATCTCTGGTGCCATTCATTGGAAAAAACGCGAGCTTGGCTCAATCATTGATTCAATGTCGGAGGGGGATCATTTGATTGTTAGTGAATTCTCGAGACTTGGTCGTAGTATGCTTGAATGCATGGAAATCATGAGTCATTGCCTTGAGAAAAAAATCAACTTATATGCTATCAAAGGCCAATGGCGATTAGATAACAGCATCCAAAGTAAAATTATTGGGATGATTTTTTCAATTGCCAGCGAAATAGAGCGCGACCTCATTTCTAAAAGAACCTCAGAAGCTTTAAGGGCGCGAAAACTAAAAGGACTGCCCATGGGGCGCCCTAAGGGAACAGGGAAAAGCAAGCTTGATGAATATAAAGAGGAGATTGTAGCTTTACTCAACAATGGTTCATCCAGAGTGTTTATTGCCAAACGATATAAAACCTCCGTAGGCAACCTGCATCATTGGTTAAAGAAAAATGGAATCGAAGTGAAGGATAACCCATAGTGAGTAAAATTCCTTTAGAAATTTTATATCGTCTGGATGAAAAAATAACCAATTTACCGCATAATGGTAAGCTTCGTAGAGAGCTCGTTAATGAAGTAGCTCTGCGTTATCAATTGTCTGAAACCACGGTTTACAGGCAACTAAAAAAATTGATGTTACATCCAAAAGCGCGCCTAACACGCAAAGATAAAGGGTGTTCAAGAATTATAAAAGATGATGAGCTGCATTATTATTGCCAACTTATTGCTGCAATGAAAATTCGCTCCATGAATGGTAATAAACATGTAATTTCCACTCAGCGTTGTATTCAATTTATTGAAAACGATGGGGTTCTGATAAAAAACAGAATTATCAAAGCACCTAAAAATTTACTCAAAGTATCAACAATTAATAATTATCTTAATCATTATTTTATTTCTCCAGAGGATATCCTTGCAGAACCTGCAGTAAACCATTTTGAAGCATCCTATAGCAATCAATGTTGGCAATTAGATATTACCCCATCAGAATTGCATCGATTACCTTCTCAAAATCCCAATGATCCAAGACGAGTGATGGCGTACTCAGTCATAGATGACAAAAGTGGATTGGTTTATTCGCGCTATTACCTTGCTGAAGGAGAAGATACGCTTACAGCACTAGATTTTCTCTACCATGCTTTTTCAAAAATGACAGGAGATCAACCTGAACTGTATGGAATTCCTGATTTTATTTATACCGATAATGCCAGTTTTGTAAAAAGCAGGTTATTCATGCGTGTCATGACTAAGCTTGGCATACAGGTACTAACACACTTGCCCCGTGGTAAAGGTGGCAGAAAAACAACGGCTCGTGCTAAAGGTAAAGCAGAGCGGTTGCATCGTTCGATCAAATCAATGGTCGAACCCTGTTACCAATTTGAACTACCAAGAGATTTGGAGCATGGAAACAGTTATCTAAGGCAATTTGCGACTGAGATTGCTAACAAAAAACATCGCTCACAAAATTTAACCCGATACCAGGTTTGGAAAACAAATCTGCCAATACATGCTGATTTAAGTATTTGTTCTTATGAGCAGTACAGCTTGTTACTCCGTGAGCCTGTTGAAAGACAAGTAAAAATTGATGCAACGGTTCAGTTTAATAACATTCACTATCAGCTGTCGTCACAATTTGCAGGGGAAGAGGTGCTTTTACTGATATCGGGAGATCATGGGAGCATTCATGTTGAATACCGTGATGAAGAATATGGTCCATTTCTACCGGTTGAAGCAGCAACGCCCTTTGGGGAATATAATCACCATAAAAAGTCAGAAAAAGAACAGGCAGCAGACAATATTGTCGAGTTATCCAAACATATTTCACTGCGGTTGCCTGCCTTCGAAAATCAGACAGGCCACGTTCCACTAAATATTAATATGAATTTATTGCCTGGCTATGTCAAAAAATATAACTCATCACTGGAGGCTAAATTGGCTTTGGCACAACATCTTGGCAAGCCACTAAGTTTACTGACGGCCCAACAAAAACAATTCATTGATACTTTGACGCAACAATCTATGGAACACGATGTGTTAATT
>CAYXVT010000352.1:0-2517 GCA_964468105.1 Uncultured Candidatus Berkiella sp. | reverse complement strand
GTTATCGTTTATACGATATTCAGTTAAATCTTGTATTAACTGTTGTAATTTCATTTTGCTGTTCTTTAACTAACTTCGCCGGCGATTCCCTTCTTGCGCAACGCAATTGTATCACCTTATTCATCGTTAACGGGAATCACTTTCTTCGGTTCATCAACAATAACGACAACCGCATTTGGCTCCGGCAGAGCCATTTGCAACCGCTCTCGTGCAATCCGTTCTACCCTGGCATCTGATGACCAAGTGCCTTGCTCAAGTAACAGCTGACCCCACTCCACCTGAAGAGCTTCTACTTCTTGTTGCAAGGTTTGTAATTTAGTAAAGAGTTGACGACTTTGGTGTTTGAAATAAACAACCGCAATGGCTGACATAAAGACCATTAAACTCATTAGTCCAACACCTAATAAACTAACGAATCGGGCTTTGCGCTGTGGTTTTGTTTTAGTACCCAACTTTACCTCCCTGTCATTCCAGATATAGCAGACATTAATTGCGCTTTTGAGCAACTCTCAAGGTTGCGCTTCTGGCCCGCTGATTTTGCCCAACCTCATCCAGGGTTGGTCTTTGGCGTTTAATAATCCATTCTAGAGGTGATATCAAATCCTTCTCTGGTATGGCAAGCCCTCTGGGTACTTTTACTTTGGAATGATCGCGAAAAAATTGTTTCACTGTCCTGTCTTCCAAAGAATGAAAACTAATAATCGCTAGTCTGCCTTGAGGCGCTAACATTTGCCAAACATCATTCAGGGCTTTTTCAATCGCTTGTAATTCTTGATTAATATAAATTCGAATGGCTTGAAAAGTTTTAGTGGCAGGATGTTGACCTATTTTTTTATAGGGTACGCTCTTAGAAACAATATTCGCCAATTCCAGGGTCGTTGTTATCGGTTTTTGAATTCTTGCTTCAAGGATATTTCGAGCAATTCTTTTGGCAAAGGATTCTTCACCATATTTTCGAAGTACATGAATAATATCATCTGCGCTGGCATGATTTAGCCATTTGGCAGCAGAGATCCCACTACTGGGATCCATTCGCATATCCAAAGGACCATCGCGCATAAAACTAAATCCACGACTTGCTTCCTCTAGCTGAGGAGAGGACACGCCTAAATCCAGGAGAATCCCATTTACTTTTTTATCGACACCACATTCTCTGATAACACGGCTCATATCACTAAAGCAGGCTTGATAAAACTGAACACGATTATCATCACCAAATCGCTTTTGACCATGAGCTATGGCCTCGGGATCTTTGTCAAAACAGATAAGTTTACCGTTGCTATTGAGGCGTTCTAATATTTCAAAACTATGCCCACCACGACCAAAAGTACCATCGATATAGATACCATCTGGCACTATATTGAGGCCTTGGAGCGCTTCATGAAGCATAACTGGTTGATGTTGTAGTGTTGTCATAAAGGGTTCGATAAAAAACTAGCCTCCACTATAGGTTTGTGGTGTATCGTTGTCAACGAAAGTTAACTGGCAAACACAGGTGTAAAGCAAAAGAGAAGCATTCATATCGAGGGATAAAAACGAGAGTCAGCCGATAAGCCGGGTTCTGTCGTGGACAACCATTCATCTGGGGCATGCGTCACCGCATGCCTCAAGCAACCTACCCGAACCCTACGTGGGTCACGTATTATTCAACCCATTGCTGGGCTAAATGTGGGTTCCTATTTGGTCTTGCTCCAAGTGGGGTTTGCCGTGCCGTATGATGTTACCACCAACGCGGTGAGCTCTTACCTCACCGTTTCACCCTTACCGGTCTACTCTTTCGAGCAGACTTAGGCGGTTTATTTTCTGTTGCACTTTCCGTAGGCTTGCGCCTCCCAGGCGTTACCTGGCACTGTACCCTGCGGAGCCCGGACTTTCCTCCGTAGCTACCTTTTGGGTAACTACAGCGATTGCCTAGCCAACTCTCGATGCAAAGGATACGGACTCCCCCCCAAACAAGCAAGCGTTCTTATCAACTTTCGTCTGTTTCTTGTTTTAACTTCATCGCAAGATCATAAAGGGCATTTTTAGGTTTCCCGGTCAACTTCACTGCCACTTGCACGGCTTGTTTAACAGAAAGCTCTGCCAACAAAACGGTTAATATGCGCTTCATTTCTTGCTCGCTTTCATCCACTTCCAAATTTTCTTTAACAGCGCCGGCAACAACTAGAATACATTCACCCTTTACCGTAATAGATCCTTCTTTTATGCCGGCAATAAGGCTTTGAAAATCCCCTCGATGAATGGATTCAAACTTTTTAGTAATTTCTCTTGCCAGTGTCGCTTGGCGTTTGGGAGTGAAAATATCAGAACAGTCTTCTAACAAAGACTCTAAGCGATGCGGGGCTTCGAAGAAAACCATGGTATGTGGAAATTCTGCTAATGCTTGTAATCGTTTTCGTCTTGTTTGATCTTTTGCAGGCAAAAATCCTTCAAATAAAAATTTATCGGTAGCTAAACCAGCAACACTTAATGCTGTCACCACAGAACAAGGTCCTGGTATAGGAACCACTTTAATGC
>CAYXVT010000351.1:0-2545 GCA_964468105.1 Uncultured Candidatus Berkiella sp. | reverse complement strand
CCAAATAAGTTCCTCTGCAGGGATCTCTGGGCCAAGATAGCGTGCGCGCGGACCCATGTCGCGATGCGTGAGCTTGAACCAGGCGCGGGCAAAGGCGTCCGCAAATTCATTAGGATGCTCAAAGAAACGCCGCGATATCTTTTCGTAGATTGGATCAAATCGTAAAGCGAGATCAGTTGTTAGCATGGTTGGTGCATGGCGCTTTGACGGATCAAAAGCATCAGGGATGGTGGCGAAATTGCCTTTCGCCTTCCACTGATGCGCGCCAGCAGGGCTCTTTGTGAGCTCCCACTCGTAGCCAAATAAGTTCTTAAAAAAATTGTAGCTCCACTTCGTTGGCGTCTCGGACCATGTGACTTCGGGGCCGCCAGTAATCGCATCTGCGCCTTTGCCTGAACCGAAGCTACTGATCCAGCCTAAGCCCTGTGCCTCAATTGGGGCGGCTTCCGGCTCAGGGCCGACGAGCTTTGCATCGCCGGCGCCATGAGTCTTACCGAAAGTATGACCACCCGCAATGAGAGCAACAGTCTCCTCGTCGTTCATGGCCATTCGCGCGAATGTTTCGCGAATGTCTTTAGCTGCTGCGACCGGATCTGGCTTACCGTTTGGGCCTTCCGGATTTACATAAATTAATCCCATCTGCACGGCAGCGAGTGGATTCTCAAGTTCACGGTTGCCAGTATAGCGCTTGTCGTCTAGCCAAGAGTCTTCCTTGCCCCAGTAAACAGATTCGTCAGGCTCCCAAACATCTGTGCGACCGCCGCCAAAACCAAATGTCTTAAAACCCATCGATTCAAGTGCGACATTCCCTGTAAGGACGATAAGGTCTGCCCAGGAAATCATCCGTCCATATTTTTGCTTGATTGGCCACAAAAGTCGTCGCGCTTTATCGAGGTTTGCGTTGTCGGGCCAAGAGCAGAGGGGGGCAAAACGTTGTTGACCGGTGCCTGCGCCGCCACGGCCATCGCCTATGCGGTAGGTGCCTGCACTGTGCCATGCCATGCGAATAAAGAACCCACCGTAGTGACCAAAATCTGCCGGCCACCAGTCTTGGCTATCAGTCATCAACGCGGCTAGGTCCTTCTTCAGGGCATTGAAATCGAGTTTCTTAAACTCCTCGGCATAGTTAAAAGTATTACCCATAGGATCAGAAAGGGGAGAATTCTGGCGGAGAATCCTAAGATTAAGTTGATTAGGCCACCAATCACGGATCGACTTCATTCCAATCTGAGTATTTCCATGAATGATTGGACACTTCTTCTCGTCAGCCATGTAATCTCTCCATCCGTAAGTGATTATTCCCCGAATTAATCTAAACAATAGAATCTATCAAGCAATTCATGTCAAGCATTTAATTATTATCAAGCTTGATTAGGTTTGGTATTATATTTACCAAGAAAGTTGTGAGTTTTATAACTTAGTTTTTTGCTAGAGATATAAAACTTAGCAAATACCCTTATTTCACAAATTTAAAATAACGGTAAGATTGATCAACCATGGAAAAAGTCAGTATAAAAGCCACGGGTACAAAGTAGGCGCCAGCTATGGTACCGCCAATAGCGCCTGCAAAACCGTAAGCTAGGCCATACTGCCCAGCAATTTTAGCGCCAAGATACCCTGTACCAAAAGCGAGAAGAGTGCCTAATAAAAGTAACTTTTCTTCGCCTTTTTCGATCATGATAAATACATCGTTTAGATCGAAGGTATCATCTTCACCACCAGATACCAATAAACATTCAGTTGAGGAAAGTTCTTTCATAAAGTTTCTCGTCATTTTACAATTTCGTTAATTCCATTGTAGTACGAGTTTTATCCTCAGCCTTATTCTTACCACCAATTATTTCTTTGTCTTCGGTTGCTCCTCGTCTTTGTTGATATACTAATAAAGGCATTGCGCTTGGCAACACTGCTGTTTTATTCTCAAGCGGGTCAGGTACACGAAACTTAAGTGATTTTAGTTCATATTCTGCAATAGCAGCGCGGGTATTTAAAACCACTTTGTTAAGCGTTAAATAAGAAATATCGATTGTGATATCAGCAATTGCTTGAAGCTTTGCTTCGCGTTCTTCACGATGTGCTTGTGCTAGCGCTTTCCAAGCCT
Source organism: Uncultured Candidatus Berkiella sp. (assembly GCA_964468105.1). Classification (GTDB taxonomy): domain Bacteria; phylum Pseudomonadota; class Gammaproteobacteria; order Berkiellales; family Berkiellaceae; genus Berkiella. The sequence continues at coordinate 444 of CAYXVT010000351.1, read as the reverse complement.
CTCCTTTAGCTTGATAATTACTGATATGTTGCCATCTTGGTCTACCGTCTGATTGAACTTGGGTAAGATGGTTGCAAATAGTTTCATGATCCGCTTTTAATAAGACAAATTTTTTGCCTTTATCACGACATACTTGTTGTATAGTCTCATTAAGTGGTTGGGAGCCACCCAGATCGAAGGCACAAGGCTGGCGATTTTGTTTAATAAGATCAGCAGCAAGAGCTGCTTCCAATTCACGCCATTGGGGTTCGCCTAAATATTTCATTATTGCAGAGCTATGTTTAGGAAAAGATTCTCTTAATAAAGCTTTGGTGGTCAGTTCTGCACCAAATTGTTGGCTCCATTTCGCGCAAAAGGCATTAACAACTTCATCATCTGTTTGGGATTTTGCAAGCTGTTCTCTTGCTAAAGGATTTTCCACCAATCTATTCAAACGATTTTTTA
>CAYXVT010000350.1:0-2552 GCA_964468105.1 Uncultured Candidatus Berkiella sp. | reverse complement strand
TCATTCAACGATTAATCGCTGGGTTATTCATTACTCACCGCAATTTGAAGAAGCATTTCGCAAGCGCCACAAGCGCCCTGTTGTGATTTCATGGCGTATGGATGAGACTTATATTAAGGTTAAAGGCGAATGGGTGTATTTATACAGAGCGGTAGATAAAGAAGGTAAAACAGTTGATTTTATGCTTTCAAAGAAAAGGGATGAGCCTGCTGCACGGGCATTTTTTGAGAAGGCTGTTGGCTCTAATGGCTTACCCGATAAGGTAACTATGGATAAAAGTGGTGCTAATAAAGCCGGAATTGATAGGATTAATGTATATTTGGCGCTGCTGTTTATGTTGGGTGGACTGTTCGTCCAGCACACAGTGAGACAAATTAAATACCTCAATAATATCGTGGAACAAGACCATCGATTCATTAAGAAAATCACAAAACCAATGAAGGGTTTTAAAGCATTTCACTCGGCTGATGCGACATTAGCCGGCATTGAATTGCATCATATGTTCAAGAAAGGTCAGCATACCCAATCGGCCAATCAAACTATTTTTGAACAATTCTTTGGACTGTCGGCCTAAGCTCGCCCAAAATAACTCCGCTCGTAGTCTAACAATATTTTTGCGACAAAGCCGCAGGGAGTACTGCTATTTTAACTGCCTTCTACAGCTAATCGGTTATTCTAAATAAGAACCATCAGTAACAGACTTAAGAAATGTCTTACACGTTTATCCTGTTTTGTCCTGCATATTGTTTTAAGCAATCAAGATAGAATGTTGTCATTGGAAGTTGCAAGATAAAGTCTGTGAATAAGGATATTCACTGAATGATGCAAGGAGTGCGCACTCAACTTTGTGTTGCAACTGTCCGAACCAATTCTTTCTACGACTTTGTGATTCATAAATCCTTTACAAAAAACATCCTCTATTTGCTGAATACAGAGTAATTGTAACGGCTTGCTTTCAAAAAACACTTAGCTTACATCATATGCAACTAAAAATTTCTCTTTTTTGGATTTTTAGTACTATATTTAGTATCATATAGATATGACTAAGAAAAATAAAACACTCCATAAAATGAAAGCCAATCCAACAGATTGGCGTATTGAGCAACTGGAAACAGTGGCTAGACAATATGGCGTGGTTATTCGCAAAACGGGTGGAAGTCATGTGGTTTTTGATCATGATGATTGGGTTGAGTTGCTTTGCGTTCCAGCCCATCGCCCTATCAAGCCAATATATGTTAAGAAATTTATTGCTCTTATTGAGCGATTGGAGGCGGATGATGAAGATACCTGATTATCCATTCACTATTCGGGAATTGGCTCCTGATGATGGTGGTGGTTTTTTAATTGAGTTTCCCGATTTGCCCGGGTGTATGTCAGATGGGGAAACCGTTGAAGAGGCTATTGCCAATGGAGTAGATGCAATAGAGTGCTGGATTGCTGCGGCGAAAGAAAAAGGCAGGGAAATACCTGGTCTATTGGATATTGAAAATCAAAGTGGTAAATGGGTGCAGCGCGTTCCTAAATCGCTTCATGCGCGATTGGCAAGACGGGCTAAGCGCGAACGTGTTAGCCTAAATACCTTAGTGGTTTCTATTCTATCTGAGTCGCTTGGTTATAAATCAGGGCATCAACACTAAGAAACGGATCCAATAAGACTTGGACTTGCTTTGATTTATTTGGGGGCTCTTCCACAGAGTCCCTTGCAAACTAAGACTCAACTGATTGCTGAATACAGCGATAATAGACTGAGCGGCTGACTTTCATTTCATTGTTTCACAGATTTTACTCACAGACATCTGCCCTGTCTGATGCAACACACGAATGGTTTCTGCTTTTTCCGCTGTTAATGCTTTTGGCCTGCCACCCTTTCGACCCTGTTGTTTGGCTAAATCAAGCCCTGCTTTTACCCGTTCGCGGATTAACTCCCGCTCCATCTCAGAAAAGGCGGCGCAGACATTAAAGAGCAATAACCCCATGGGTGTTGAGGTATCCAAATTATTTTCAAGCGAGACAAACTCAACCCCTTTGGCCTTAAACTCCTTAATCAATTCAATAAGCTTCATCATGCGCTGGCCAAGCCTGTCTAAACGCACCACACAAACGGTATCACCGCGGCGTAATTTCCCTATCAATGCGGCCAACTGTAGCCTGTCATCTTTAGCACCAGACACTTTTTCCTGAAAAATTTCATCACAACCCGCAGCCACCAATTGTTCTATTTGGGCATCCAGATTTTGTTCATTTTTCGATACTCGCGCATAACCAAATTTCAAGTTCCTCTCCTGCTAGAATGCCGATGCCAGAAACCTAAAACCGTTGAGGTTTTGGTCTATTTTATTCTGGCACTAGTTTTGGAACAAATTTTCCCATGCTTTCCTTCTAAAACACAAGACAAACCAACCCTATTCCAAAAACACCCGTTTTTGGAACGAATTAACAATGGGTTTTTCGGTATATCCAGCCCAAACTGGCAATGATAAATTTAATTAATTTATTTTCATGTGGTTATCATATAGCTATAGGACTAGATCATTTTTAATGACAAGGAAATT
>CAYXVT010000349.1:0-2582 GCA_964468105.1 Uncultured Candidatus Berkiella sp. | reverse complement strand
ACCAAGGACGACCGGGAAAGAGGATTTTTCACAGGTTTTAACTTCATGGGCAAGATCAGTGGAAAACCTTGCTACTAAACTTAAGCGCTCTGCTAGCGTAAGTGGTTGATGCGTTGGTGAGGAAATGTCTGGTTCTACAATGCCATGCCAATCGATCAGAGGATCAATTGCCTGTAGCTTTTGCGCTAAACCATGCTTGTGAAGGGTGAGGGGGCCCATCTGTGTTTCGGGGCGACCGGCGCCCCAACCTTGAGCAGCCCCAATTAAACGTATAGATTTTTTTCTTTTAGCCATCAGTATATCTTACCTATTATCAAGCTAACGTCGCAGCACGACATTAAGAGAACAGTTTTGGGCGCCAAAGAATGTTTTTGTAAATTCGGCAGCAACTTCAGGATCGTAAATTTTGCAGCTAAATATATCGATATAAACGTTATTATTAATGTTTACAAAATGGCCTGAAATAAGGGAGGTTTCGATTAATTGTACCATCGAAAAGCCGGCTACTTTTTCGTCTTCGCCAAAGTGCACCACTTGCGTTTCACCGAACCGCTTCATATCAATCAACACACAAAGCTCTTCAACGAATTTTTTAATGTCTTTTTCAGAACGTACTAAGGCTGGGTTACAGCTACTCAAGTCGATACAGGTCAGTAAACCCCAAGCTGAATTTTTCTCAAATTCTTTTTCAATGTCTTTATAAGTTATATTGAGAGATTTCTCAGCGGCGTTGCGATGCAATATAGCAGTTGTCATGTTGTCCTCCAGGGTTCTAAGTTCGGCGCCGATAATAACACGCTGAGTTCGCATGTCTATACCTGGTTTAAAATTATAAAGTTAGAGATTAATATAAATAAGTAGAGTGTTTTCACACTCAAAGAGACACAAAACATGGAAAGTTTTGCCAAAGGGCAGTATAGTTCAAACCGTTAATAATCCAATTTGGAATTCCTATGAAGACCTATGAAAATCAAGCAAAATTAACAGCAAAGCGTGCGCTTCATTCTTTTGTTAGAACATTAAAACTTGATCCAAAGTATGTAAGGTATTTCCGTGGCGGTATTTTAAAATCCGCGGAACTTATGATCCGAACCGTTCGCAAACACGAGCCATTTCGTTTTAATTTTGCTTACTTATATCAAGCTGTGGGGTATCGATTACCCTACAGATGGCAGCGCTGGTTTTTTAATACATTTCATAGTCAAGGTTATGATACGCATATCATGTCACGTAAAATCATGGCATTACAAAAACTGACGCAAGCGTTGGAAAGTGGAGAGTACCAACAGGTTGTTTTTTTGGGAAGTGGCTATGATCCGCAACCCTGTCTTTCTTCAGGACAATATCCGAATGTGCAATTTTTTGAAGTAAACAAAGGCAATATCCGAAAAATAAAACGTGATGCTTACACCCAGATTCGAGGTGAGCCAATCGTTTCGAATAGACAATGTCTCACTTTTGGTAATAACTTCAAAATGATTGAGTGTGATTTTATCAAAGAAAGCCTGCATCGAAAGTTGCTTGATAACAGCTTCAATCCAAAATTAAGGACTTTGGTCTTTGTTGAAGAGCTCTCCGCTTATTTGCCCAAACCTGTTCTTGATAAAATAATGGGAACGATGAGCGGTATACTGTCAGCGGATAGCGAGATGGTCGTTAGTTTGGTGGACTATGAGTCACCCTCTGATGCCGAAAAAAATGGCTTCACCGTGTTTTCTAAATTTACTGCAACCTCAACGATGGTTTTAGAAACAGACAAAATAGCAAAACAAAAGCTACAAGATCCAATGAACACCTTTGTGCCTTATTATTTCATGAGAAAAAGGGGTAAATCAGCGCCAGTTACTTCTTTAGATGCCGTTCCTGAGTATGGCATTAATCTGGCTGCGAATTATATTCTGGGGCCAAATCATCATTGAACAATTTCGATGAATTTAGTGTCTTTCGTGTACTTACAGTTATTTGGAATGGAATTAATATCCTAATGAACTTTTTTAAATCTTTGACTGTCTTTTAATTAACGGAGAAATAGATATTAATTAATCAGAGGTTGAAATTTCATGGCTGGTAGTGCAATTGAATCAACGGCTTACAGAACTGATGAAGGCCTGCGCAGAATGGTTGTGTGGCAGGATGTGTGCTTTTATCAATCCACTGGTGTCAATTCCGGACAAAATGGAACTTGGTTTCCAACCAAAGGAATTTATGAATTTCAGCTTGGAGCCTTATTTAATATAGGTGATGTAAAAAAACCCTACTACGCCGGCGGCGGACAAACTCAAGCACATAATAACTTCCCTAAAGACATAAATGATAGTCTTGAGAAGCTCTTCGGGCCTCGTTCAGCAAGTGATTTGCAAAATAGATTTGGATCTCTCCCATGCATGTTACTTTCTAGCCAATTGGGGGGAGGTCTATGGGATTCTAATGAAGGAAAGCAATTTAAATTATTACTCATGAATAGTTTTCCTGCTTTTTATCAACAATATCCGGCCCCGCAACTTAAAATACCAGAAACAACATTTACAATCACCAAACAACAATCTGTCCAGGAAAATGTAGATCAAGCGAAAGGTTTGAAT
>CAYXVT010000348.1:987-2610 GCA_964468105.1 Uncultured Candidatus Berkiella sp. | reverse complement strand
TTTAACTGATTAATAAATTAATGTGTATGGAGATTTGACATGGCTTTGATAACTTTACGACAGTTGCTTGATCATGCCGCTGAGCATCAATATGGTGTGCCAGCTTTTAATGTGAATAACCTAGAGCAAATGCGCGCTATTATGGAAGCGGCAGATAGAACGAATAGTCCTGTGATTGTGCAAGCATCAGCTGGCGCTAGAAAATATGCAGGCCCTCGTTTTCTTAAGCATTTAATTGAAGCGGCAATTGAAGAATTTCCTCACATTCCAGTCTGTATGCATCAAGATCATGGTGCATCGCCTGCAGTTTGTCAGCAATCCATTCAATTAGGTTTTTCATCCGTGATGATGGATGGTTCTTTACGTGAAGATATGAAAACACCTTCTGATTTTGAATACAACGTAAAAACAACCCAGATAGCAGTTGCGATGGCGCATGCTTGTGGTGTTTCTGTTGAAGGTGAATTAGGTTGCTTGGGTTCATTGGAAACATTAGAAGCTGGTAAAGAAGATGGTTCAGGTGCTGAAGGCACGTTAACGCATGATATGCTCTTAACCGATCCTGAAGAAGCAGCTAGATTTGTTAAAGCTACCAAAGTAGATGCCTTAGCTATTGCTATTGGTACAAGTCATGGTGCTTATAAATTTACTCGTCCACCAACAGGCGATATTTTAGCTATTGAACGTATCAAAGCTATTCATAAAAGAATTCCTGATACGCATTTAGTAATGCACGGTTCTTCCTCAGTTCCACAAGAATGGTTAAAAATCATTAACCAATATGGCGGAACAATGGGTGAAACCTATGGTGTGCCTGTTGAAGAAATTCAAGAAGGGATTAAGCATGGCGTTCGCAAAGTAAACATCGACACGGACTTGCGTATGGCTGTAACTGGCACATTACGTCGTTTCTTTGCTACCAATGGTAAAGAATTTGATCCGCGTAAATATTTAAGCGAAGCCACCAATGCAATGCGTGATATTTGTATGGCACGTTATGAAGCATTTGGTACCGCAGGCCAAGCTGACAAGATCAAAGTCTTGAGCTTAGACAGCATGGCTGAAAAGTACGCTAAAGGTAAATTAGATCCCCGAGTTAATGACTAGGGTAGGTCGTTAAATATATATACTCGAACCAGTTTTCTTTTAGACGAGGCGGCAAGTTCTCGCGCAACAGGAGTGTACATCCCAGTACATGACTGTTGCGAGATGGACGCAGCCAACAAAGTATAAAAGGAAACTGGGAAGAGCTATACGGCTTCGGGGCGCTGATTGATAAAGACGAATGGCGCGCTGTAGCGCTTATTAGAAGCTTCAATATGAATCACCGCATGCCACACCATGTGATCATGGATGCAGGTTGGTAAAATCGTTTGAGTACTGTAGATCCCATCTTTTTGACGTAATAGGGTATATCGGAATTCACCCATATTCATTTCCGCGCCTTTAAAATAAATAAATATCTTTTTGACCGGAATATTTTCGGTTTTAACTTCTAAAAGAAGTGACGTTAAGACGGGCATATGAGTTGGTTTAATACTAAGTTCAATTCTTTCTCCAGTTGGGAGAGTCGAAGAACAAGTTCCTAAGCGCAGATCGCAATCTGGCACTGGCAGGGTAACT
>CAYXVT010000348.1:0-977 GCA_964468105.1 Uncultured Candidatus Berkiella sp. | reverse complement strand
GAGAGAGCCCAACAGTACAAGGAGGCTGCCTATTAAAAGCCATTTATCATGTCTCAGAAAACTGGGCATGGACGCTTTCTCTCTTTTTGCTGGTAGTTTACCAACTGTAGAGGCATCCGTATAGAGATGTATAAATATTAAGTTCTTCTGGAAAGGGTATAAAAAAAAGCCCCGTCGGGGGACGAGGCAAAAGACAATCAATGGGGGTAGATTGTCTAAAAAGGGGTCCATCCATGGACAGGGGGGATTTTATAAAACAACATTTTCAGTATGTTGTGGCTGAAGCTCAGTATGCACAACGGTTGGTGGTACAACATTGCTTGCATCAATATGCGCATCAGTATGTGCTGTTGTGTCAACAGGACCATGAGTGACTTCAAGTGACTCATGCGCGGTGGCAAGATTATCATAAGCTGTTGTGAGCTTATCCCAAACTTTCACTGTTTTGTCCAAGACATCAACTTGTTCATTCAGTTGTTGGAACTTACCCAAATCAGCTGTTTTATCTTTTACCGCCTTGTCAGCTTCAGCATAACCATTAGGTTTTAAGTAATTAAAGAATGCTTGTGCTTTATATTGCTGTTCTAAAGGAGCAAAGATTGTTTGAGCTCGCTCAAGTAATTCACCAGTAGCACCAATTTTTTGTTCTAAGGCTTGCTTGATGGTAGCAACATCAGGATTTGCATCCTTAGACTCACCAAAAATGGCAGTATGCGCTTCCATCAACTTAGCATTGAGAGCGTCTTGCGCTTTTTCTTTAGTCTCAAGTGCTTCAGCTTTTTTAGCCGCAGGACTTTCACCAAAAAGGTTGATTTGGATAGCAACATCTTTAGGATTGATTTCACTCCAGAGTTTTGCATCAATTGCCGCATTTGCATTAAAGGCTTTTGCTTCTGTATAAGCTGAATCAACTGCCGCAACAGCTTGTTGGTATTTTACAACTTCCGGCGCAATTTGTGGCGCAGCTGCTTGATGTT
>CAYXVT010000347.1:0-2622 GCA_964468105.1 Uncultured Candidatus Berkiella sp. | reverse complement strand
TGCCAAATGGATTTTAGGTCATGAGCAAACCCATCGCAACCCATTGAATAGTAGAAAGAAAAAAGATTCTGAGAGGGTAATTAATGTTTCTGTGTTCGAATAAGCTCTGGTGTTAGCTCAGGACTTGAAAGAGAAACATTGTGCTCTTGCTCGGGTGTACTCGCAAGACGTACCATCCAAGCAAATAGAAAACCCACTGTTGTTAGAATTGATAAAATACTAATTGTAAAAATTAAGCCAGCCATGGTCACTTCTCCCTGCTCCCTTTTGGCATTATTTTTTTGAGCATCAAGGTGACGACTCCTTTCACCTGTAACGTTTATTGTAGGACAAACCCCCATAAGGCGCAAATTCCATTGGATGTACATACAATAAATGAAAAATGAGTTACTAGTCTAAGGACACTTGTCATTTTCTTAGCCTACTTTCCTTGCTCCGTATAACAGGTTCGGGTATCTTGCATGACTCTGATGACAATGTTTTATGAGAAGGGCTTGAATTATGCTGAATAGTAAAGAATGGTTTACAGAATTTTACCCAAAATATGGGTGTGGTTTTGGCTTGCAAATTAAATCGAAACTGCACGAAGAGCAGTCTCCTTTTCAAAAAATAGCCATTTATGAAACAACCGATTTTGGCAATCTGATGACCATAGACGGCGTTATTATGCTCACTAGTCGAGATAATTTTCTTTATCATGAAATGATGTCTCATCCGATTTTATTTACCCACCCTAACCCTAAAAATATCGTTATTATTGGTGGTGGAGATTGCGGAACACTAAAAGAAGTGCTCAAACATCCCGTCAAAAATGTGACACAGATTGATATTGACGAACGAGTCACTCGCCTTGCTGAGATTTATTTCCCTGAACTTTGCACCGCCAATGATGACAATAGAGCAACCCTGCTGTTTCAAGATGGAATCCGCTGGATGAAAGAAGCACCTACCGGCAGTGTGGATGTCATCATCGTGGACTCAACTGATCCAATCGGACCTGCTGAAGGACTTTTTAATCAAGCTTTTTATGAACAATGCTATCGTGTATTAGCTGAAGATGGCATTTTGGTGCAACAAAGCGAATCGCCCTTTATTCATCAAACGATATTAAGAGATATGCGTCATGCGATGCAAAAAGCGGCCTTTTCTGATTTATTAACCATCACCTATCCACAACCTGTTTATCCTTCAGGCTGGCATAGTGCAACCATGGCTGCGAAAAAACCTTTGCTTTCAACCTTTCGAAAAGATGAGAAGCAATTTCAGGCATTAAATACGCAATTTTATCATTTTGCTCTGCATGAGGCGGCTTTGACGCCGATGCCTTTTTTGAAGAAAGCGTTGGAGGGGTAAAGAAACCCTCACCCCTCGCTCAGAAGCGCCACCCTCTCCCAAAAGGGAGAGGGGAAATTGAACACACTTATATAGCCGCTTCCCCGTCTTCCCCAGTTCTTATCCGAATCACATTATCCAGCGGCAATACAAATATCTTACCATCGCCAATTTTGCCGGTATGAGCTGCTTTCATGATTGTTTCAATAACAAGATTGGCTTCTTCATCCGTCACGGCAATCTCGATTTTTACCTTAGGCAAAAAATCAACCACATACTCAGCTCCTCGATAGAGTTCGGTATGCCCTTTTTGGCGTCCAAATCCCTTGACCTCGCTAACGGTTATCCCTTGGATATTAATATCTGATAGTGCTTCTCTAACATCATCTAATTTAAAGGGTTTGACTATCGCGCAGATCAATTTCATTGGTATAAGCTCCCGCTTTAAATCTGAATATGGTAATGTCTTGTAGTCTTTGAATTAAATTATCACAGGTCCATCAGATGTTCGATCCAAAAATGATAGAAAACATGGCAAAGCAGTTTGTCGACTCTCTTCCCCCTGGCTTAAAGTCCTTTAATCAGGACATGGAGAATCAACTACGCCAATTTTTACAAGCTTGGTTTAGCAAAATGGATCTCGTCACTAGAGAAGAATTTGATATTCAAAGCCAAGTATTAGCAAAAACGCGCCAAAAGCTCGAACGTCTAGAAACAACCCTGGTAGCACTTGAATCAAAACTCAATGAAGACAAACAACCTCCAAGCGACCAAGATGCGCCTTAACGCCCGTCAATAATCTGACACTTATCTCGTCCACTCATACATACTCAAAGTCATTGATAAAAATTCAATCTCCAACAGTATGTGCTGCCTTTCTTAATCGCCTATCTTTAGATCATATAGGGATCTCTTGCTTCCAAGGATAGGGTTCATACTGTGAATTTACGCTCTCGGCTACTCATTATGGGTTGTATTGCGATTATTTTGCAGATCCTCGCTCTATTTGCTTTTTATTATTACTACCTTAGCCCCAAGATAGGCACCCTGGAAAAAACGCTAGTTGAGAAAAATTTACATCGTGGCCTGGAATTGATTCAACGTGAATTATTTCATTTGACGCACATCTCACAGCTCCTAGCTCAAGATCCCTTAATGGAACAACTTATCACTACCAAATCTCTACAGTTAGTACCCAATGAGGTTCTGCAACGTAAAATGCTGCGTCAAGAAATAAATTTAATGTATGTGGTAAATGATGAACACAAAGTTATTTGGGAAGATATAATC
>CAYXVT010000346.1:436-2632 GCA_964468105.1 Uncultured Candidatus Berkiella sp. | reverse complement strand
TTTTGGAAGGTTTAATTCAGAATTAACACTTTTGGTGGTTATTCCACACGACCCCTTACAGCTTATTTTCTTGCGTCTATGATATTTGTACGTAAATCAAAAAAGAGTCATCATGTCTCCACGAGGTGGAAAAAGAACAGGAGCCGGACGTCCTAGGGGCGAGCCTACCAAAGCCATTCGGATTCCTGTGTCTCGGCTTGGCAAGTTAGAACAATTAAAACATGAATCAGCATACCGATTACCGCTATTTTCAAGCAAAGTGCAAGCAGGATTTCCATCACCTGCCGATGATTACATTGAGGGCTATCTCGATTTAAATAGCAAATTCATTAAGCATCCTTCCGCAACATTTGTTCTACAAGCCACTGGTGAGTCCATGGTCGATGCGGGTATTTTTTCAGGGGATTGGCTTTTAGTGGATAAAAGTATAGAGCCTTCAGATGGGCACATCGTCATTGCGGCAGTCAATGGGGAGCTCACGGTGAAGCGTCTTTCGAAAAAGGGAGGAAGGGTGCAATTACTTCCCGCCAATCCCAAATTTAAGCCCATTGACATTACTGAAGAACATGAAATGGTGGTTTGGGGTGTGGTGACTTTAGTGCTTCATGAGCTTGCCTAACATGTTTGCCCTTGTCGATTGTAATAATTTTTACGCCAGTTGCGAACGCTTGTTTCGCCCCGACTTACAAGATGTTCCTATAATAGTTTTATCCAATAATGATGGATGTTGTATTGCGCGCTCGAATGAGGCAAAAGCATTAGGTATTGCCATGGGAGAGCCTTACTTTAAAATTAAAAGCTTATGTGCTCGGCATGGCGTTAAAGCGTTTTCCTCAAACTATACACTTTATGGCAACATCAGCCATCGGGTGATGTGTACCATAGAAGAATGCTGGCCTCATATGGAAATTTACTCCATTGATGAAGCATTTCTTGATTTAAGAAGTTTACCGATGGATTGTCATGATTCTTTTTGTCAGGAGTTACAAAAGAAAATTTTAAAACATACAGGGATACCCACCTCTATAGGTATAGGGCGTACTAAAACATTAGCAAAAGCAGCGAACCATTTATGCAAAAAGGTTTTAAAGATCCCAGTCTTTAATATTGCCTCCAATCGTGAGCAATGGCTGGGGAAAATTTCAGTAGGAGACGTATGGGGAGTGGGGCGGCAATGGGAAAATAAATTAATCGCACGAGGCATTCATACGGCTTATGATTTGGCAATAACCATCTTTTGAAGACGAGTTTTAATGTCGTGCTGATGCGTACTGCACTCGAGCTTCAAGGAATTGCTTGTGGCGGTTTAGAGGAAGTAGAGTCTAAGCAAAGCATCATGTCGTCCAAAAGTTTTGGGCAAATGCAAACCCACTTCACTTCAATTGCCGAATCAGTAAGTAGTCACTGTGCCCGTGCGGTAGAAAAAATGCGCCGCCAACACTTAAATTGCCAGCGCATGGTTGTATTTGTACATACCAACCGGTTTCGGGATGATTTGGCGCAGCACTTTCAATCCATAGAGTTTCGATTTATTAATCCAACTGATGATTTGCGATTAATTACCAAAATCGCCAAGCGATGCCTGGAGCGTATTTTTAAACCAGGGCTTTATTATAAAAAATCAGGAGTGTGTCTTCATGATTTAATTCCCAAGGACTCAAAGCAACTCGATTTATTTCACCAGCCGAGTGATGAGCAACTACATCATACGGAACAATTAATGAGCGTGCTTGACCAAATCAATCAAAAATATGGCAGAAGCACCATTCGTTTGGCAGCAGAAGGGAGCTCAAAACCTTGGGCTATGCGAGCCGAACTTAAATCACCTGCTTACACCACACGCTGGAGCGATGTGCCGCAGGTGAGCTTGTGTTAATTTAAACCATTCCTTTTCTATCGAGAAGCCATCCTTTGTACCTTCTCTTGCCAATCAGTAATGTATGGATTGTCATAACCTTCAATTGATGCCACATGCAACGCCCATTGTTTTTCCCATGGACTTGGGGCAAATGCTTTATTCCAAGCCATAAAAAGTTGTCTTTGTGATGTGCTTAAAGAAAAGCCATAATGTTCTGCCATAAACAAATAAGCACGCGCCACGACTCCTTTGGCAAAATCAGGCGGTTCGGCACGCCGTAATTTTTGATCGATCTTCATCGCACACCCCAGATAATCAGTTTGCTTGGGCAGTACACC
>CAYXVT010000346.1:0-426 GCA_964468105.1 Uncultured Candidatus Berkiella sp. | reverse complement strand
ACACCAAATCGATAGTTGGAGCGCGCTTGATTGACCAATCCTACTTCCGGCCATAAGTTATAAAGCTCGGATTCCACATGGCGAAATCGTTCATCCACTTTTTCACAACATCGGCGCCCTTTATAAGGCTTGCCCTGATTATCCTCACATATTGGCTCGCGCCAACATGCAAATTGTTGTCCAAAATGCTCAGCAGCCATAATGTGTTCCCATTCAATGCGATGTGCCCGTTTGATTGAGTCTGCTGCCTGCATGCTGCAACTGGCTAAATTGACTTCTTTATCTTCATAACTGCATTGGCAATAAATAGTTTGTGGGTGCTGCTGAAATAATCGTGCTGCAATTTTCTTAGATTGTGAAAAAGAATTTGGAGATTGGGCATAACCCATGGAACTCATCAAACAAAGCAACAGTACAAATCGAAAC
>CAYXVT010000345.1:0-2632 GCA_964468105.1 Uncultured Candidatus Berkiella sp. | reverse complement strand
GCGATTACCAAATGACAAAATAAAGCTTTTAACTTTACGAGTATTAGCTCGATGAACTGTATAGTTTTTATCACAAAGCCTTAGCAATAATTCCATTTCATAGCCGCCTGTTGTTTCCAAAACAACCAATGAATTTGATAGAGAATCTTTAAAATCTCTGAAAAAAGAAGCAATCCCTTTTTCATGATACTCATACTCATGCGTGGTCTTGTTTCCATGAACTGCAGCAACAAAATTAAATTTGCCGATATCAATTCCAATGAAACTTTGATAGAGTGACATAGTACGCCCTCGAGGTTTAAGTTGGGTAAATTTAGGATTGTAAACGGACGTCGTAAAGATCCCTTGCAACTATCCAAACGTCTCGAGAGTGTGGGCTAGAGTACTTGATTCACACCGGTTGTTAAACCAACGGTTACACGGTCGCTCACGCCCGTAAATACCCCTTCTATTTAACTAAAAGGGGTATTCTTCCCTCTCTTGAGTTACTTTATATCACATGAGAAACTTACAACGGTTACGATTTATTTAGGACAAAATCAATCCACTTGAAATCCATTTGGATAATGGTAATCATGGATCAATTTACAAGAAGAATCATAGGATTTTCTGTTCATCAAGGCCATGCTAATGGTACATCCATATGCCACATGTTTAATAAAATAATTTCAAGATTAGGGTTGCCTAAATGTATTTCCACAGACAATGATCCTTTATTTAAATTTAAACAATGGCAAGCCAATCTTAGAATTTTAGTGTGCTTCCAGTGAACAAGCATAAACATTAAATTTTTAATATGTTAAGGTTGATTATGGCCGAACTGGTGATCGAGCTTCTACTTTAATCCTTATTTCATTATTTTTATCGTAACAAAGTTTATACTCTCCCAAATAGTATTGATATTGGCTAAAATGGTTTCTTTTTCTTGTTTTCAGAGAATCTAAAAGTTGCTTTACATTATCCGGCATATGCTTAAGGATGAGCTTGTCCACCCAGGCCAAAAAATTAATTTTATTGCTGGGAACTGTTTCTGCAACAATTGCGTTCCAAATAAGCCATGGCATTTTTAAGATGGATTCAATTTCTTTAAGGCTAGGTATTTCATGGATCCCTTGCTCGGCTCTATCACGTAATAAAGCAGCTAAGTAAAGCTCAACATATTCCATAAAAGCCTCAGAGACTTTTTTGCCTTTTAAAGGTGGCGGCAATTGACTTTCCATATCGAGGTTTAAAACTCTTGCTAAAAACTCGTTCCAGTTTAAACCGAATGCAGCATGAAAGCCAAGCGTTATTTAAAGCTTGCATACGCACTTATCTTATGGCAATATTTAGTTTATTTTGGTTCATTATAATGAAGAAGCCTATACCAAAAAAGATTGATTTAACAGAAGAAGACGCTAATCAATTAATCGAAAGGATTAATGCCAGTAATTTATCTTGTGACGATATAAAAATAGTCGTTGGGGTTATCCATTTTTGCTTGTAGTTACAGACAAAATTAGTTGAAGCAAAAATAACGATCCGCAAGCTTTCTAAATTTTTTGGTGTTTGTTCAGAAAAAAGACCTATCAATAACAACAATTCTAATCCCGCCGAAGCAAATGATCAATCATTGAATAGCCAACCAGAAATGCCTGCAGAAGATGCACCACAAACTAATAATAAAAAACAGGGAGAGAATCATGGCCGCCTTCCAGCGAGTGATTATAAAGGTGCTACTAAAATAGAGATAAAACACTCCTCTTTGACATCTGGTGACCCATAGCTTTATGAAATTTAGGAAATGGAATAATACAGGGCGTTGGATTTTTATGTTGCATAAGATACCAATTTTTTACCTCAATCGTCGGATGAATTTTCTATTGCAGATTTCGCAAAAATTTAACCAGCTATTAATCAAAGTTTTTTAATCTATCCCAATAATGTTTCAATTTCAGGGCAATTGCAGATTGCCTTTCAAATCCATTTGAAAATGCGGATTCCAGGCTATCTCCCAGGCATAACCATCTAAGTCGGCGAAGTAACCAGAGAAGCCACCCCAAAATACATCTTGCGCTGGCTTCAGTATCTTAGCACCTGCTTTTTTAGCCATTTCTAGTGCCTGCTCAACATCAGTCTTAGTTCGGGCATTATAGGACAATGTGATGCCGCCAAATGAAGAGGGTTCATTTTTAAGATTAGCATCTTGTGCTAAAGCTGCTCGTGAATATAATGTTAGTACAATTGAATTAAGCTGGATAAAGACAATATGTTCATTACTTGCACTGGAAATCTTCCAGCCTAAACCATTTTCATAAAATGCCCTGGCCTCTTTTATGTTTTTAACGCCAAGTGTAACTATATTCATTCGTTGTTCCACTAGCTACCTCAACATAATTTATGGTTTCTGTAAAATTTTCCTCAGAACTTGCTCAAGATCTTTTTTATATCCGTACCAACTCTCGTTAACAACAATTTTTAAAATTCACTCGCGAAGGGTATACTTTTGTTTACTGTTTAAAAACTTCATCTAATGATTGTGCATTAATAAAATTAATGCCCCACCGGTTTAGAGAATTGGCATCAGCACAGTTTATTTTTTCAATGTACTCTTCAGGCAACACTGTAAACTTAGCCCTTAATAGATTGGTCA
>CAYXVT010000344.1:2408-2646 GCA_964468105.1 Uncultured Candidatus Berkiella sp. | reverse complement strand
GAAGGAATCGAAAAACTGATAAAGAATTTCGATTTCGAAAACAACAAAAGTCTAAAGGTCGAATCTATGTTGGAAAAAAAGGTCATCAAATACATTGACTACCATGTATCAGATGTCAATGATTCGTTAATATTGTTGAATGCATTGCCTAAAAAGCTTAGCAGTTCAACATTAGCATGGCGTTTGTATGTTAAGTTATCAAAAGTAATTGGCTGGGCGATGCCGATTGAGCTCCGTA
>CAYXVT010000344.1:0-2398 GCA_964468105.1 Uncultured Candidatus Berkiella sp. | reverse complement strand
CATGAGCAGAATGGATGGCTATCCGATTCAACCAGGATATTGGGACGAAAGCTTCAATATCTTGAATGAGTTATCGGCCAAAGAAAACAATGCAAAAGTTAACGAATATAACAAAAATGTGGAGATGATAAGCACAGTACTCGATAAAATAAGCCCTCAAGGGCCGCGTTCGATACTTCTCCACCAGTAAATCATCTACAAAAAAAGACCGTCAATAGACTGTCTTTTTAATTTGTCAAAATATATTATTATTTATAATCGTCGTAAGTAACCATCAATGCGCGTGAATTGATCTGACGTAAGGCTTCAAGGGCAACAGAGACAACGATCAACAGACCGGTTCCACCAATGGACAATTGCGTATTCGTCATCCCTGCCAGGTTCGCCATCAAATACTCACCAATAAATGGCATTACTGCGATAGTTCCAAGTGCTAATGATCCGAATAGTGTTAATCGATTAACTGTACGGGTTAGATATTTCTCAGTTTGGATTCCAGGACGAACTCCTTCGATAAAACCACCTTGCTTTTGTAAGTTTTCAGCAATTTCATTGGAGTTAAAGATAATTCCAGTGTAGAAATACGTAAACATGATAACCAGTACGAAATATGCCGCCGGATAGATGAATGCTTGCGCTGTGGCGCCGGTAAAGCTTTTACCTGGTGATTGGAACCAAGAAATTAAGTTGTCTGCTAGTGCCATATAGGCAGGGTTGCCGGTTGCTTTTAGGATTTGACCGATAAATGCAGGTAGTGACAAGAATGCAACTGCAAAGATGATTGGGATAACGTTTGCGGCAATTAACTTAACAGGCAGGATACTTTTAACCCCACCGTAGTTGCTATTACCTTGGACGCGCTTTGCGTAATTAACTGTAATCACACGCTGAGCCTCATTAATCTTTACCAGAATATATAACACAGATATGGAAACTACAAGTATTCCAGCTGCCACTCCAAATGCTGCCGGATTTACCGGTAGATGGAACCAGTTAAATACATTCAAATCGCCCTTTGAGGTGTCGGTTACTGACGTGACTAATGACGCGAGTGTTGTAGGAAGTTGTGAGATGATACCTGCAAAGATTATAAGGCTAATACCATTTCCAACGCCTTGCTCGGTAATAAGCTCGCCAAACCACATCAGCAGGATTGATCCAGCTGTCATTGCAACGACTGCCACTACCCAGTTCATCAGTGAAGAATCATTCAAAATAGTCGTATTGCCGGCCAGAACTGTCTGGCGCAAGATATAGATGAAGGCAATTGACTGAGCAATAGCAAGTGGCACTGAAATCATACGAGTCCATTGGTTAATCTTGCGACGGCCTGATTCACCGTCTTTGTGTAGTTCCTCAAGTTTTGGAATAGCTTTGGTCAATAATTGAGAAATAATTGATGCTGTAATAAATGGGCTCATACCAACAAGCACGATCGAGAAGCTAGTTAATGCGCCACCAGATATAAGATTCAAGAAACCGCCGAAGTTTGAGCTGTTAATAACGCTCGAAATAACCTCTTTTAATTGAGTTGGTTCAGCAAGTGGAACAGGAACGTGAGCCAAAAAACGATACGCAACTATGATACCAAGCAAAATTAATAGACGTTTCTGCATGCTGCGGTTCTTTAATGATTTAAAGATTGTTTTCCAGTTCATCTGTATTGGCCCTCATTTATTGTATTGTTCCGGATAGCTTGTTGCTACTCCGCATGGCGCCAGATGGTGCCATGGGAAGTGTAACAAATTATTTGTCAGTTTTAGGAACTGATTTTTTTGTACTTGCTTTTAATGGTACAGCAGTTTTAACAAAAGTTCCACCTGCTTTCACGATTGCAGCCTGTACGCTTTTACTGGCGCCAGAAATGTGCAATGTAACTTTTTCAGTTAGCTCACCACGAGCGATAACCTTGGTAGCAGCATATGGATTTGCAATGTAACCTTCGTTGAATAGTACGAAACTATCAACTGTTTTACCTGCAAGTGCATTTAAGTGATCCAAATATACTACTTGGGCAGGAGCTTTTAGGCTTTTGAATCCGCGAGCTTTTGGAATAGCAGTAACAAGAGTTCTTGAACCACCGGCAAAAGTTGCACCGATTTTCTTACCTGTACGAGCTTTTTGTCCTTTTGTACCACGGCCGGCAGTTTTACCTTGGCCAGCAGCAATACCACGACCAACGCGTTTAAGGCGCTTGTTGGCTGTTACTTGAAGTTCGTTATACTTAGTCATTACTTGTCCTCCTTAACTTTCTTTGAAAGTTCTGGTGGATGAACCTCCTCAACAGCTACTGGTTTAACAGCGGCCTTTTTTGAGGTTTGATTCAACCATTGGTCACGAGGAACGATACTTTTTAGAGCATCAATAGTTGCATACGCAATGTTAACTTTATTAGTTG
>CAYXVT010000343.1:1423-2646 GCA_964468105.1 Uncultured Candidatus Berkiella sp. | reverse complement strand
ACATCAGCCTTTTATTGCTTGAAACCTCTAAATGTAGTGGCAAAGCCTAATGTCCCCTTTTGGGGTTCCTGAATATCCCGCCTTTGAAGGCAAGAGGTACCCTTGGGGTGGGGTTGTTACATCATTCTAAGCCAAGACGCTTGGGCGGTGCAAATTGCCCTTTGGAACCGTAATTGTATACCTTCGCCACGGGTGGTTTGATGATGGCAGTACAGTCTTTTTCTGCTGTATCAAATGGTCAACATGAGCATTTAAAGATTTATCATCGATCGTTGAACCAATATCCTTTGTTCGAACCTTCAATGTCTTGTAGTTAAGTTGAACCCCCGTTGAGGATAACAAATGCGTATCGCCATTTAACATTTGGCATACGATCACCGCACTCTGTTGTAAACGACGGCCTTTTCCTTCTACCAATATTTGATAAATTGTATTCTCAAAACTTATCTCTAAATTTTTGCTCAGCTTCCTCTCCCATTGAACACTTAAAATATGTGCTAATGTTTCATCATCTGGAATGGTACGCATATGCACATCTTCAGGGTTGCGTGCGCATACTGCAAACTGCTTATTATGTTTTGGTAGATAGGTTGACAAGAACGCATTACCTGCTTCGATAGTATTAATTCCTGCCAATCTAAATTCTTTAACCAACCTATCTTGAAAAGTTCTGTTTTTTCGTTCTACTCGCCCTTTCGCTTGTGGTGAATTCGCACAAATCCCTTCGATGCCAAGCTCACTGCAAGCACGTTCAAATTGCGTTAAATTAACTTCTTCTGTTTTTGCATTGCTAACCCTGAAAATCATGTGTTTATCACTGTAATAGGCAAGAGGAATCCCGTAGGTTTTTATATGCGAACTCATGCCTCTAAAATATGCTTCGGTTGTTTCAACAGGCTCCAGGTGAGCATATAATACACGGCTGGTAGCGTCATCAACAAACAAAATCAAACAGCACTTAGGGCCTCGCTTTTCAAACCATGCATGTGGTGACCCATCAATTTGTACTAATTCACCAAGACATGCACGACGCTCTCGTCTCTGGTGCACAGATTTTTTTTTGGTTTTTTTACCCTTCCATAAATCAGCAACTATTAAAATTTTTCTGATGGATTCTTTGCTTAACTTAATGCCGTCTAGCTCGCTTAATTTTTCACCCATGAAGGTTGGTCCGAAATTCACATACTTACTCTGGGCGAGAGCAATGACTTGCTGCTTGGTAG
>CAYXVT010000343.1:0-1332 GCA_964468105.1 Uncultured Candidatus Berkiella sp. | reverse complement strand
TGTCCCCGTCTCTTTGAAATCAATCCTATGGCACCGTGTTCACGCTCAGCGCGACATAAACGCTTCACCTGTCTAACACTAATACCTAAGACCGTTGCTGCTTCTGATTGTCTGAATGTCTTTGCATTTACTAAAGCTATAACTTCCTGACGTTTCCCTTCTGAGCTCATATGGCTTATCCCCTTGGGTTGCTAAGCAAAGGCCACCAGGGTACCAAAAGCTATAGATTTACTATAACTAACTTAACTAAAAAAAGGGGACATTAGGCTTTGCCAGAAAGGGGACACTTGAGCTTTGCTCTTACATTTCAGGTTTTTTTTATTTTTCAAACGTAAAAATTCTGTTATACTTCGGATCAATTTAGGTAGGGGGGGATAATTATGACTCTTATAGAAGCCATTAAACAAAACAATCAAAAAGAAGTTTTTAGACTGTTAAAACTAAAGACAGATCCTTTTGGAAAAAAATTTACTGATGAAGTTGATGCAGAATATGGAGGGAATGCTCTATATTGGGCGGCTGCTTGTGGCCACATTTATTTTATTGCCCCTTTAATTGAAGCAGGGATAAATGTCAATCAGCCAGATAATGATGGCAAAACGCCGGTTTTAATCGCTGCTCAAAAGGGGTGTGTAGAAGCAATACATGCACTTAAAGCTGCTGGTGCCAATTTGGATACGCCAGATAATAATGGTTGGACTCCTGTTTTTGCTGCTACTCAAAAAGGAGATGCAGAGGTAATAACCGCATTAAAATTGGGAGGTGCAAACGTAAATACACCAAGTAAAGATGGCATAACACCCATTTATGTTGCTGCTCAAAAGGGGCATGTAACAGCAATAGTTGCTCTGTTGGAATCAGGAGCGGATGCGAGTATTCGAACAAAAGAAGGGACACCATTAGAGATTGCCAATCAAGGCAATGAGCCAGGGCAACCAGAGATAGTTAAGCTATTGGAAGCACATTTAAAACGGTATTCCAATGAAATTAAATCAGATATCATGCAAGAAAGAGTTGTTCTTGCCAAGATAAATCCACAAGCAGTTTTAGAACCTAATTTAACAGGGCAAAACAATATTTCAGGGTCTACTAATAATTTAACACAGGTTCAAGTTTTTGGGTCTTCTGCATCGAGTACGAATAATTTAAAAACAGTAAGTCTTATAGATGCCATTAAACGAAATGATGAAAATGAATTTTTTAGATTATTAAACACAAAAGAAGAGTTGCTTGAAAAAAAAATATTAGATGAAGTAGATGCGGAACATCAAGGAAATGCCATATATTGGGCAGCTGAAGCTGGTCACATACATTTTATAGCACCGCTGATTC
>CAYXVT010000342.1:0-2669 GCA_964468105.1 Uncultured Candidatus Berkiella sp. | reverse complement strand
TATGCCTGGGCTGAGAAAACCAAACTCATACCGGATAACCCCGCCTCAGCACTCCATTTTGTAAAACGTGCAACGACCACCAAACCCAATGCATTAAACAAAGATGAAATTCATGCCTTACTACGAGCTTCAGGTCTTTCTACTCACGGTCTGGCAGCAAGAAACTATGCCATAGTGCAGCTGCTTTTACAATCAGGATTAAGAGTTGGGGAATTAAATAATTTATTAGTGAAAGATGTACTAATCAGAGAGCGATCGGGGTGTGTTAATGTAGTGGATGGAAAGGGAAGGAAGCACAGAGAGATCCCCTTGAACTCGATTGCAAGACGAGCTATTGCAAGCTATTTAGAGACCCGAGAGCCTCTTGAACCAGATAACATATTGTTTACGACCAAGCGCGGTCAACAGGGAACAATCAGGGCATTGCAATCATTGATTAGTAGCTTGGCCAAGCGAGCCAATATTACACGCATTCATGTCACGGCTCACACGTTGCGCCATACATTCGCCACCCAATTTTTACAGGCCAATCCTGGATGTCTTGTTGAATTAGCGATGCTCATGGGACATGAATCCGTTAATACCACCGCCATTTATACCAAGGCATCAAAAGAAAAACTGGCAGAGCACATGGAACGTTCGGGAGTAAGTATTGATGCATACTGAAATAGAGATTACAGAAGATCAACTTGCCATTGATTGGACATTAACTGAGGATGATATCCTCTTTATTAAAGACAACTCAAAGCATGTTATTAAATTTGCTGCCCTCCTTTGTTACTTAAGAGCTCACGGGCGCTTTATTAGCAAAGAAGATGTTTTATCTTTTACTGCAATAAGTTACCTTGCAAAACAGCTTGGCGAGCCGATTTCAACGATGCCAGTATTTTCAAATACACCGCATAGTTATATTCAGCGAGAAAAAATACGCTGTTATCTCGGATGTAGCGAGTTTAATGAGGCTGAATCGCTTAGATTAGAGGAATGGTTGATTTCTCAATTGCGCAAAGAAATATTGGATAAAAAACAACTTATTGAGATGACCACCAATCATTTAAAGAGTCGCCGCATTGTTTTACCATCCCCCATTACTTTAGGCCGTGTGGTAACCCAAAAAGTAAATCAAGCCATCGAAGGATTTTACGGTAGTATTGTAGAGACTTTGGCGCCATCGCTACGCGCTAAGCTCCATCACTTAATCACGCCAGAAAAAAAAGAAGCCTACGCGCAATTATCCGACCTAAAAACATCACCGCAAAGTGCTAATGGCGATGTGATGAATACTTACCTTGATTATTTTGAGGAAATTGAGCAATTAGGGATCCTGGACTGCAATTTTTCAGCGATACATCCTGAGGTTATTACATCCATTGCCCAAAAAGGCAATTATTATGACGCACATCGCCTTCGAGGTATAACTCCCAAGGTAAAACAAGAGGCGATTATCATTTGTTTCCTGTACGAAACAGCCAAAACAATTCTAGATTACCTGGTTTTTTTATACAAACGCATCTTACTGGATATCAATCGACGGTCAAAAAATGAGGTATCTGTAGAACGAGAGAAAATAGCCAGGAAAAATAAAGGAAAATTTAAACCAGCCAGTGATTTCATTAAGTCGGCCTTTTCTCAGGCAACTGTCCAAGATCTAACTTTGGTGCAGTTTGTCACCCAGTTTAATGAGACGGCACTGCTTGAAACAGCAAGTGCCTGTGAAGCACTTGATCACATTGAATCTTCAGGAATTACCGATCAGATAACCAAACGCTTCTCCTTTATCAGAAAATTTTCAAAACGTTTTCTAACGCTTCAATTAAGTGGCAGCGCAGGGCTTGCTTCATTGTTAAACGCTATGGATCTCCTTCGAAGACTCCATGTGGGCGAGATTAAAAAACTCCCAGACGATGCACCTATAGATTTTCTTTCAAAAATGTGGCGTGATGTCGTTTATGATGGAAATGGACAAATCCAGGCTCATCATTGGGAAATGGGATTTTACTATGCACTTAAGAAAGGAATCAGTGCGGGAGACATTTATCTTTCTAAAAGCCGTAATAACCGCTATTTTTGGGATACGGTTTATGGGGCACTTCCCTGGGAGCAAGAAAGAAAACAGCAGTACTTAAAACTGAAATTGCCCAATGAATTTGATACCGTGATGGAGAGTCTTTCTGGCGAATATCATCAAGTAGCAACCTATGCTCAAAACACTTTGCCGAAGAATGATTTTGTTGCCATTAAAGAGAGCAAATTTCATTTTACTCGTGATGATGCTCTTTCCATCCCTCCTGAGGTAGTGAGCCTACGCAAACTCATCCAATCACGCATGCCTTCTGTTCGAATTGAAAAGCTTTTGGCAGAAGCCTCTCGACTCTCAGGTTGTCTTGATGGATTTAGCCCGTTTTATGAATCGGAGAAGCCTGAGAAATTCCCATTAAAACCCTTGCTGGCCGCTATTCTTGCTCATGCAACCAATATTGGTTTGTTCGGCATGGGCTCCAGTGCTGTAGGCATTAGCCTTGGAGCATTAACCCATGCATCCCATACCTATCTTCGTTCAGAAACGATTAAAGAGGTCAATCGTCGCCTCGTGAACCATTATTTAACCTATCCCATCTCTGCAGAAATGACGGATGGTCGTTATTCTACCTCCGATGCGCAGCGCTACC
>CAYXVT010000341.1:1566-2676 GCA_964468105.1 Uncultured Candidatus Berkiella sp. | reverse complement strand
GTAGGAATTAAAAACAAGCGGTTAATGGCGGGCTTGGGATACCGCCTACCTCGCTAAATTGCTAGCAGGAGGGCAAGATGATTAGATTTTGGCCCGATTGCCGTGTATGTATGGTAGGGCAATCGCGCTTAAATAATACTCATATCTAACCCAGCTAAGACACGTAACAAGTAGTTTTCATCCCACCCCGCCTGCAAGCGCTTACATTTTATACCAACCTTTGCTGTTTTCTCTCGTTTTAGTAAGTTTAAAGCGATTCGGCGCAGGATGCTTAAATTTTCTTGTGCATGATCCTTACGTACTCTACTGTAGTCCTCTCTAAACGTCACATCGAGTGTCCAGTGCAGTTGGTTTTCCACCCCCCAATGGAGGCGAATGGCGTTTGCCAATTGCGCTGCATTGGCAGTCAAACTAGTAATAAAATAGCGTATCTCACAAGAGGTTGTTTTATCAAGAAGACAGGTACGTGAAGCTTCTACTTTGACAATACTGGTTAAACCAGACCAAGAATGATTTTCTTTCAGCCAGGCTATTTTGTCAGTAGCCCAAATTTTACGATGCTCAATGCGACCATGCTCTTTTTCAAGCGTTTCAAAAAATGACCATTCTGACGCATGCTGTTTTTGTATTTTTTTATCTTCAAAATAGAGTCTAACCTCTTCGTGCAACGTGCCCTGATTGCCTTTTAAACTGAGAACATACTCGGCCTCCTGCTCAATAATTTGCTGAGCAATCGCTGTTTGAGTCCCCATGGCGTCAATCGTAACAATACAACCCGTTATCGTTAATTGCGACAGCAATGCCGGGATGGCAGTAATCTCATTCGATTTATCTTCTGTTTTGATTTGACCTATTAACAGGCCCATTTCGCTAGCAAACGCCCCCACCATATGAATAGCTGATTTGCCATTCAACCGGTCATATGAACCCCTCAATCGTTTACCATCAATAGCTAAAATTTTGCCGCTCAACGTCTTCGCAACAGCACTCATCCAATTAATAAAGCAGGCCTCAAACTGGTTAGCATCTATTACAGCGAATACCTTTCCAAAGGTATCATGCGAGGGGATACCGTTTGTTAATCCCAGCAATTGCGTAAACCAAGCTTGT
>CAYXVT010000341.1:0-1556 GCA_964468105.1 Uncultured Candidatus Berkiella sp. | reverse complement strand
TACTTTTCCCAAAACGCGCGATCTCAACCCAATTATCTGCACCACATAAGATGGCACAGATCGCAATAACCATAATATCTTGTAATTTATGAAGTTTTTGCCGTTCCACTCGGGGGTCTTTAATATCGCTAAAGTGCTCGCTAATAGTTAAAATCCCTTTCGTCATGATCCTTCTCCTCTAAATGAAAGATAAGAAGATCACAAATCAAACTTATTTACAAGTCTTTTAGCAGGATTTTTAGCGCGATTGCCCTAGTATGTAGGGTGCGATTGAAAGTGTAGGTTTTTGAAAAAATACGATAGAATATCGGCCACCGTAAGTGCAATAGGGAGCTGGTAAAATGGAAGCAAAAGAACTTGTGGCAATGCTTGACAAGTATCCTGAACTAAAACAAAGACTTAAAGAGATGCTAGATATAGTTGAAAGCCCTAGTCGAGGAGAGTTTTCTACGGGAGATGCTATAGAAGAGAGGACTCTAGGAGTTGTAAGAGGCATTGGACAAAATCTAATACAGAGTTGGGCGGAGCAGCAAACCCTACATTCATCTGAGAAAATTAAGCAACATGTGGGCAGTGCAAAAAAAAACATTAAAAAAAAGTCCATTGGTACAGTTTGTTCGGAAAAATAGAAATAATCGAACAAAATTATTATCAACCTCAAGGCGGTTCGCTATTACGTCCATTTTTACTGTTTTCTAGAGTTGAACCACGAGGATACTCATTATTACTGCAGCGAAAAATCACTGACTTTGGAGCAGATACTGCGTTTGGTATTGTGAATGAAAAGCTCAAAGAGCATTATGGCATATGCGTTCCGCAAAATAGCATACGTAGCATTACGCTGCACCATGCCCAAGAAATTAAAAAATGGCAGGACGAGCAATTAGGGCAAATCACTGCTTCAGCAAAAGAATGTATTATTTCAGAAACGGATGGCAGTATGATTCCTATTGTAAAACCAAAAGAAGAGGTTGAAGGTGGTGATAAAGATGGGCGCAAAAATAAAGAGCTTATTTATCGAGAGGCTCGATTAACGCTGGCACATGAAAAAGGCTCAGTAACACCAGTATTTTCAGCAACGATGAGTAATACAACAAAAGCGGGAGAACATATATTACATTGTGTGAAATCCGTAGGCCTTAATCATCAAACAAAAATTCATAGCGTTGGTGATGGTGCTGTCTGGATTGCTGAGCAAGTTGATACACATTTTGGTAAGAATGGAACGTATCTTATCGATTTTTATCACCTATGCGAATATTTAGCGGCCGCCGCCGAGACCTGTGCTCTCAACAATGCGAGAGGATGGTTAGAGCAACAAAAAACATTCATGAAAGCGAGCAGGGCTTCTGATGTATTATTAGCATTGCAGCCACATATAGAGGCTAGCTCTGTTCCTGAGGAGCGGGCACCCGTACGAGCATGTTATCGTTATATCAAAAATCGGCTCCATCAACTTGATTACAAAACAGCCATTGATAACAATTTACCCATTGGTTCGGGTGAGATAGAAAGTGCTCATCGCTACGTTATTCAAAAACGCTTGAAGATAGCGG
>CAYXVT010000340.1:1455-2702 GCA_964468105.1 Uncultured Candidatus Berkiella sp. | reverse complement strand
ACGGCATAGAAATGTTCTTTTCTTTTAAAAAACCAAGATAAAGTGTTGCTAACTCTTCGACAGACATAAGCGGGCAATTATCTATCAGTAACCCTAATGACATCATTGAAAAAAAAGGTCTATCCTTTCCCAGTGATTTAGAAAGTGCTCGAAACCAGTGCACCTGCCCCCCTGCAGGATGAATAAATACAATAGGGAGCCGACAACCTCCAGACTGAAGGCAAACTAACGTGTTCATAAATTATATCCTGTTCTGGCATGGGAGCCCCGTCAGTTAATTCAACAGCGTTCCCACCAGTTAATTTTGCCATCTGTTTTAATTATTAGCTAAATGTATTACCTAAGGTTTGCTAAAAGGATAACCACGTAAATTTTGGCTAATAATCTTATTGTGGTTGTACTCATTTTCACCTGTTACTAAAACACAACCAAATCGATCAAGTGGAATTTGACCGCCATATTCTGAAACATAGTCAGTATCAGGATATACCTTAACCTTGGTAGGCACATAGCGAGTTGCAAATCCCATACGCATATCTTTTGCAGTACTGGTATTGGGGAGAGAAGCGTGCATGAGTGTGGACCAGAAAATTATAGATTGGCCTGCCTTCATTACCATTGAAATCGCTTTACTTTCATCAGGGGCCCAATCTGGGTCTATTTGTAGCTCTCTATAATCATAACCAAAAAAACCACGTTTTAGATCGGCTTTTTCTAGCTTATTAATTTTTTCTGGATCAAAGCCCATATTTTTTGTTTCATCATAAAACATTTTCTTATGGGTACCAGGAATAAATTGCAAACAACCATTTTTTAATGTGGCATCGGTAAAAGCAGTCCAAACAGTAATAGTACCATTACCAGCCTTAATGTTATATTCTTCTGGCCAGAGTATTTGGGGACTGCCTGAGGCATTTGCAAACGTATCAGCCTGATGCCAATCAGTGCCTTCGTCGCCCTTATATTTGGGGAAAAATTCTGTTCGCCAGCACAGCAGATTATCCCCTAAGATACTGCGTACACGATGTGTAATTTTAGGGTTAGTCACATGATCGCTCAGAAGGTTTATATCTAGATGCCGATCATAATTAGCAATATTTGTAGCGCCCGTATAACCGATATCTATACTATAAGCCGCATGACTTCTATCGTGTAATTGATACCTCACCTTTTGCCAAATCTCACTCATCTCTTCAGGTTCGTAGATTGTTATAGGGCCAATAAAACCATTATCATGAAAACTTTTT
>CAYXVT010000340.1:832-1436 GCA_964468105.1 Uncultured Candidatus Berkiella sp. | reverse complement strand
CATAGTTATTTTTAATCCAAGTTAGAAATGAAATGGCAGACAACGAGTTACCGCCAGCATCATAAAAATTAGAAGAGAAGTCGATCTTATGCTCAATCAATTTAGTCAATTCTAATTCCGCCTCACCAATAATGACAGACAGTGGTTTATTCATCCTATGCTCCTTATGTATAATAAAATAATCTCTTAATAGTGCTTCTTTATCAATTTTCCCATTGATAGTTAATGGCATCTGGGGAAGAGAAATAATGCGTGATGGCAGCATGTATTCTGGAAGCAAATTTTTTATCCTAGCCTGTATTTGCTTTGGCGTGATGGTCGCGGTTTTCGAACGAAACCTTATGAAGGCAATTAATTGTTTTTTTTCTATCTCTTTATTTTTTACTAGCACCACAGAACTATAAATTTCAGGCTGTTGATTCAGCACCGATTCAATTTCTGCAAGCTCAATTCTAAACCCTCTAATTTTAACTTGGTTATCCATCCGACCTAAGTATTCTAAGGTTCCATTGTTTAAATAGCGTCCAATATCGCCACTTTTGTAAAGCCTGTCATTAAATTTATCTTCTGTGCCTCCGATAAATTTTCTTTGTGTGAGTTCATG
>CAYXVT010000340.1:0-822 GCA_964468105.1 Uncultured Candidatus Berkiella sp. | reverse complement strand
TCGTATATCTTGCTCAGTAAAACGAAGGTAGCTGGCATGAACAGTAACCTCAGTGATGCCATACATATTGTAGACTTCAGGCCTTTGATCACCATTTTTTTCAAACCAAGTCGCTAGGACATTTAAATCAATAGCTTCACCGCCTAGAATTATTTTGCGGATAGAACTTAAATTGCCTGTCAATTGTTCGTCTATGGTTATGATCTGATTAAAAGCACTGGGAGTTTGATTTAGTATAGTCACTTTATGCTTGATGAGTAATTCGTAAAAATTATAAGGAGATCTTGACAGTTCAAAAGGAACAATGACAAGGGTACCGCCATGTGCAAGTGCGCCCCAAATTTCCCAGACTGAAAAATCAAATGCATAGGAATGAAATAGTGTCCAAACATCATTTGCTGAAAAGTCGAATATTTTACTGGTAGATTCTATCAGATTAACAATATTATCATGCCCAACAGATACACCATTGGGTATGCCCGTTGTTCCGGATGTAAAAATGACATAGGCTAAATCAGCTTTTTCTGTATCAATTTGAGGATTTAATTGTAACATACTTTCAATGCGGTATGATTCTCTTTCAAGGTTAATGAGTGATCCTGTTTCCTGCCTTATTAGAGACTCTGTTTGATCATCAACTATTGAGAAAAGAGGTTTGGCCTGATTCAGTATAATATTTATTCTTTCACTTGATCTTGTAACGTCAATAGGCACATAAGCACCACCTGCTTTCAAAACACCAAGAATTGCCACAATAAGATTAATTGATCTTTCTCAAGAAATAGCCACTAAGTCATTTGGCTGCATACCTATATTAATTAA
>CAYXVT010000339.1:0-2729 GCA_964468105.1 Uncultured Candidatus Berkiella sp. | reverse complement strand
GCCTTAATCGGTACAGCCGGTTTCTATTTTTTAACAAATGATTTACACGCACTTATCGGTTTTGCTTTCGGCGGATCTTTAATTTCTATCTTCGCTCGTCTTGGCGGCGGTATTTATACCAAGGCTGCTGATGTTGGCGCCGATTTAGTCGGTAAGGTTGAAGCCAGTATTCCCGAAGACGATCCCCGTAACCCAGCGGTTATTGCTGACAACGTCGGTGACAACGTCGGTGATTGCGCTGGTATGGCGGCAGATTTATTTGAAACCTATGCAGTAACTTTAATTGCCGCGATGGTTTTAGGATCTCTCACCTTTGTTGATAATAAAAATATTATTTTATTCCCATTAGTTTTGGGAGCAGTTTCCATTATTGTTTCGATCATCGGTATTTTCTTTATTCGCTTAGGCAAGAAACAAAATATCATGAGAGCACTATACAAAGGTTTAATTGCCGCGGGTGTTTTAGCAGCGATTGCCTTTTATCCGATTACTAAATACATGATTGTTGGCGGCTTAAGCATGAAGATTTATTTCGCCAGTTTAATTGGTTTACTTGTAACCGGTTTACTCGTTGTTATTACTGAATATTATACTTCGACTGCGTTCAGTCCAGTTAAAGAAATTGCGGAAGCTTCAAAAACTGGTCATGGCACTAATGTTATTGCCGGCTTAGCAGTTTCCATGAAGTCGACAGCGTTACCGGTTCTCGTTATTTGTTTAGCTATCCTTGGCGCTTTCTCACTCGCCGGTTTATACGGCGTTGCGATTGCCGCTATGGCTATGTTATCAATGGCAGGCATTATCGTTACTATCGATGCTTATGGACCAATCACTGATAACGCGGGTGGCATTGCAGAGATGGCCGAGCTTGGAGATGATGTTCGCAATATTACTGATCCATTGGACGCAGTCGGCAATACTACTAAAGCTGTTACCAAAGGCTACGCTATTGGTTCAGCTGCTTTAGCGGCGCTTGTTCTATTTGCAGATTTTACTTATAAGATAAAAGCCTCTGGCGGCAGTGCTCAATTTTTAATTGATAACCCATATGTTTTAATCGGCTTATTTATCGGCGGAGCTTTACCATATATTTTTGGGGCTATGTCGATGAAAGCGGTTGGACGTGCAGCGGGTGCAGTGGTTGAAGATGTGCGCGCTCAATTCAGAGAAAAAACAGGCATTATGTCCGGCACAGAAAAACCTGATTATGGTCGTACCGTTGATATCGTTACTAAAGCCGCCATCAAAGAAATGATTATTCCGGCTTTGATCCCGGTTGTCGTGCCGATCATTGTTGGATTTGGATTTAATATGATTGCTCCGGGCAAAGGCCTTGAAGTTTTAGGCGGTTTGCTTGTTGGTTCAATCGTAACTGGTATCTTCGTTGCTGTTTCTATGACTTCAGGCGGAGGCGCTTGGGACAATGCGAAGAAATATATTGAAGCTGGTAACTTTGGCGGTAAAGGATCTGATGCTCATAAGGCAGCCGTTACTGGTGACACAGTCGGTGATCCTTATAAGGACACAGCTGGACCAGCCATTAATCCGATGATCAAAGTTTTGAATATCGTCGCGCTCTTAATCGTTGGCTTACTACTCTAAATTAGAAATAAGCGGAAATAAAAAACACCCTTTTAATCGAGGGTGTTTTTGTAAATAAAAAAGACCTGGTTTTTAAGCGCAGGTCTATGAGTTGTTCGTTTGTTTTTTTTAAAAGTTAAGCCTCATTGCCAAAGCATCAAGTTTTTGTCCATGTTCTATACAGTTGGGAGAAAGTTCGGCCAGAAGTTTTAGATTGTCATCGCCCTTGTACACAATTTTGTCCTGTGAAGAAAGCTTAGGGTTAACAAGAATTAAGAGTCCTTGGTCAGCCATTGTTTCGACATATTCGACCATTGATACCAAAAATACCAGACTTATGCCCTCATAGATAAAGCGGCGTCTAATCTCTGTGTTAATCTCTTCCATGGTAAATGGTTCCCCGGATAAGGCAAGTCGGTTGACGACGGAAATGGAAATTTCAGTTTCAGTTAGTATTTTCATGAGTTACGGTTTATAAGTGATACCAAGTTTCAATAAGGTTTTCCCGTCACAGTACCAGCTATAGCCAGCACTGGCGAATAATCCCCATTTCGGAGTCAGCGGTTGCTTGTATTTGAAATCAACCAAGGGTCCCCAGGAATCATAGTAAAGTACAGCGCCGGTTAGCGTGAAACGCGTGTAACTGAAGTCTATTGATTGCCAGAAGAATCTGAATCCCCAATTAAAGGGTTGAACTTTTTCGCCCGGTATTCCGGCCGAAACGCCGGACCACGTCATGGCTGTTATGGAAAACTTTTCCCTCTGCACGGGCGTAACAAAACCCATAATTCCCACAACTGGTACGTTAAGGAAATATTCAAATGATGGGCCGATTGTTACACGTTTGCCTATCCCCTTAAGATAGACAATGTACATGTCACTGGCACTGATCGAGACATTTATAACATCATTGCCCCGCGAAAAATTTGCTTCGGCAAAGACACCATTAGAGAGCGGACCTTCGCCGCTGGAAAGTGAAGCGGAGGATAATTTAATTTCTTTTTTGGCTTCCGTTTGCGAAAAAGCGGACAAAGTCGATAAAAAGAGAATGGCTAATGATAAAAGCAGACTGATTTTTTTCATAGGATATCGGTTGTTTGGGTTAATATTCAGTTTTCAAAGAATTAAAAAATATATCATTTCATTTA
>CAYXVT010000338.1:1987-2758 GCA_964468105.1 Uncultured Candidatus Berkiella sp. | reverse complement strand
TTGGATCAATAACTACAGCCTGAGAAGCATCAATATAATCAGTACCTGCAAGAGCAGTGTCATCACTGGTTGTATATTGAACAGTTACCGGCAAAGTACAAGATATACTAATATCAACAGGAATATCAGCAACAGCTCCCTCCATTACGAAAGGAGGAAAATTGCCGAACTGAACCATACAAGGATCAGAAGTATCGAGAATACTCATATCCCCTGTTGAAGGAAGCCCAACATTTGCCCCAACGCCATTTGATAAGGTGAAATGAAGAGTTTGAGGCAATACGTCATCTTTCCCATTCTGGAGAGTCTGTACAGGAATAATGGTATCGCTCCCGACATTAATCACAAGATTGTTTAATCAGTGCCCACCATAGCGTTAGTGCCAGTAACAGTAAGATTGACAGTAGCTGAAGCGTTACATGATGGAGTAAGCCCGATTTTAACGTCCGCCGAAGAGCCTTCATTAACTGAGCCTGGAACACTTGTAAAATAAATCTCACAGGCTACAGGGACTGGGTCAGTGTCATTGATGGCAACATCAAAGGTAGAAGGATTTCCAAGTTGCACTCCGGCTGTAGCATTCAGTAAACTGAAATGAATTCCTTGAGGTGAAGCATCGTGAACCCCATTGGCTAAAGTTGTAAAAGGGATTTGGGTTGGGCCTGCTTTCAGAATGGTAAGATTCTGCTGTGAAGCATCGACAAAGTCAGTGCCGGCGATGGTCTGGGCATTGATTCCAGTCATCTTAAAATCAACATTGACGGATGGAGG
>CAYXVT010000338.1:0-1977 GCA_964468105.1 Uncultured Candidatus Berkiella sp. | reverse complement strand
GGGCAGGTTTGACCAAGATTGATAGAAATATTTCCACCCTGGCCCTCATCGAGAGCGGCCAAAGGCAAATTAACGAACTGAACAGTGCAAGGCGCATCATTATTATTGATCACCATATTTTTTGAGACCACAGCTCCTAGCTGTGCGCCACCACCAGCAGCAGATAAAGTAAAATGCATGGTTCTTACAGCCAAATCAGCTACGCCATTTTCATGAGTTTGGATAGCGACAGTCACTTTATTATTAGGACTGTTATTTACAATTATTTGAGAAACATCATCATAATCAGCCGGAGCAAAAGCATTGGTAGCTGACATTGAAAGTTGGACATTCGCTAGATTGGTACAAGTTGGGCTAAAATTAATTTCAACCGAACTAGCGTCTCCCTCCATAACTGAAGCTGGAACATTGCCAAACTCAACATTACAAGGTTGTGGAAGCTCATTATCATGGATGGTGAGGACTGCATCTTTTAAATTCCCTAAAGAACCGACTCCACCTGCAACTGACTTCAATTGTAAAGCAAGACTTTCATCACCCTCAAATCCAAAATCATCTTTAATTTGAATTGTGAAAGATTTTGTTTTTGGAAGTGAATTGGCGGAAAAAGGAAGAATCCCATCGGCTACTGCGACATAATCAACCCCAGCAGTCGCCTTTCCAGCACCAACTGCGCCAACAGTTTTATAGTGAAGCACAAGGTCTGGTGAACCAAAAGGAATAACGGTGCTGGTAACATCAATTTTAGCAATGCTTCCTCCAAGTTTTTCATTCACGTCGAAGACCGGAGCTGAAAACTGAAGAGACGGCATGTCATTATTTAAAATAGTGGCAGTTGCATCTTTTTGTGCCCCAAGCCCTCCACTGAATTGATTTTGTAAACTTAAATGAACATTAAAAACAAGATTCTGATATTGAATTACTGCATCATCAACAGAATCTACAGTAATTTGGAAGATTTTCTGATTGACGCCATCAGGAAAATTTAAGACAACATTGGAAACTTCTGAATAATTTTTTCCTGGATTAACACTTTTAGCCGTTCCATCAGTGGTTGAAAGAAGGAGTGTCGCTGGACCATGGCCATTGGTACGTTTTACTCCTACCGTTAATTGAGCAAAACCTTCATTCATATTATAATTCGCAGCGGTGAATTCAAACATACCTGTTGAATCTGCTTCATAGGCGCCAATATCATATTTTGCACCACGTGGACGGGGGAGGTTATTTTGAGAAACATTTGGGAGGCCTCCAGGAACAAGAGCGGCAGCGGTTGCAGCATCAGGGCCGGCTTCAATGGCCAGACTTCCCGGGAGAAGAAGAATAGTAGGAGTGAATGTACCATTATTATTTTGAAGTCCTGCAGGACTAAAGCTTGCAAACTGACCAATAACATTTTTATCAACATTTCCAGCAAGGTTACATCCTACAAGACTGGTGATAAAATTATAATTTTTTGAAGTAATATTTCCCTTACAGGCATTTTCTAAATTCCCCACCTTATTGGCTGAAATGAGCGTATTTGCTATTTGTACATCTGAATTGCCCCCCACTACATTGATGCCCCCGGTACCCATTTGGGCCTGATTATTGGCAATAGTTGAGCTCCAAATTTTAACAACACCACTTTCCACAAGGATAGCGCCAGCAGCATTATTAATATTATTATTATTTCCATCAGTATCGACATTTCCGTAAATGGTTGTATTTTTGATCGTAGCTGTACTGTTGCCATGGATAAAAATTCCCCCCGCGCTATTACCACCCAATCCCCCTGCCGAAATCCCTTTATTGCTATTGTTGCTAATAGTACTATTTTGAATGAATAAATCTCCCTTACTTTCAATAGCAGCCACATCATTATTGCGGAGAATAGTTTCATCCAACGTTAGAGTTCCTTCGTTGCTTATGGCATAGCCATCATCTTCATTATTATTTTCCTGAATAATACTTTTGACTACTTTAACTTTACTGCCA
>CAYXVT010000337.1:0-2758 GCA_964468105.1 Uncultured Candidatus Berkiella sp. | reverse complement strand
GGAGTAACTGAGCCATCACCATGTAGAACACTGAGATCCAGTGTGACCTTTCGGCAGCACTGCGGTAGAAAAATATTTTAACTTTTTTCATTTAGGGGTTGACATGGTTTTGGTTCATTTTTCCAAAATTTCTATGCATTTTTGACCTGTTTTTAATTTTGCCATTTAACTTGAATCTGTTAGTGTAGAACACTCGATAAGAACCTAGACGACCCCGGGAATATCTAAAAATAAATAACCTGTTGTGCATGGTCTGAGGAGGTAAAAATTGATTTAAAAAACCTAGGTTATAATAAGCTCAATATCGAGTGTTGGTGGTATTAATATGACGAAAAAGACTAATGGGCATAAAACAAAGATGCCCAAAGTAACCAAGATTAGCCAAGAACAAATGGATGAGTTCTTAGCAGAAATAATGGCATCGAACATCAGTGAAAAAAGTGCTGAATTTGCGAAAATGCTCATTCAAGGTAATGCCTGGATGGCACGCCAACTGGAGCTTGGGCAGTTAAGCATTGCGAAGTTGCGCAAGCTATTTCAAATTCAAGGCAGCGAAAAAGCGCCAAATCGAAAACCTAAAAACGACCCGGCCTCATCAGATAATAAAGGCCATGGCTCATCACAAGAGAATACAAAAGGCCATGGCCGCAACAGCGCGGATGCTTATCAAGGCGCTGCTATTGTTGACGTTGAGCATCCTGAATTAAATCCCGGTGATACCTGTCCAGCTGAGGCTTGCGACGGACGGTTATATGAAATGAGCGAGCCAGGCACTTTAGTGCGTGTAACAGGTTCACCGTTGGCTCAAGCTACGCGCTATAATCTACAAAAATTACGTTGCGCCATTTGTGAAATTATTTATACAGCACCAAAGCCAGAAGGGGTTAGTGATAAAAAATATGATGCCAATTTTATCGCGATGCTGATGATTAACAAATACTTTATGTCGGTACCCCTTTATCGCCAGGATAGACTGCAAAACCATTTGGGCATACCACTTCCTGCGTCAACACAGTGGGATTTAATGGTGACACATGAGCCTATGTTGAAGGCCTTATATGGAGCACTAGCTCAAGATGCTGCGAATGGTTTAGCCCTTTGTTATGATGATACTTCTGTAAAAATTCAAGCGGCTAAATTGGCCCAACAAGGTGAAAAAAGCCAACATACTTGCTTTACCACAGGCATTGTCAGTCTTCATGAAGACCATCGTAGCTATCTCTATATCACCGATAACCGTACTGCCGGAAAATGCATTGCAGAAATTATGGCGCTACGTGATGCTGATTTAGACCCACCCATCATGATGTGTGATGCACTACCTGCGAATATTCCACAGGGCATTTCTGAGGATTTGTACATTCTATGTTTTTGCCTGGTGCACGCCAGACGCCAGTTTTACGAACTACCCAATGGTTATGATGATTTAGCGGACAAGGTCATCGGATTAATCGGGACTATTTACGACCATGAAGCGCACACTAAAGGATATAGCAGTGATAAGCGACTTGCTTATCACCAGGAAAAAAGCACCCTGGTGATGAACGAGCTAAAAGCCTATCTTGAAGAGCAAAAATCAGAGTTTGAACCTAATTCTGTTGCTGGCAAGGCGATTGACTACATTTTAAATCGATGGACACAGCTATCACAATTTTTGCGTCAAATCCATGCACCACTCGATACTAATATTGTAGAGCGTGCGCTTAAGCTTGTAATTCAGGTAAGAAAGTCTTCGATGTTTTATAAAACCTTAAGCAGTGCGGCCTTTGCCAGTTACGTGCAATCTGCTCTCTACAGTGCGGCCCAAAACGAGATAAACCCATGCGAGTACATGTGCGCACTAATCGATAATGAGCATGCAGTGATACAAAACCCAACAGAATGGCTGCCTTGGCGCTATAAAAAAACGCTCAAGCAGAACTTGGTAGTTGGCGCCACGCAGGTCCCATTGCCACAGGCTGCCCCTGATTAAGGATAACCGCCATGGTTGTAGCGCACACTCGCTCATCGCAAGACTTGGGCCAATGGCGCAATTTGCCCTGTGAAAAGCGTTTGGTGCAGAGCCAAAAGCCCGTGCCGTCATAAACCAAAAGTTTGACGGCGATGCCGCTTTTGTTGCGAAAAACAAATACGGTGCCATCATAGGGTGAGCCAACGAATTGACGGCAAAGCCCCACTAATGAATCGATGCCTTTGCGAAAGTCAATCGGCTCAACTCGTATATGCAGATGGTGCTGTGGGGTAATTTGGATCATAGTAATGCACCAATGTGAGGAATCACCTTGCTCAGCTCATCAGCCTCAACATGGATCGTTAGTGTTCGTTCTTTGCCTTGTATCGTTAATTGAATTTCTTGGCCTTGCTTAGGCATTTTTTTAACTTCGCTTTTGGATGCTAAGACAAAACCTTGTTCAGAAAAGGAAAGAAGACTTTTTTCTAAACGCCGCTTAAACCCACTACCACTAAGGTGTAACTGCTCACAAATTGTAGAACGCTTGTATTTTGGGTAAAGTCCTAAGGCCATATACCAAAGCTTCTCTGGTATTGGTTCAGCTTGATTATTGCGATTGCTTCGCCATTGAGAAAATGATTCCTTTGCCAATTCCATGGTTACATCAGCCATTGCGTAAACTCCGCTAGTTAAGGAGTGAACACTTTATTAAATCATTTGGCTCCTGTCACACTGCCTTGCCGAAAGGTCACTGCTCTCTGTTCGCTATAAAAATGTATCCATTCCTTTATTTTGGCGTGCATTGGG
>CAYXVT010000336.1:0-2760 GCA_964468105.1 Uncultured Candidatus Berkiella sp. | reverse complement strand
CTTGCAGGAGCTGAAAAATATGTCCTGTTGAGCCGCTAGATGCGTAAGGTGAGTATATTATCTAAAATTTAGCTCCTTTTTGACAGGCTTTTTTCTTGAATTTGTACGATCTTAGGATTACAGAAACCCTTCGTTTTGCACGATCATAGCTCTAGCCGAGAATTGCTGGAGAAAGACGCTCAAAATGAATTTTTACATAAACAATTAGAAATGGCTGCAATAGAGAAAACTATGTTATTAGAAACAATCGCTAGCAATCAAAAGATGCTTGAGTACAGCAGTAATGTGAAAAAGAAGCGATTTCTTGGATTATTCAAGTTCTAACAAATAATCCATATACTTGAATTATCCTTGAAAATTTTACTACAATAATAAAATTTTCAAGGATAATTCGGCCAATGAAGCGTTCTCACTATATCTCAATGATTGATTATTATTTTCATGTAACACCGATTGTTGCGATATTGGGGCCAAGGCAATGTGGAAAAACAACGCTTGCACTTGAATATGCAAAAAAACATTTAAGTGTTACTCATTTCGATTTAGAAGATCCAATTCATCTTTCACGCTTAGATAATCCCCTTTTGGCACTACAAGACCTTGAAGGTTTGATTATTATTGATGAGGTGCAGTTAAAACCACATTTATTTCCAATTCTTCGAGTGATGATTGATAGATTTCATGAAAAGCAACGGTATTTGATTTTAGGAAGTGCTTCTCGCGATTTAATTCAGCATTCGTCAGAGACACTCGCTGGTCGTATTAGTTATTTTGAATTAACGCCATTCACGCTTTCAGAAACACATGAGATGAAAAAACTTTGGCTTCGAGGTGGATTTCCTCGATCTTATTTATCCAATACGGACTCTATGAGCATGACGTGGAGGCAAGGATATATTCAAACTTTTTTAGAACGAGATATTCCAAATTTAGGTATTCGCGTTGCTCCTCATATGTTAAGGCGTTTTTGGATGATGTTACTTAGCTATCATGGCAATATTTTAAATACGAGTGATTTGGGTCGATCATTAGGGTTTTCTAGTACTGCCATTAATCATTATCTGGATATTTTATCTGGAACTTTTATGATGCGCATATTGCGTCCATGGTTTGAAAATATTAGTAAACGACAAGTAAAATCGCCGAAATTGTACTTTCGAGACTCTGGTATTATGCATGCGCTATTGGGTGTTTCAACAGAAGATGAGCTTCATAATAATGCAAAACTAGGCGCTTCATGGGAGGGTTTTGCTCTAGAGGAAGTGGTGCGAAGATCGCAGGTTGATGAACACAGTTGTTATTTTTGGTCTACCCATAGTGATGCAGAGCTCGATTTAATTATTTTTAAAAATGGCAAGCGTCTTGGTTTTGAGTTTAAATATTTAGATTCTCCTAAAATAACAAAGTCGATTAGGATAGCAATGGATGATCTAAATCTTGACTCGCTTACTATCGTTGTTCCGACACAATGTTATTTTTTTCTGGATAATAAAATTTCAGTTTCAGGGTTAGATACAATTAACTTCAATAATTAATCGATTGAAAGAAAAGTATTTTCATTTATAAAGAGGTTCTAAATGAAACAATTCTCTATCCGAATTTCTTTTCAGGTACCCATCCAATTGTTTGAACAAAATATCAAGAGAACCTTCTTCAGTGGCTTTATCCATAAAGTAGGCACCAATCAAAATTTTCCATCGGGTATCTTGTTTTCGCGCACGCGCTTTGTGCAAGGATTCGAGTTTTTGAATTTGCGTGTTAAGTTGTTCTTTCTTTTTCTTCAGAGTTTCAAGTTTTGATCGTTGTTCGTTCGTACCGCACCATGAAAGTGTAATCGATAAAATCCAGTGTACTGATTCAAAAAGCAAATCTCAAGACAAGATGAACATAAGGATAAAAATCGAGAATGAGTCACGAAACGAGCCTCTCTGGCGTAATGAAGAGCGCGCTTATACGTTGCTTCGCAACGTGCGTTTTTAGAATGATTTTTGAAGCGAATCATTATCATGATAATCGCCTTTTAAATTATTCTCATTTTTTTTAATAAAAAAAGAATCCCTTTTATTCATTGCTCGATTATAGGCATCAACATAATGATCATAATGACCATTGTTCTTGACGTAAGATAAATAAGTTTCGTCTTCAGATAACATTTTTAATTGTTTTAATTCAATAGCACTTGGTGTTAACAGGGATTTAGGATTTCTGAAAACCACATCCATATATAACAAACATGCCTTTTTAAATGATTTATGTTCTGCTGCTTCTAGATAAATGGCATATTCATCTGCAGTAAAAAAATTTGAATATTTAATTTTATTTTTTATTAAATCAGGATTATTTGCATTGCATAACTCAAAAATAAATGTTTGTAACATTTTCTCAAGTAATAAATTATTTTTAACTTGAATTTCCTTTTTTTCCGATAACCAACAACCCTGAAATTTCAAATTATCTTTTGTAAAGTCAATTTTAATACCTTGTGTAGATGATAAAAAAGATAGTTCTTTATTGCATTCAGGTGAAGATGCGAAAATGCTGAGCAATTTAGTTACTTGATCAACATTTTCTTCTGTACAGATAACAACGATAGGATTAATTAATTTGTCTCCTGAAAGAATAATTTCTACTGTCATATGATCCAACTCTCTACAACTCGGTTTAAGTTTAATCAATTTTATCATTGCATTATTAACAGATTATTAATCACTCACCTTACGCATCTAGCGGCTCAACAGGACATATTTTTCAGCTCCTGCA
>CAYXVT010000335.1:0-2763 GCA_964468105.1 Uncultured Candidatus Berkiella sp. | reverse complement strand
TTTTAATTTTACCTGATTGTTCGTCTTCTACAATCTTATGTGCTGCCATATGAGCAAGAGCATGTTTTTCCTCGAGATATTGAATAGCATCTTCTCGAGATGCATCAGATTTGCCTTCTGATTTTAAAAATATAAGGGTAGTTTCAATGTCTTGTTCTGTGATTTCGTAACCTTGAAAGGGTTTTGCCATATGCCGGAAGTATATCATTTTCATATGTATCTCCCAAAATTCAAAAAATTAAATAAACCTTCGGCGAAGCCGCCGCCCTCAAGGCGGCGCATAAATTCCCTGCTATGTATTTGTGACAAGATGTTTAAACTGCCTTCCCAGAGGATTGTACGGTCTAATATGGCTAATTTCCGGTGATGATTGCCTCTACAAAGTAATACTTGGATACCAATATCTTCTAATGCTTCTATTTCACTCTCCGACTGGTTCTCGTAGACTTCTGAGTGTTCTTTGGGGTCACGGGTGATAATAAATATTTTAATCCCTCGATTGTGAAGTATTTTTAGGGTTGGCCAGAGCGTTTTCATTCTCTCAGTAGTAATAAATGGGCTTTCGATGATAACTTCTTGCTGACAATGCTCCAGATCCTTTATGAAAACCTGGTAAAACGTCTTTTCGTCATAAAGTGAGGTAGTAAAGCTATTCATGGCTTACCTCCTCTACATCAATGACAACGATTTTGCCGTTATAATAAGTGAAACCTAGTTCTTTTAATCGTTCGTAAGTCTTCAAAATGCTCTCGATTAGGTGTTCCACCCTGAACCCAGAGGGCTCACAACTAAAAGCGCCATCATACGGCGCTTTTTTCATATTTCGATTAGTCTAATAATCAAGAATGATTATTTGAAGGTCATTGATTTATTAAGATATATGAAGTAAATATTACTTATATATTGCAATTTTATGAATATAAAGGGGTGATAATGAATAAATATATTGAAGGAGATGTTAGTCCAGAAGTTGCCTTTTTTCTCAAGGGACTTAATGACGTTCCTGAACGAATTGCTGTAGGAGAAAAATATAATGGAACTGACAGTGAAATAGAGGAGCAAAAACAACTCCAAGATAATTCACTACGAAGCATAGTATTGCCGTTTTTAAATAGCATGTTTAGCAATCCAAATAACGAAATAAACAAAAAAGCTGTTATGTATTTACAGTCGATGCTGCCAGATATTCAAGGTGGAACAATGCTTTTTTCTTTTGAAAGTCACCCTGAAAAAATTGAAGAAGTACTATCATTTTTTGATGCAAACGAAGTTAAGATACCAGAAGGACTAAACGATATTCGAAGCTATTTTACTTTTTAACACTTAAGAATTAATTTTCAAGAACTGGGGCATGTTGGCATTAAGTTCTCAATATCTTTTAAATGCGGGTGTTACAGCGGGTTTGATTGTTCTCTTTATTTAGTATTCCACCCCTGGGATGGAATAGTGGATTGACCCTTTGGTTTCAATAAATAATCGCTTATCAAGCCATTAAACCAGGTAAAAAATGGTAGAATTGCGGTAGTCAACTGAGATAAACATCGGCTATATATGAATATTGTTCCAAAACAAATTAGTAAATTTGCCACTCTTAATATTCTCCACGTCATGAATGATGGATTTGCTGTCAGTTTTCCGCTATTACTACCGTTTATAAAAACTGACCTTCAATTAAACCTGGCTCAGGTTGGATTTTTAGGGTCAATGTTGAATTTACTCGGTGTGTTCTTGGCTATCCCAGCAGGAATAATTGCGGCAAAATGGGGCGGACTTAAATCACTTACTTACGCTGTTATTTTGTACAGCATTGGTTTTATCGTTGCCTCCGTAGCTCCTCACTACTTTTTCATAGTTGTTGCCTTTTTAATTGCTAGTTTTGGCTTTGGTATTTTTCACCCTATTGGATTTGCTTCGATTGCCTCATGGTCGTCCAAGAAAACCAGGGGAAAAGATATGGGTAATTTTACAGCTATCGGTGACATAGGCAGAGTCGGAATATCTGCAGGTATTACAGCACTGGCCGCTTATATTGGTTGGAGGCTTACGAGTGGTCTGTATGGGGCAGCGGCACTAGTTATTTTTGTTCTCTTATTACTGTCGACTCCGAAAGATGAGACCTCAATCGAGCAACAAAAACGAAAATCTGTTCCTTATAAAAACATTTTGCAGCATTTAGGGTTTATTTTAGCCTCACTGACTGGGGCGCTTGATTCATTTGCTAGCTCGTCACTTTATGTATTCATTCCATTTCTATTGATATCTAAAGGCGTGAATCTCGCCATCCTTGGGACATTTACGGGTTTTTTCTTTATTGGTAATTTTATTGGTAAATCTATGTTGGGAAGGTTCGTGGATAAGTTCGGCAATATCAAAGTATTTGTAGCCGCCGAATTATTTATGGCCATCAACATTATTTTGTTTACCATAAGTCACAAC
Organism: Uncultured Candidatus Berkiella sp.; assembly: GCA_964468105.1. Classification (GTDB taxonomy): domain Bacteria; phylum Pseudomonadota; class Gammaproteobacteria; order Berkiellales; family Berkiellaceae; genus Berkiella. Next base: position 327 of record CAYXVT010000335.1, on the reverse strand, counting down.
TGGATACTTGTCACGGTGATTGCAGTTATCCTTGGGGCCTTGACCAAAGGTACTATTCCAGTAAGCGTCACCATGTTGGCTGAAGCTACCGAAAAAGATTTTTCCCATGAACAAGTGTTTGCACTTAACGCGCTCATTGCTAGTGTTGCCACCGCCATTGCCCCACTTTTATATGGTTTTATTGCCGACAAGTTTGGAATTATCAATGTTTTCGTGGTTAGTGCCATATTTGCCATCTTTGCAATATTTTCCGCTTTCTTGTTGCGCACGCCATACAACACACTATCCACTCCTTGATTGAGTTAGTGCATAGCAAGGCAATAGCGG
>CAYXVT010000334.1:0-2774 GCA_964468105.1 Uncultured Candidatus Berkiella sp. | reverse complement strand
AAATTGTACTTTCTTATCCACAAGTTGGGGGTTTAATCCAACTTGGAGAACAATTTGCTTGAGGTCACTCAAGTTTCCAGAAGATGCCACGAAAGTGGCTTTTTTTGTTGATGAAATCCACTTTTCAAGGGGTTTAATCCAACTTTTACCTTCTCCTTTAGAATCTTTCAGATTTTGGGTCAAAATTTGTTTTTGTATTAACAGTTCTTCCTTTTTGATGAGATAATTTTCCTTAGGAATATCATCTGCAAGGTATAGACTAATCAACTTATTTAATTTATACTCAATCTCTTCAATTCTAGTTTTTAAATTGGCTGTCAATAATTTTGATGTTTCAATATCCTTCTTTTCCCATACAGCAAGTTGTTCAAGCATTTTGTCAGTCCATTGATCGGGTATGCAAATGGCAGATAAATGATTCTTGATTTGTTCCACTAAATGCTTTTCTTGCAAAGTACCTTGTGAACACTTTCCCTTCTTTTTTGTGCAACGATAGTAACGATAAATTCCTCCGGACTTTCCTGTTACCCAACAGGCAGTAATTGCACAACCACATTCACCGCAATTAAATACACCAGTAAGGGGAAAATCATATTGCTGTTTACTTTTTCGTTTTTTTGATTTTTTCTTCAACACAGTCTGTACTGATTCAAAAAGAATCGGAGAAAGAATCGCCGCAAAACTGCCTTCAAAGTATTCCCCTTTATGCTTAGTTAAGCCAAGATAGGCTTTATTACTGAGCATCCTCCAGATATTAGCCTTTCCGAGAGGAGTTCTATTCTTAGTCTCCACTCCAAGTTCCTTTAAATACAAAGCCAAAGATTCATAAGTATAATTTCCGGTAGCAAATTGCTCGAAAGCCTTAACCACGACTTTTGCCTGAAAAGGGTGTGGTTCTATAGTTCTGGTCTTTGGATTATTTATATATCCAAAAGGGGCTTTAGTTAACCATTCTCCACGACGGATTTTCTGCCTAAACCCACGGTTAATGTTTTCAACCAAATTGTCAGAGTAGTATTTACTTTGACCAAACGCCACTTGAAGCATAAATAAACCTTGAGGTGTTGGTTCAAACCAAAAGGTAGGAAAACGTAAAGCAAGAATCTTCTTAGTATCTACAAGATAGATTATCTTTCCACCATCCACTGAGTTACGAGCTAATCTATCTGGATGCCATGTAAGAATACCAACTCCGTCCATTGTCTCTACCTTTATAATAAGTTCATTAAACTTTTCCCTTCCGGGTGTCTTTGCACTCTTTGACTCCGTAAATTCTTCTAATATTTCTAGATTTTCTTTACGAGCATATTCACGCAACTCAAATAGCTGAGCTTCGATGCTCATGATTTGTTGATCATCTTCTTCAGTGGATTTCCTAGCGTATAAAAAATATTTTGTACTCATAATCATTAAGTTAATTAAAACGACCGTCCTTGGTGCGACAAACTCAACAAGTGAATTTATTTCCAAAGACGGCCATTAAAAAACTCGTTGATAAATTTGTCGCATTTCCATAGTAGCATAATATGCCAATTCGGAAAATATGCCCATAATAATGGGGTAACATTTTTTTCACTTTGTACGTCTATTATGGTATAGTATAGGTAACGGAAATACTTCTTTTTCAGAAACAAAATAGTGGCAATTTTGAAGGTATGATATCTTTGACAAACCTATGAAAATATAGTAAAAAGATTAATAACCTTAATATACAGTCCATGTCCGCCTCTCAAAAAACAACTAAATATAGCCCTTTAAAGGTTGATGATGTAGTAAAGTATTTCCTATGGAAAGGTCAAGAATCCAAACGACCTATTACCAATAAGAAATTACAAAAGTTACTATATTATGCACAGGCATGGTCTGTTACTATGAATGACCAACCACTCTTTGAAGATAAAATTGAAGCATGGGTACATGGTCCGGTTGTTCGATCTGTTTATAATAACTTTAGAAAATTTGGTTACTCTACAATTGATGCTGCTGTCGATTCAAAAGAATTAAATGAAATCCCTTCGAAATCCAAAACTTTTTTAGATGAGATATGGAGACTGTATGGTAAATTCGATTCTTCCTATTTAGAAATGCTAACTCACTCAGAAGAGCCTTGGCAAATGGCTCGAGAAGGATTAGTATCACATGAAGGATCAAATAACGAAATAACTCTTGAATCGATGAAGGAATATTATTCACAAAAACTACAGGTAGCTCAAGAAAAATAATATGTCCATACCAGATGAAGTAGCTAAGCTAGAAAAAGAAACATCTCAAATACCTAATGAAGTGGCTGAGATCCAGGAGCCAGAAGATGATCCTGAGATGCAGCCACTTTTGATATCATTTGCTAGGTATAATAAAAAACTATGCCAATTATCTGACGGCATGGAGAAAAATCAACCCAAAAAAGCATTAGAAATCCTAAAAGATATAGGCATGTCTGTGTTTACCGCTGATGACCTTCCCAAACTAGGAAGAGAAATTAAGCCTGTGAGATGTGAGGGTGACTATAGACCGCTTTATAAAGGGCTGCATGATGATGTTGATTTACAAGAAATATATATTGATACAAAAGGTAGAATGTTTTATTTCTTAGTAGACAGCATTTTACATTTAGTTGCCATACGGGGTACTCATCTTGATACCACAAAATCTTAAAACACACTTTACTAGTGTGTTTTTAAATCGTTGCTCATATCAAAATGTATTATTGGGAGTGTTATTTTTCCTAAATGTGCGCGCAAGGGTGGGTGGGGCAAGCACATATCTTCTGGAAA
>CAYXVT010000333.1:0-2845 GCA_964468105.1 Uncultured Candidatus Berkiella sp. | reverse complement strand
TTTGAATTTCAGAAATCAACGCTTTTCCAAAACTAACGTGACCATTTCGATCAGAGATTTCAAAATTAAAGAAACCCGCTATGGGTCCTCCTGAAGGAACAAAGGTAAAATTTCCACTTCTATCGATAGCGGTTATTTCACCTCCAGTCCTTAAAACCAATGGCAAGTTTAAGGAAAATTTACCTAAGCCATCTGGATCAATTCCAAGTAAATTTAAACCAACGCCATTTCCACCTAATAGATTTTTTAAATTACCAATAAGCGTCGTAACACTAACAATCACGGGAGGGTCTTGTTCAACTGCTTGCGAAGAAGGGATCTTAGTTTCACTATTGCTAGCGTTGATCAGAAAGTTTTGATTCCCCACATGAAATGCTGTACCTGAACTTGAAGATACAGAATTGATTGACGTTTCCACCATCGTATTACTATGATTTTTGAAAAGCAAATCAACACTACGCGTACTGGTCTCTAGTGTTGTTCCTGTAGAAATGTCATTCCCTAATGAGCTAACTTCTGCTTTTTGCCCTTGTTGAGATACAATTGCAGTTCCTTCAGCTCCTTCATCGACAGGGATATTGGATAACTCATCAAAAGATTTATCTGCGAAATCAGGCGATGTATCAGATATGCTTTTGCCAAAACTCAATAATTTCTGTTCAAACTCTTTTATATCTTCAGAAAGATATTCAAATAGCGCGCTATCAAACGCATTTGTGATGTTATCATATGGAAATAATGAATCAGTCAGTGGTATATAAATATTATCCAAATATAAATTAAAATTTAATTGAAATAATGGTGAATCATCTGGAGACCAATGAATTAAATTAACATTATTCTTCATCGCATCTGAAGCTGCATCAGCTAATGTAACATTAACCTGGGTCCTTATCGTGCTCATACACCTTTTGCCTTAAGAACAATGATCAAAACCCTTGCACATACAAAAGATTGTTCAAACAAAAATAGTTATTTATTTATACTATATAAATTATGAGCGATTAAACAATAAGACCCTAGAACTAAATTTGAAATATATATTTAATCATATTAAGGAACTTTTTAAATAATCATAAAAAAACAAGTCCTATCCTTGTTATCCTTAATAGAATGTTGCTAATAGGAAATGTTATTAACAATATGAATATATTAACAGCAAGCTGGATGAACGGCCGCTCTCACTACTTGACTCTACTGTTTGTGTTGCTAACCACTATTAGCTTTTCGCTTTGGGCAACCGAAAAGGAGAATCCAGCCAATCAAGCTTTTAAGCAGCTTGCCACAGACGAAAAGCCTGGCCCAGATTATGTAGAATTAATTCGCAAATGGGCTGATGTCACTAATTTTGCTCAAAACGCATCACATGTTGCTGTAACAAAGATTATGCGTGACTTAGAAAAAGATAATAAACATCAAAAGTTAATTACACCCGCACTTAAATCGGATCTTGAACAGTTTTTTTATGAATTATTCAGTTCAAAGCAATTTATGAATGAACTTGCTGCACTGTATTCACAATATTTCACATTAGAAGATATGCTGGGCCTGGTGGACTTTTATAACACGCCACTTGGACAAAAAATTGTTAAATCAAATGCTGACCTCATGATAAAAAGCCATGAAATTGGAAGTAATCTATTGAAAAAAAATGAGCGCGGCTATATGGAGATTGTCGACAAGCATATGAAAGCACAAAAGTCTTCAAAATAAATTTAAAACACCTGCTTACAAAAAGTACAATGCTCAAAGCAGCTTTGCCCACCCTACATCAGATCCAATTCGTTAAAGTAGAACATTATCCCCGCTCTTTAGCGTTGTCTGGATCCCACGCCTTATCAAACGTCTGGTTCCCTTCATTATCAGCCGTAAAGGCTTTTTCTAAATTTTTTCTACTTTGTTTTGCTTCATCCATGTATTCTTTTTCATTACCATACAGTTTAAATAAGCGTTGCAAAGATGCTTCATCATGCTTTCTAAAAAAACGCACACTACGCCATGCGTAATATGCTGGGTACCCTAATGCTTTTAGTGCATCCACCCCCATGGCAAGTGAAGAATCAAAGGTTTCCCGATAAACCGCTTGAAAATCTTCTTTAAGAAATTCATACGCTTGGGTTCTTCCGCGAACTCTGGCCAAAATTTTGATATGCGGATAATGTTTTCTAACAAGCATGGCAATTGCCAGAGCCCCTTGCGGATCATCTATAGCCAAGATAAATAGTTTGGCATGCTCAATTCCTGCAGCTTGTAATAAGTCTAATCTCGATGCATCCCCATAGAATACTTTAAATCCGAACTTTCTAATGACGACAATGTTGTCAGCATCAAGATCAAGAACCGTTGCCTTTATCTTATTGGCAAAGAGTAAGCGTCCAATAATCTGACCATAGCGGCCAAATCCAGCAATGATAACAGGGTTTTTTTGCCCTTCGATGGTATCAAACTCTTTCGATTCTTGGGTTCGTATAAAATAGGGTTCTAATATCTTTTCATAAAAGATAATCAATAGTGGTGTAAATATCATACTGATGGCAACAACCACAACAAGCTGATTCGCTAAGTCAGGTTCTAATACTTTATTAAGCACAGCATGAGAGAGAAGCACGAAACAGAATTCACCACCTTGAGCTAACGTGAGAGAAAATAAGAGACTATCTTGGGTATTAAATTTGAAAAATTTAGCTATCGTAAATAAAACCATGCCTTTGGCAATAATAAGTAGAGCTACTAGTTTTATGATGGTCAATGGATCATCAAACACGATACCAAAATTAATGTTTGCGCCAACTGAGATGAAAAATAGTCCTAAGAGCAATCCTTTAAAGGGCTCAACATCAGCTTC
>CAYXVT010000332.1:0-2862 GCA_964468105.1 Uncultured Candidatus Berkiella sp. | reverse complement strand
AAGTTTTCATTGTGACTTAGGACAAGGATATTATTTTAGCCAACCCCTACCACTCAAAGAGTTTTCTGAATGGTTATCAGCCTCGCCTTGGGGGCTTAAGTCGCATTAGGTTCGTAACCCACCGCTGCCCAAACAGCTTGTTTGGCAAGCTCTCCTGCCACCATTCCTAAATAGAAATGTTTAGCATTCAGATCGGTTTCTATGTTCTCTCCCGGCGAATAAAGATCGCTTTCGATACTTCTGGTGCTCACGGTATAAAGCACATCACCATCTAAGATGGACGCATAAGGGTAAATCACTTGTGACAAGGCATGGTGAACTTGTCTGCCTAATTGTTGTAAATGACGTGGCGAAAGCTTTTCATTGATAATGACAATGGTTAAAGTGGTATTTTTGGCACCAGGTGCAAATGGTTTTTTAGGTTCTAACAAAAGTGCGTTGGTTTTTTGATGTAACTGTTCCATCGATATCGGTTTATCTAAACCATGTACAATCTCACCCTTTTCATTCAGGATAACACCAACTGCATTAACAACAGTAAACACCGCAATTTTCGTTTTCCCGATTTGTGCAAAAGCACCACCTTGGCCGGCATTTTGGTAACTATTGCCAAACAGTTTGCCGTTAGTTGCAGATATCCCTGCGCCATGTTTGCCTTGTTGAAATTCACCAGTTTTTAATTGAGAAAACGCTTTTTGGCCTAATGCTTTATCAGGATAGATCGTATTTTTTCTTGGTGTAAAATCAAAGATAACCGCACCTGAAATAAGTGGCATTTTAGAAAATGCAGTTTTATTTTCTTTAGCAAATAAGCTTGAAACTGCACCAGCGAATGACTCCATTCCTAAAATGCCGCCCCCAGCAAAGGCAACACCATCGATATAGGCTTCACCTTGGTGCATTTTTTCTTGAGTAAAAAAAGTGCCCACTGAGCCACCTCGAATATCGACAGCAGCTTGCGCCCCTTTGGGAAAATAAAATAAGGTGACACCGGTTGGACCATCAAGGTTTTCACCTATGCCAACTTGCACTTCTGGAAAATCAAAATGCAGAATTTCTGATGAGGGTTTTGCTGTTAAGGGATTCGCACAAAACAATGCCAATAAAATAATATAGTTGCTAAAACTGCTAGCCATTTTTTTACTCTTTTAATACAAAAAACTAGGCGTTTGCTTTGGCTTCTTCAATGCCTGATTGTACCGCCGTATCTTGATTTGCTTCATATTGATTAATTGTTGGACGCAGCCAAATCAATAAGATAAGTCCTGGAGCAGCAAAAACAACGGTCCATAGGAAGAATTCAGCCCAACCGACATTCTCAACCATTATGCCTGCAGCAGGACCGACAAATACTCTACCAACTGCGGCCAAGGCACTGATTAAAGCAAATTGCGTTGCGGTGTAACGTGGGTTACATAAACTCATGACTAATGCCATAAAAGCAGCGGTGCCTAAACCACCACCAAAATTTTCTAAACAGACAGTGGCTACCAACATGCCATAATTGGGCCCCATTAAGGCAAGGGCATAAAATAATAAATTAGTTAAGGCCTGAATGATGCCAAAGCCAAGAAGAGAACGAAATAGTCCTAATCTGACCATCATCACGCCGCCAACAAAAACCCCAAACAAAGTGGAGATTAAGCCACCAGTTTTATTAATTAATCCTACTTCTTTTAAAGAAAAACCAACGCCTTTTAATAAAAAGGCTGTAGTTAAGGTACTGGCAAACGCATCGCCGAGTTTATACAGAATAATAAAGGCTAATAAAGCCAGAGCATTGCGTCTTGTTAAAAATTCTTTAAAGGGTTCAATACAAGCTGCCGCAAATGTGGGGGGGGGTTCCCGATAGGCTTGTGGTTCTTTAGCCCAAAAGGTCGCAATAATTCCGACGCCCATTAATGCAGCCATTAAAAAGTAAGTGAAAGAAAAACCGGCATAATCGGCAACAATCAAGGTAAGTCCACCTGAAACCAACATGGCTATACGATAACCAGTTACAGCCATTGATGTTCCCATGCCTCGCTCTTCTGGTCGCAGAAGCTCGGTTCGATAAGCATCAATCGCAATATCTTGGGTTGCTGATAAAAAGGCTAAACATAATGCAAAGAATGCCAAGGTATAGGGATCTGAGCTTGGGTTTGACATGGCCATCAAACATAAGACCCCAATTAAGGCTATTTGAGTGACAAGCATCCAACCGCGTCGTCGGCCAAGATAAGGGACACGCCACTTATCCATAAAGGGTGCCCAAATAAATTTATAGACATAAGGTTGCCCGACTAAGGCTAAAAATCCGATGGTAACGACATCGACCCCATCCATGGCATACCATGCTTGTAAAGCTGTGCCACTTAAGCCCAAAGGAAGGCCTGAAGCGAAACCAAGCAAAAGCACGAGCATCATACGTTTTTGGAGTAATAGTCTTAACCAGTCGGGTTTTTTAATCATATGTTATCTAATCGTCTTACATTTAAGCGTTTAACCAGTTTGGTATCCATTTTACTGGTAACCCACCTATTCTCCAAAGAAGTTCATGCGAATTCAGCGTTGTTTCGTCAGATAGATTGTGATTTACGTCATTATTATAGCTACCAAGGGATTTCGAAGCGGCTCATTGGGTTAGGTGTAGGTGGGATAATGGCAAACACCAATATCGACCCAGATTTTAGAGTATTTTGGCAACAAGAAATCAGAAATGATTTTACCAATATAGTATCTACAGCAATCAACGATTATATCAAGGTTGCAAACTATCCCGTCGCTGCGCCACTGTACCTTGTCACTATGTGGTTAAGTACGCAAAGCTTTAGCACACTCCCCAACTCTGGCATCGGGTTATGGGCTAACCATTCATTAAGA
>CAYXVT010000331.1:496-2877 GCA_964468105.1 Uncultured Candidatus Berkiella sp. | reverse complement strand
TAGCGAAATAATTTTTTCTAATACCGCAGGCGCAACTTTCTTTACCATATCAGTTAAAACATAACCTGGAGAAACTGTGTTAACAGTAATCCCTTTACTTGCCACTTCCTGTGCAAGCGCTTTTGTAAATCCTTGCATACCCGCTTTAGCTGCCGAGTAATTAGTTTGTCCAAATTGACCTTTTTGGCCGTTGATCGAAGATATATTTATAATTCGACCAAAATTTCTTTCTAGCATGCCATTAATTAGATGGCGTGTAACGTTAAATATGCTATCTAAGTTTACTCGTAACACTGAATCCCATTCTGAGACAAGCATTTTTTTCAGTTGCGCATCTTTGGTGATGCCAGCATTATTGACTAGAATATCAACTGGGCCAACTTTTGTTTGCACTTCTTCAATCATGCCTTGGCAAGATTCAAAATTAGAAACATCCCCGTATACGATATCAAATTTATAATCTGCCTTTTCTTGTTGGGCTTGCCATTCTAATGCATGAGAATTATCACCCCCATGGCTATAGCCTGCAACAACGCGAACGCCATTATCTCTTAGGTGCCGACATATGGCCGTCCCTATACCGCCAGTTCCACCTGTAACTAATGCAATGCGTGTGCTCATGGCTTCTCTTCCCTTTCAACCGCTAAAGCAACCCCTTGGCCACCACCAATACATAGCGTGGCTAAACCCTTCTTCGCACCCTGACGTGCCATTTCATGAAGAAGCGTTACCAATATCCGTGCACCTGAAGCACCAATAGGATGTCCAATGGCAATAGCACCGCCATTGACATTCACTTTATCAACATCCCATCCCATTTCTCGATTAACACAAATTGCTTGAGCAGCAAAAGCTTCATTGGCTTCTATTACATCTAAATCTTTAACCGACCAACCTGCTTTTTCTAAACATTTACGACTTGCAGGGATTGGTCCTGTGCCCATGATAGCGGGATCAACTCCAGCCGTTGCCCCAGCAACGATTTTAGCAAGCGGTTTTAAGCCATATTTTTTAACCGCATCGAAGCTAGCAAGGATCAACACCGCAGCGCCATCATTTATACCTGAAGCATTACCTGCTGTGACAGAACCAGTCGGTGAGAACGCCGGTTTTAATTGACCTAAAGACTCTTTAGTTACACCACTTCTAGGATATTCATCTTGCTGAAAAAGAACGATTTCGCCCTTTCCTTTAGGGATGGAAATAGGAATAATTTCTTCTTGAAATCGATTTTCTTTTAAGGCTTTTTCACATTTTTGTTGCGACATTGCCGCAAATGCATCTTGATCTTCACGACTGATATCGAATTTCGTCACTATATTTTCGGCAGTTTGTCCCATATGGTAGTTATTAAAAGCGTCCCATAAGCCATCCACAACCATGGTATCTTTTAATTGCCAGTCACCCATTCTTTGACCAAGGCGTGAGTTTGGCAAGCTATGTGGCGCCATGGACATATTTTCTTGTCCACCAGCCAGTACTAATGAGGCTTCCCCTAAACAAATTGCCTGATAAGCAAGTTGGACTGCTTTTAACCCAGAACCGCAAACTTTGTTGATCGTCATTGCAGGCACGGATGCGGGAATGCCAGCCCCAATACTTGATTGCCTCGCGGGGTTTTGACCCATACCAGCGGTTAGCACTTGGCCCAGAATAACTTCTTCGATTTTGTCTGGAGAGAGATTTATTTTTTGTAATAAACCTTTAATGACTTGTGAACAGATTGCGCTTGCCGTTAATTTAGAAAGTGAGCCACCAAAGCTACCTACTGGGCTTCTTGCCGCCCCGACAATATAAACCTCTTGCATGCTAACTTCCTTTCCTAGGAATGGTGAACTAAGCCTACCAAAAAACAATCATCAGCACTATGATTAACGTGATTCAGTTAAAAGTATATCTCAAGTCTTTTTCTTTGTTTGCAAATGGCCTGCTTTTAATTGTTCAAGAACATCGGGCTCCGCTAATGTAGATACATCACCAATTTTATCAAACTCACCTGTAACAATGCAGCGTAAAAGTCGACGCATTATTTTTCCAGAACGTGTCTTAGGAAGTCTTGGTGCATATTCAATTTGTTCTGGCACGGCAAGCTTTCCTATCATCTCTGCAACTTCTTTTTGAAGTTCAGGCACTAAACTTTCTTGCCATTGTTTTCCAGCGACTAAAGTTACAAAGGCATACACCGACTCACCTTTTACAGGATGAGGAACACCAATCACTGCAGCCTCACTCACAGCAACATGTTTTACCAATGCACTCTCAATTTCAGCCGTTCCCAATCGATGACCAGCAACATTGATAACATCATCGACTCGACCCGTAATCCAATAATCACCCTCTTTATCCTGATATGCGCCATCTCCAGTAAAATAAGAGTCTGG
>CAYXVT010000331.1:0-425 GCA_964468105.1 Uncultured Candidatus Berkiella sp. | reverse complement strand
AAAGGTAAGCAGGCAGACCCTGGCTTTTGATGACCAATACCAGGCAGTGGCACAAGCATGATCCCACCTGTCTCAGTTTGCCACCATGTGTCTACTATCCAGCATTTTTTGTGTCCCACTTTATCGTGATACCACTGCCAAGCTTCAGGATTAATTGGTTCTCCAACTGTTCCCAAAATGCGTAAACTATTTCTTTTGCTTGATGAAAGCGGCTCATCTCCAAAAGCTATTAATGCTCTGATAGCAGTCGGCGCTGTATAAAATATTGAAACACGGTATCTATCAACAATCTGCCATACAAGGCTGGGATCTGGAGACGTAATAATACCTTCATACATGACTGTCGTAGCGCCATTTGCAAATGGTCCATAGACACCATAACTATGACCTGTAATCCACCCTATATCTGCCGTACACCGATAAAC
>CAYXVT010000330.1:0-2909 GCA_964468105.1 Uncultured Candidatus Berkiella sp. | reverse complement strand
AGAAACTGAAAAATTGAAACTAAACGTGTATTGACTTCTGTTTGGGGAACTGATCGCTCTTGTAACCAGACACCCCACTTCGCTCCTTCTTGTGATTCATTTATTTGCACGCCAAGATTAGTCATTTCAAAAATGTCACCACTTGGCATTTGCGCAAGATAAGTTGCACCAATATTTTCACGCGGAAAAACACCGTCTAGAAAATGATTAGCGTCTATAGGAAATTCTATGACTTGTTTAGGATATTGCTTTTTCAATGCTTCGAAGATGGAGATTTGTTCTTGTGTACGACCCGCTTTACCTTCTCTGAAATTGGATTGGTAGGCGACAACCAACACACCACCTTTAGCTAAAAATTCGCGCATAAGCTTAGCCCGCATAAGCGCCGTATTAAGTATTGCTTTATCACTATCTGCAACAATCTCAGGTGAAACTAATGTTTTGTTGACCTCACCATTGGTAACAAGCGGTGTTGCAATTAATGGTGTATGAATGATCCACAACGCGGAACCATAGGGGATCTTCTGTGAAAAGGAGTTGATCATTTGTTGTTCTAGATGAGCTTGAATTTGACCAAATACCGACCGCATCGCTTTATCGGATTCATTTGAGCGCACAGAAAAACCTTGTGAAACCACTTCTTGCCAAACCTGATGCTTGACAAAAGAAGTATCTACACTACTTCCTGCAAAGACTGGGAAATTAGCCAAAACAACTAAAAAACCCAAAATAATAGGCAAAAATCTAAGAGAAGAAAGCATTGGAACGCCTTTCTTATCTACCTTCTAAGGTGGCGAAGTATATCACAATCAAAAACAAATCGCAGCACTAACCCGGAAGCTTTTTAGGGGCACAAAAATAAATTAGGACCCACCACACGTCCTACGAGATAGCCACTATAAGCCCCAATAAATGTCGTAGCTACTTTGACGCCGAGCCAACTCACGCCGCTGGCGACATAGTAGCCCGCCAAGCCGCCACCTACTGTCATGATCGCCGCGCCAAATAGAACACCCACGAACTGTTGCTGGTATTCAAATTCATGATGGTTTGTCGCCACTTCCCCATTTGCTGCGCCAACCCTTAAACTTTCTGATATAGATAATTCTCTCATCTAAATTGCCTAATAATATGGTTATAAAAAGCTAGCAATTCCATCTCTTGCTCAACACTCTTTTTTTCAAAAGACAATGTCATCACATTTATTGGGGATATCATTTCTTGTAAACACTCTTTTGTCTCATTCAAGGGCACATTACTTTCAGGTGTTTCATTGATTAACACTGCAACAATATCAATGCCTCTGCTCTTTAAAACCGCAATGGCTGTTAATGTATGACTTAACGTTCCCAAATAAGAGCCTGCCACAATTATACAGGGACATTGAAGTTGCTCTAACCAATCTAACACCGTAAACCGTTGAGCAATAGGCGCCATCACTCCGCCCACGCCTTCGATAAGATGAATTTGTTGGTCTTGCTTTGCTCCTGCTAAATTTTTCTGGCAAAAATGATTCAATTCCTTTTGATCAATGATCTTACCTTCTTTCTGGGCTGCCATGCTAGGCGTGAGTGGGAGGGTGTAACGCCACGGAGAACAAGCTGCGATGTTTTCTTGCGTAAGCTTTTTTTGCTGTGCAAGCAATAGCAGCCCTGTATCAGTACGTTGAATTTCTTCATCATCTTGTGGCCAGCCCGAAATAATGGGTTTACTTGCTGTAAAACATTTTTCTAAATTCTGATCAAGCTGCAGCAACCTTTGTGTTAAATAGGTTTTCCCGGTCCCTGTGCCAGTACTTGTGATGAATATTCCGCTCATAGTTATGTTATGATGCCCGCTCGAAAACGACGATGGTAATCAACCATGACTCAAAATGCTACTGTCTGGTTGCCTTATGCACAAATGCAAACGGCTCTGACTCCTTTAGAAGTCGTACGTACTCAAGGGTCGACCTTAACGCTTGCCGATGGCTGCCAATTAATTGATGGCGTTGCCTCTTGGTGGACTGCCTGCCATGGTTATAATCATCCACACATCGTGGGTGCAATCCAAGAGCAAGCGGCTATTTTACCTCATGTGATGTTGGGAGGATTGATTCACCCACAAGCGCAAAGATTAGCGATGCGTTTAACCCAATTACTCCCAGGCGATTTAAATCATGTTTTCTATAGTGAATCAGGATCAGTTGCTGTTGAAATAGCAATGAAAATGGCTCTGCAATATTGGAAACATCAACAAGAACATCAACGTCTCAAATTTATTTCTTTTGAGCAGGGTTATCATGGAGATACCTTTTTTACGATGTCGGTTTGCGATCCCGTTGAAGGCATGCATCGACTATTTCAAAATGTATTGCCAGCACAATATATTCACAAACTCCCTACAACAGATGACTTACTTATTGAGTTTGAAAGTTGGTTATCCAAAAATTCCTCTACTGTCGCGGGATTGTTAATTGAGCCATTAGTGCAAGGAGCAGGTGGCATGAAAATGCATTCTGCCCAAACGCTAAACGCCATCTGCACTCTTTGCCAACGCTATGGCGTCTTGGTCATTGTGGATGAAATATTTACGGGCTTTGGCCGTACTGGCTCACTGTTTGCCATTGAACAAATAAGTTGTGTCCCAGATATTATTTGTTTATCTAAAGCACTCACTGGTGGAACTCTACCCCTGGCAGCAACGATAGCCAAGGATCATATTTATAATGCTTTTCTTGATATTGATCCTGAAAAAGCATTGATGCACGGCACGACTTTTATGGGTAATGCTATAGCTTGTGCGGCGGCCAATGCCTCTTTAGATTTATTTGAAAATGAACCCAGATTAAATCAAGTGGCTGATCTGGAGGGCGCCCTTAAGCACGAACTCCTGCCATGGAAGCAGTGGCATCTTCACAATCTCACAGA
>CAYXVT010000329.1:0-2911 GCA_964468105.1 Uncultured Candidatus Berkiella sp. | reverse complement strand
TTAATATTCGAGATTTTATTGGTGGCTCTCACCTTGTTGCCCGAGCGGGCATTGCGCGCACCTTTCAAAACAGTCGATTGTTTAGAGAAATGACCGTCATTGAAAATTGTCTCGTCGCGCAAACAGGCAACCAAAATATTATTCATGGATTTCTTAATACAAAACATTTTCGCAAGCTTGAAAATGAAGCGTTAATGATAGCCTATGAATGGCTTGATACGTTTCAATTAACAAAGGACGCTAATCGATTAGCAGGATTGTTGCCTTATGGGAAACAGCGTCATTTGGAAATTGCTCGTGCCATGTGCACAAAACCTTCATTACTTTGTTTAGATGAGCCTGCTGCAGGTCTTAATCCCCAAGAAACCCATGAGCTACGAGATATCATATTATCTCTACGTAAAGAATATAAAGTTTCGATATTGCTCATTGAGCACGATATGTCTTTAGTGATGAATATATCAGATCATGTAGTTGTACTTGATCATGGTACAGTTATCTGTGCAGGATCTCCAATGAATGTTCGTCATGATAAAAGAGTAATTGAAGCTTATTTAGGGGTAGAAGATGCCCAATAAATTACCTTTATTATCCTTTCAAAGGGTTTGTGCCAGCTATGGCCCAATTCAAGCTTTGCGTGAGGTCTCCATTGATGTTTACTCAAAGGAAATCGTGAGCTTAATCGGAGCTAATGGTGCTGGTAAAACCACTTTACTGATGAGTCTTTATGGACATCCCAGAATTTCAAGCGGGAAAATTCTTTTTCAAGGCGCCCCCATTCATCATCTTGCCACTCATCAAATCGCCTCTTTAGGTATTGCAATCGCGCCTGAACGCAGGAGAATTTTTGATAAGAGGAGCTTGGAAGAAAAGTTACTAATGGGAGCTTATACCAAAGGTAAAATTGAAATTAAAAAAAGTCTGGATCGCGTTTTTGCTTTATTCCCTATTTTACATGACAGAAAACAACAACGAGCGGGAACGTTATCAGGAGGAGAGCAACAAATGCTGTCGATGGGACGCTCTCTCATGAGTGAACCCAAGTTATTTCTCCTAGATGAACCTAGCTTAGGACTGGCACCACGAATTGTTACTCAACTATTTAATATATTAAAAGAAATTGCATCCGAAGGAACCACTATTTTGTTGGTGGAGCAAAATGCACATCACGCACTCAATCTTGCCAATCGAGGATATGTGATGGTGAATGGTGAAATTCAACTGTCAGGGACCGGGAAAGAGCTATTAGCGGATCCCAAAGTACAATCTGCTTATCTTGGAATGGCTTGAGATAAAGGAGAAGGAGAAAGCTAAATCCAACGATTGAGACGTTGGATTTAGCCTAATCATTTTCTAGCGATGATCTCTCATCATATCTTTTGATTCATTGTAACTATTATTAGGATTGGTAGGCTCGCCTATGCCAACTTCACTGACTGGTGTAGCATGTCTTCTATGATGTCTACGTGATGAGTTTTCTGCTGACTGAAGATCATTATCATGATTTTGTTCACCATGAGCGTTATCATGATCAGCACCGCCATGATCTGCTCCACCATCACGAGAAGAAGCACCACCACCATTACCATCACCACCACCGTTCGTTGATGCAGATGTTACAGATGAAATCGCAAACCCCGCGACCAATAATGCACTAAGGATTGTGCTTTTAACTTTCATTCTTGACCTCCAGTATTAACACTTATATTTTAAAAAGCTGAATATAAAATCAGATTATTTAACCTATAAAATTATTCGCTTAACCTAATTATAAGTGTTGGATATCTAAATTAAAAGAAAGCGCGTTAAAAATTTTTATTTCTTAACGCGCCAAAGTAGGAGGATACTGTCAAAATATTACTACTTAATCTCTATCTATGATCACGCCCTATCCCATTGTCTGAAATAGAATGTTTTGATTGATCAAGACTAGAATGATTCATCACCTCATGATTAGATTTTGCTCCTTTAGGAGCATAATCTGATTCATATGAAACAGGTTTCTGAATATTTTTGTGTGTCTTTGAAAATTGTTTTTGATGTAATGAATCTGTTTTAGAATTGGCTGCACCATGTTTGCGATGATGCTTGTAATGCTGATGCTGTGCATGATGTTTGTGATGATGGTGATGTTTGTGCGCAGTTGGAGCTGTTGTCTGTTTATGTTCAACCGTTGTGGTATGTGTATGATGCATCGTTGTTGTTGTTGTCGATTGTTTAGCCGAAGGCTTCATCTCGCCAGCAGTAGCACTGCTTGCTTGTGAATAGACTAAACCAAGTCCTGCTATCAAGCCTATAATTTCTTTACGCATTGTATCTCTCCTTGCGGTTAGCTTTTTAAAAGCAATCATCCTTTGCTTTTACTACTTTTAATATTAGCACAAGATTTAAAAGCGCTATTTTTAAACAGAATGCGTTAATAACCACTGGATAAATATTCTCCTCCAAAGCATGTTATATTTATTAAATAGTATGGAGAATAGCTGTGTTAAATCATCTTTGTCGATTCTATTCCTTTGGCACAAAAAACTTAAGCCGATTGGATCCGATTGTCAGCTTATTGATCCGAATCTGGATCTTTAAGGCTTTTTTTTTCTCAGGATGGCTTAAAACAAAAAATTGGACATCTACCGTTTCATTATTTCAAAATGAATATCACGTTCCTGTTCTCTCACCGGAGTTGGCTGCTTATTTGGGAACGATTGCCGAATTAACCTTTCCCGTTTTTCTATTGTTAGGATTATTTAGCCGTTTTTTTGCACTCGCCCTATTCTTTTTTAATATCGCCTGCATCATTTTTTATCCCTTTTTATGGACAGACGACGGTGCGAATGGCTTAATGCAACACTTTGTGTGGGGTTTATTGATATTGTCTATTATGGCGCATGGGCCAGGGCAGATTTCGGTGGAT
>CAYXVT010000328.1:0-2919 GCA_964468105.1 Uncultured Candidatus Berkiella sp. | reverse complement strand
AACAATTGAGAAAATTGCTTATTGAAAATGGTCTTTATGGCGTTGTATCATTCCCTCCTGGTCTATTTCTGCCATACGCCGATGCAAGAACATCGGTACTCTTAATAGATAAGAATATTGCAAAAGAAAGTGACAGTATATTATTTCTTAATCCTAGACACTTTGGACACTCATTAACAACAAGGATTAGGAAAATCAATGATAATGATTTACCTAAATGTTTAGATGTAATTAATAACTTTAAATTAAGTAAAAGTGTTGACGATAAAGTTCACAGCAGTATAGCCTTCACTGTAAAAAAAGAAATAATACTAAACGAAAAAGATTGTGACTTAAGTCAGGAATATTATAGAGAATATACCCTACCCGTAACTAACAAATATAAGTTCCAAGCATTAGGAAGCTACATAAAAGAGAGCAAGGATAAAGTTAAAGATGGGAATTATAGAGTTTGGTCAGTTTCAAATACGGCAGGTTTTGTTCCATCTGACGAATACTTTGGTAATAAAGTAGCTTCAGAGAATATATCTGCATATAAAATTGTGAAGCCAGGATATTTTGCATACAATCCAGCTCGTATAAATGTTGGTTCGATTGCTTATAATAACACGCAAGAAACCGGAGCGGTCAGTCCTATGTATACAGTATTCAGTTTGAATAGTGACAAGATTGATCCAACCTACTTACTTGCATTTCTAAAATCATCGCAAGCTAAGCACCATATTAAAAGATTGTCACAAGGAACAGTTCGACAGCAATTAAGGTATAAAGAGTTGTCAAAAATAATGCTTATTACTGAAGGAGAACAGTTAATAGATTTTGTTAAGAATAAATTGAGTGAAATCCAAAATTACGAAAAGCAAATTAACAACTGTAAGTTTGAGATTGACAACAAAATAGCTGAGGTTTGGGGTGAATGAAATATCTAACATTGCTCTACAGCTACTCCCAGCATTTGACATAGTAGTAGCCGTACTTGCTACCCTCTACATAAGTGTCGCTATTTTTGCTGCTCAAAATCTCTTCAAACAGATACCTGATTATGAAATAAGTATAAGTGGGAAAAGCTACCTTAAGATACTCTATCTTGTAAAAATATCTGTTCTGTTGATAGTAATGCCCTTGATAATCAGGATTGGCAGTATTGATCTTTTGGGTAATGACTATGGGAACATAAAAGCAGTTTTACTACTTCTTTTACTTATTGCGTTAACGGTAGTTATTTTAAGAGACATATTCGGTATTATCACACAACAAAACCTAAACAGAGATAAACGAGTTAAAGCCATCTCTAATCCTAGTTTGAAGTCAACGACTTGGTTGATAATCAACACTGATGACTGGTCGTTTGAAAAAAGAGATTTAATGGCCGGTTCTTTATCTTCAACCAACAAATCTAACTTGCAGTTTGAGGAATTCTTGCTTGAGGAGCTAATTTACCAGACTGATAAATTAGTTAAAGCTAAAAAGAAGAATAGAGAGCACAGTGATTACATCATCAGTTTAGTCAACACACTTAAAGATAGCTGGAACAATAAGCCATTAGGTTATCCGCCATACATTGATAAAGTTTTTAATTATCTGTTTACTAATTGGCTCACAGTAACCAATGATAGCGATTTGTATCGTGCTGGAAATATATACAATCTAAGATTGGCTTTTATGAATGGTTACAACAGTTTGGCAAGCTATTGTCTCAAGAATGGTCTAGCGTTTGATTTATTTAAGAATTTACAAGAATTTGCCGAAAAACTAAGCGAAGAAGACGCAATGAAATTCTTAAATAGTTTTGACGACACAATTATTTTTGAAGAGATACCAAACTCACCAGAAAACTCATTTATATGGTCAGACTTCTTCCCAGAAGGCTGGAAATTCACACACAAGAACCTAGTTGAAGATAAAAATATAATGGCAATCCATCTTTACAATCATTTCTTGAGATGGTGCCAAAATAGACTGCTAAACGGCAAAACCGTTGACAAAGAACTAGATAATATCGCTGATAATATGTTTTATGAAGTTGATCCTATTGTGTGGGCAAGAATTTTAGAATATAGGTATGCACCCTATGTAAATGATAATCACGTTGCATACGTCGTAGGTAAAACAGGAAACTTTGGGCTAGGTAAAAGTTACTCCGTTCAAGATTGGACTGACGATGAAAAGGTTTATTGGGAACGAATAAACAAAGAAGATGAAGAACAGATGCTAGCAACCGTTAAACTGGCTAATGGACTAGTTATGTTTAGCAAAAAACATCTCGAAGATGCTCTAAAGGAAGTTGTTGAACTTGAAAAAGACAAATCTCTTACTGATAGAGAAAAGCGAAAGTTGAAACAATATAAAACGATATTCAATCGCCTACTAGATGACATTAACTTAAGAATTACCAGTAGCAAGAAGAAAATTAAAAAGTCAGTTAAATAATATCTGAAACCAATCTGATAATAAGTAGATGGGCACGGTATTTATTGACAAATATATAGACTTTATCAAATAAAATTATACAAGTTCGTATAAAATATTGACATAAAATCATACGGACTGGTATGATTTAAATATGATACAGCTTAGCGAATTATCACTTGAAGTAATACAGGATGCTCTGAACAAGAGTAAGGCTAAGCAGTTAAGCGACTATTTTAATCATCCAATTTTTCGTGCTTCGGACACAGAAATAAGTTATCGCAGAATTAACGAGCTTGATAGTTTTAATCTTGCCGAAAATCAACGTGACAATGATAAGGGCTGGCGAAAGTTTAGCACCAATGAGGTTATCAAACTTAAAATTGCAGATACTCTGGGTTCATTTGGCTTTACAAAATCAAAGGACATCAAGAGCGTAATTGACTTTATTGATAAATCAAAAATAGAAATTAAAGATAAAAACGAAAAACACTTATTTGACCTTAGCTT
>CAYXVT010000327.1:294-2933 GCA_964468105.1 Uncultured Candidatus Berkiella sp. | reverse complement strand
TTCAGCATCCAGGCCCGCAGTTGGCTCATCTAACAATAAAATAGTTGGTTCATGGATTAAGCTTCGAATAATGTCTACGGTACGTTGCATACCACCGGATAAATTTTTGACTAATTTGTTGGAAACATCGGAAAGTTGAAAGATTTTCAATAAAGTTAAGATCCTTTCCTGCGCTATTTTTTTCGACACACCAAACAAAGCTGCTGAAAAAGTTAAGTTATTTTGAACTGTTTGTTGTTTGTCTAAGGGAATGGTTTGAAACAAAAATCCGATGGACTCTCTGACTTTAACCGGCGAAGAGGTGATGTTATACCCATTGACCCACGCTGTTCCTTGCGTTGGCTCAATGAGTGTGCCTAAAATTTTTAATAAAGTGGATTTGCCAGAACCATTAGGTCCCAATAGTGCGACAAATTGGCCATGTTCTATGCTAAGATTTGCCTGGTCAGATTTTCTGTCTTGATAGCATAACTTGCATCATCGCCCATAGGTTAAGTTTTCTTTATGATTTGAATAGGCGTTGTAATCAAACGTGAATTTTTTGCATTTCGATATACCAGTGGTTGTTCCATTGGTGCTTGCGATGCTTTTTCTAGTGCTTCTAAAATCAGTAGGTGATCGGGGGAAAGATTGCAAACTGGGTCCGCCATACAAGCATCTTTGGTCAATAAATAGGCTTGACAATGACATCCGCCAAAATCTTTTGTTTTCTCAGGGCAAGATCGGCACGGCTCTTTCATCCATTCATAGCCACGAAATTTGTTAAATAGCTGAGAATCTTCCCAAATGGATTTTACTGAACTGTCTTGTACGTTGGGAAAAGTGAGATCAGGCAATATTCTGGCAGAATGGCAGGGTAATGCAAAACCATCAGGCGTAAAGGTAATAAAGGTGGTTCCCCAGCCATTCATAAAAGGCGTGGGCCGATTTTGGAAATAATCAGCGACCACAAAAAATATTTTGGGATGATTTTGGTATTTATCTTGATAGATTTTTGTTGTTTCTTCTGCTCTTTCAAGTTGCTCGCGTCTGGGTAGTAAAGCAAATCGATTTTCAAAGGCAAACCCAAGGTATTGTGTATTGGCCAATTCGATGTAATCTGCTCCAAGAGAGATTGCAAAATCTAGGTGCTTTGCTAAGTCATCAATATTTTGTCTATGCAAAACAATATTAAATGTAAGTGAAATCCCTAAAGCCTTTATCTTTTTTGCCATTTCAACTTTATGATCAAAGGCATCGGTTCCAGCAATATAATCATTTTGTGCTTTATCGCTTGATTGAAAACTTACTTGGATAGAATTAATGCCAGCTTCTTTAATCGCTAATAGCCGTTTTTCATCCATACCAACACTGGAGGTAATTAAATTAGTATAAAATCCCAAGTCATGCCCTGCTTTGATGAGAATTTCGAGATCTTGTCTGACTAAGGGTTCACCACCAGAAAAGCCCAGTTGTACCGCTCCTAATTCTCTGGCTTGTGTCATTACCCGGATCCAATCTTCGGTCTTTAATTCATTTTTGTAGGTAGCAAATTCCAGAGGGTTTGAACAATAGGGGCATTGCAGGGGGCATCGATAAGAAAGTTCAATCATAACCCATAAAGGAATATTAGGCTTACTAACGTGTGATCCAACCGTTTGCATGTGCTTGCTCCAAAAATTCAGTAATGTCTTGTTTAATGTCAGCGTTTGGATATTTTTTTTCAAGCGTTAATATGATCTCATCTTGATTTCTTGAACCATCACAGAGATTTAATATTTCACTTGAAGATTCGTTGAGTTTGATCATCCCTTCTGGATAGAGTAATACAAACGATTTTTGTGTTTCTTCCCATTGAAATTTAAAACGGGGAGTAATATTTATTTTTGGTTGGAATTTAAAATTAGTGGATAAAGAGATGGCATCTAACATCGACCATAAAATGTCGAGTTTAAAATTTAAGTTCTCTAATGCCCGTAATTGTTTTTGTTTGGTATCGCAGTAAGCTAATGTGAACGCTAAGGCATGTTCTACATCTTGATTGGCTTGTTTTATTCTATTTCTAAAATAAGTTAAGCCTTCATTATCGATCCAAGGGTAATGTTGTGGCCAGCTTTCTAAGCGCTGACGATGAATTTGTGGAGCAAAGAGTTCTGTTAAACATGAACCAACAGCTTCTTGCCATGGACTTTGCTTTGCAAATTGGTAATATGCATCCACTGCGAATCGAACGCCAGGCACCACCTGTTGTAGTGAGAGTGTTTCTTCGCGGGTAAGTCCACAAGCGGTAGCTAAACGCAGCCACGCTTCAATTCCCCCTTCATCAGTCGCTGAGCCATCATGATCTATAATTCTTTGGATCCAACGACGGCGAAATAATCTGTCATCGCAATTTGCTAAAATGGCAGCGTCTTTTCGAGGGATAGTGATTTGATAATAAAATCGATTTGCCACCCATCCTTTGATTTGAGTTTGGTTTAATTTGCCCTCATTCATGGCTTTTTGAAAAGGGTGATGAATATGATAGCGGTGGCTTAAATCTAATAATTGTTTTTTAAATTCATCTTTTGTCCATAACGCAGCATCCATGGGATCTAACCTTTAGGTATTATTCTAACTAATTAAAGATAAAGGATTTCCAGCCTAACTTAAATTTAGTT
>CAYXVT010000327.1:0-284 GCA_964468105.1 Uncultured Candidatus Berkiella sp. | reverse complement strand
AAAACCTAATTGGGACACCTATGGCTAATACAATTTAATCTCTTCTGGTGGGAAATAGGTTCGCTCAGGCGAGGTTAGCCATTGTTGACGCTGTGCCAGCGGTATATAACCTGGGATCTTTTGCTTTAGCCTGCTATCAGGATTGTTTAACCCGATTGCGCTTAATCCTTTAAAGACCAGTTGCGCAAATACGCCTGTGGCATAGGCTTGAGGATAAAAGAAGTTATTGGATACCCGATATCGAGAACCGACAATTTGTACAGCAATACAGCAACTGTTGTACT
>CAYXVT010000326.1:2296-2954 GCA_964468105.1 Uncultured Candidatus Berkiella sp. | reverse complement strand
AAATAACATCGTTACCGCTGCCACCAATTACATTCTCGATGCTGTAGAGAGTGTCATTAACTCCTGGTATTTCAGAAAGAGCAGCATGATTATTCAGGTTTATATATAAATTTAAGTATGCGAATTCATAAGTAACAGTATCATTATCATCACCGCCATCAATGATGTTTTCACCAAATCCGCCATTCAATATATCATCACCTTTGCCACCTATAAGAATGTCATCACCAAATCCGCCATTAAGGGTGTCATTGCTAACACCACTTAAAATTAAATCATCACCACTGCCGCCAGTAATTGTTGATGGCAAACCGGTAGAATTAAAGAACAGGTTTTTGCCCGACCCTGTCCCCATTAAACGCCCAGTGTTGCCATTAATAGTGTTAACCGTAACCACCTGCTCTACACCATTTATAAGGACAGGAATATCAAGCGCTACATTGTTATTTTCAAAGAAAAAATAATGATCACCAACCCCTTTATAGGCATGGGAGTTGAGATTCTTTTGGTCGCCAACTGCTAAAAAATCTGTAACACTGCTAACAGAAGAAGCACTAACAAGCCTGTCTAAGAAATTACCGTTGTAAAGGGTATATCCTTTAACAATTGTAAGTCCAGAATACTTGTCTTCTATTAATATGTTGCCGCCATTTACGAT
>CAYXVT010000326.1:0-2286 GCA_964468105.1 Uncultured Candidatus Berkiella sp. | reverse complement strand
TGTGCCCTTCCTATAAAGTCTAGAATAGCGCTTTGATAATTATTAGAAATTGCGTCTATGCCATCGGGATAATATAACCCGGAAGAAAGCTTACCATTTTTATCATAAAATTTAAGAGTATCAGCAAAAGGGCTTATTCCATTATTTAAATCAAGGAGCGTATCTGTAGCACTGTGAAGTATCACAACTCCGGCGCCAATTGCAATGGCCCCTAAAAGCGATACTTGAGTGCCTAATAAGATAGCTAAAGCAGTGAATAACTTGGTAGCAACAAACTCAGCAAATGCATATTTTGCCCCTTCATTATATCCATCGATGCTATAATTGTTATCTTCATGTCTATGTATAGTTATAGTTGTTGTACCTACACCAGTTAAATCATCAGCTAAAACTGCTAATTTTATAGTTAATTCAGTTCCGGGATTCATTCCTTCTGCTGCGGCTTTTAATAACTCTTTAAAAGCCCCAATAATTATATTATCTCCAAGAAGAGTACCTGTCCCTGTAATATCTATTAATTTTGCAGCGGGGTAATATCCATATCTTGCCATATTATTTTTCTTTCTTATTATATTCTTTATTCTCGCGATTTTTATATATAAGATTTATCGTAGGATTATTAGGATCATAAATAATTTTTATTTTACAATCTGCATTAGAAAAATAAATTTTTGTTTCATAAAATATATTTACTATATTTTTTCCAAAGTATTCATTTCCCTCTTTAGTATTAAATTTGTAATTAACACATCTTTGAAACCCTACCACCCCCAAAACAACACCTAACATCGTTGTAAAATAGTTTGATTGCAATATTACTTTTCCTTCAGCTATTAAACCTGTTTTATAAAGATTTTCCTTGACTGCATCGATTTCAATTTTCCGCTGTCGTTCATAGCGAGTAAATATAAGCATAAGTGTAAAAAACCCAGCAAGAAACAAAATGCCATTATCTACCATAAAATCTTCCATTTCTAAGGGACGATACTACTGCTAAAGAGAATTTAATAATTGTCGGATTCATGATTATCCTAATTTATAGTTCTTTGGGCAATCATACGAGCATTAACCTTCCGGTCAATTGAATAAAAGGAATTTGGAGTTTTTAAGCGCAACTTAAAAGGTTGCCAAATGGCACATTATCATTTGCAGCGATATTGCTGTAGCTCTGCTTCGGGTCATACCCGAAGGTGAAAAAATTCCGGATGGTCACGCCGGTTGCGCTTTGGGCGCCGTATGCGGAAGCGTCCTTGGTTATCACAAGGTCAGCGCCCTGCTGCTTAAGGCTGTAACCGCCAAGCTGGAAAGTATCGTCGCTTATCTTGCCTGCAGTGCCCGATAAAGTTCCGTCGCTGAACTGGATGGAGTCGCCAGCCTCTGGGTCGGTGATAATATCAAACCCGTCGCCGCTGTCGATATGGAATATATCGTTGCCGCCACCGCCGGTCAATGTATCGCTTTCCGCACCGCCGTATAAGTTATCAACATCACCGCCGCCGATCAGTACATCGCTGCCATCACCCCCGTAAAGATAGTCATTGCCCGCAGCACCATCAATAGTGTCGTTACCTATAAATCCAGCAAGAACATTATTTTGTGAATCACCGGTAAGGTAATCATTGCCGCTGCCGCTGTATACATCCTTGATATTATACAAAGCATCATTGAAGCTGACGCTATTAGCAAAGTTGCTGGACAGAACAAGGGTAATATCATCAGTCGTGTTAAGGGAATAAATCACCGAGTTGCTGCCCGCGCCGCCATCAAGAATGTTATGGCCAGCACCGCCCGACAATGTATCATTACCGTCATTACCCATGATTATATCGTCACCAGCACCGCCATACAGGTAATCAAGACCCTTGCCGCCATTAAGCAGGTCGTTGCCGCTTGAACCGTTAACTGAGTCGCCGCCATTGCCGCCTATGTATAAATCAGCATTGCCGGTTGATGGGGCATCAAGCAGGTTGGCAGTTATGCCTTTATCCTTGGTGGCAAATGTTACATGGTCGAATAGGTCATAATTGGTGCTGATCCATAGATCACCCATATAATCAATAGCTGTACTAGTCAGGGTATTAAGTATCTGGTCACGACCTATAATATCAGCCACCGGCTGCCCGCTATTCATGCCGATTGACCACAACACCGGATCCAGATTAATACTAAGGGTATTCTTATCAGATGATAAGCTTAAAACACCGCTTAGAAGCGGATCACCAATGTTTGTAAGCACATGCCCATTGGCTAGCTGCCCGGCAAACTGCACAAGTATGTTGCTGATAG
>CAYXVT010000325.1:0-3012 GCA_964468105.1 Uncultured Candidatus Berkiella sp. | reverse complement strand
TCTTTAAATCATTGTAATTTTCTTCAGCATGCATTGTTTTTTCTTTGAGAATTTCATATTCCCTGTCTTTTTGAGCAATTTTCTTTTGTGATTGATAAAAAAGTGCATAACCACCGGCCATGATGGCAAAGACCACAAAAAGTATGATCATCGCAATATGTTTAGGAATAGCGGTCTTTTCCATGATTTTTTTGCCTTTAAAGCTTAAAAGTTTAGCTCAAGATCTCGTCTATATATATCGGCTCTATAGGGCTAAATCCTAAGAGAGGGAAAGATGGGAAGCGATACGTTGACTTCTTTTGATACGTGAATAGGTGAATAGCATTGAAAAGATAAACAGGAGTACGCTCAAGGTGGGATAGCCATATTGAATGGCAATGGCAGCCATACCATGAATGTGTAACATGGTATCTTTAGCAAGAGGTTGTGAAATATGTAGGAGAGCATCATCATGACTTAACCAATTAATAAGATTCAGTCCAAAAGCAAGATTGCCATAATTTTCAATGGCGCCATTGCTTAAAAATCGACTATTGCCAATCACAACTATTCGTTGCTGATTTTCTGCGACTGTTCTGGTGAGACTAACACCCAGTAAGAAAGGTCCTGGCAATTCAGGTGATTGCGAAGAAACAGATTTATTGAAAGTCTCTTTTTCTGTCCATGTTGCATTATGCGTAATCAATAAAGGCTGCGCTACAAAATCTCCCCGCTTTTTTTGCTCTAAAGCTTGTGCCCAAGGGAAAGCGGTGAGGGTATTGGGCGCATCAAAGGGAATAGTTGGATAGTTGTCAATAATTGTAATAGCAGGATGCGGTGTTCCCAATTGTTGACCATGCCAATCATGAATGGTTCCGGGTAAAGGAAAAATGCCCAACTGTTCACTTAATAAAGACATCATGTTAGAACCAGGATCGGTCAGCCATAAGAGATCTTTTCCTTTGGCCACATATTCTGTAATAAGAGCTTCTTCTGTCGGTAATAGAGCCGATTGAGGAGAGGCAATGATTAGAACCTGAGTATTATCTGGAATGATTGGCGTTTGAGCAAGATTAAGGCGTTGAATCTTTAAACCTTGGTTTTCAAGACTTAAACGAAATAAACTAAAATCATTATTTTTAGTGCCAAAAGGAGAGGGTTCGTTGTGTCCTTGTAGAAAGACAACCCACTGATTAGGTTTGCGTTGACATTTAAAAAGTGCATTCGTTAGTTGATTTTCATTGACAGTTACTTTATCAAGATCGATGATTTCCTTCGTTTTTTCAAATTGAATAACAAGGGCATGTTGTGGCAAAGGGGGTTGATTCAATGATGCTTGATGCCATTTGAATTGTATTTGGGGTTGCAACCGTTGATAGCGTTCAACAAGGATATTAACCAAATGATGGGTATCGCTGTCTTGGCTGTATAAGGTCATCTCAACGGGATGGTGAAAATTCTTTAATAAAGTTTGCGTTGTTTCTGACAAGTGATAGGGAGACACTTCTTTAAATAAAGGATATTTTAGTGCAACAAAATAACCACCTATCGATAAGACTAGCAAGCTCAATAATAGTAAAATGTCAGCTGAGATTTTTCTAAGTTTTTTCATCATAGGGATCTTGTCATTTTATGGTTTACCACTTGGACTGACAGGGTTAACCAAAATCCTGTGAATATAAGGAAATAAATTATATCAGGGCTATAAAGGATACCATTGAGAAAATGGTAACAATGGCCAAGTAGTGACAATTCTTTAGCAAGGGTCCAGGATGAGGGAAAAGGATTTATCCATTCAAGCAACATCCACCCCAAATTGCCTAAAAAAGTAATGCCCATCGCAAACAGAGGATTGGGAATAATGCTGGAAATAAATAAACCAAAACTCAAAAAGCAGCATCCTATGAGTGCCACGCCAAGTAGCATTGATGCAATCATCTTATAGGAAAGTGGGGCGTCAAATGCAAGACTTGAAATCAATAGTATTAAAACGCTTATCATTACGAGCAAAATAAATAACAAACTTTTTGCTTTAGCGAATACGATGGTCCTTGCTGGCAGCGGGCTCATTGCCCATAAAGTAAAAGTGTTGTGCCGATATTCTTGACTAAAAGCATTGGTGGTAAACAAAGGAAAGATAAGTGCCAAAACAACAATCGTCCAGCTACACAGGGGTTTGAACACGTCAATTGACAGGCTTGGGTAAATATCGCGCTGATGCAACGCTCTGTGTGCTAAATGCAAATAATCAACGCACAATCGATAGTACACTAATGAAAGCAGGCCAATACTAATACTCAATAGACCCCAGGTCATGGGATGGCGGACGAGTTTATAGATTTCTAGTCGACCAATAGTGATGCTCATGTTTTAGCTTCTTGTGAGTTAAAAGTCTGCGAATTTGCCAAACCTTGGTTTTGTTGCCATAACACTTGCGTTAAATGTTCTTGTTTAGAAATAAGTTGTAATTTGCCTTGATGTAATAGATAGCGTTGGCAGCAAAAAGAACTTATTTCTTCTGGATGATGACTGGAGAAGATAATGGTTTTGCCTTCCTTTTTTAGCTCTTGCAAAAGTAGCCAGATCTGTTGGCGAAGGTTGGGATCAAGTTCTGCACAAGGTTCATCGAGGATAAGTATGTCAGGCTCATGGATTAATGCTGCTGCCAGCATGGCGCGTTTTTTAATACCTTGTGAGCATTTGCCAAAGAGTACTTTTTCATAGCCTTGTAGAAAGCATCGTGCTAATACTTTTTGTAAGTTAACTTCAAAGGTTTTCTTTGGTAATTTTCGCATACAGGCTGCAAAGTAAATATTTTCGATAATTGTTAGATAGGGATAAAGGTGAGGAGTGGCTGGTACATAACCTACTTTTGTCTTCCAACATGATGAGGAGGTATAGATATCTTGATGCTCAAACAAGATTTTGCCACTATCAGGCTTGCACAGTCCGCTGAGAATCAAGAGCAAAGTGGATTTACCGGAGCCATTGGCACCTACTATGCCGATAATGCCGGAAATAAAGGTGGCATTT
>CAYXVT010000324.1:0-3024 GCA_964468105.1 Uncultured Candidatus Berkiella sp. | reverse complement strand
CAGTATATCAATGATATTAAAATCAAAATAGTTATATTTACTCCACTCTAACTCATATTTTGAAGTTGTGCGGTAGTGCCAGGCAACTGCAACAGAGGCCAAAACTGTAGTAAAGGTGAGCGACCATATTCTCACAGCGCGGGCAATATAAAATATTATGGTTGCTTTAAGGGGCGGATATTTATTGAAATAGCTAATAAAACTTGCAGTAGTCACAAAACCGCTGAGTATAAAAAATCCTATAATGGCTATATCTGACCCTCGCAGCAAACTGAAATATATAAACTTAAAGGTAGGACTAATGCGAAGGAAAACATCATCAATACGTGCAAAACAATGCCAGATCACAACCTCCAGCGCACATAAGCCTCTCAAAATTTCCAGAGAGAGATAATAATTATTCTGCTTGCCACCGGTTATCTTGACTTTTAACTGATTTGTTTTCATTGCGCCTGAAACTAACAGAGGGGATACGCCGCGGCAAGAAATATATGTGATTTATCTGTTTTAGAACATTAAAATTCTGTTAATTCCATTTGACATTGGGTTTGAAGAGGAGTTTGCTACTAGCAATAATAATAAAAAAATATGATTACTAAAATGCCTGGGGAAAAGCGCAATATACTGAAGGATTTGCCGCCTACTGAGCGTAGCGCCCTTATCGGCGATATCATCACATTGATGACACAATCACCCGCCCACACCGATTATAAAATAAGCCATATAAGCAAGATCGTGCTGCCGCCAGTGCGGCACCATTATTTATTCTTTCCTTTCAATATGCCAGATATTACGATGTGTCGAGTTGCGTGCGCGCGAGTGTAGTTTATGACGACTTCCAGAGACGCTCAATTATTGGTGCTTTTTGATAAAATTGGTCCGGTTTTCTCTACGGGCGATTCTTGCGGTGTCGTTTGGAAAAAGAAGTTTTGATTCATTGCTCTAAGATTAACCAATAGACAGGTCATCAGATCTCTTAAATTTTTTAAACTGTATTTCTCTTATTCCCATAGGAACCGAAAAGTGCTGGTGTATTTTATCATCATTTTTATACAATAATTGATTGATACAAATATATCAAATTTGACCTCGCTGGTAGCAACGGAGAATCTTTGAAAATTTTCCAATCCTCGGAGAATGGCCGTTTTGTTGGCTGCGGCGGACAGATTTGATTCAAGCTTAAGTGAGCCGTAACATACAGACTAACAATAAATTCCTTGGATGTGCCGGCCAGATTTGAACTGACGACCTTTATGTTATGAGATGGGATGCCGTGCATATAATATTTTGTATTTTTATCAAAATTACTCAACACAAGCTAACAAATATTAGACGCCGCTCCGCGCAAGCCATCTAAAAATAGAATATTTCATTTTCAGAAATTCCTATTAATTACCTGTTCTCTCAAAAACCGTGGCTACTTTACCAACAAAGACTTTTTTCCAATGCGGATTAGCTTTAAAATAAACTTGTGAAAGCGGCTGATAATTTGGCGTTATAGCAAAATGGATAGAATTATTTTTTCCAGTTTTTCATATGTTTCTAACATAGGAAGTGTGATGAGTGAGGCTGGATATACGGTATCTGCGCGTCCATCAATATATACTTTTACCTTATCGCGCAGTGAAAAAATGAGATATCCTCCAAAATTCCAGCTGTTAAAAATAGGTTCTGGTACTGATCCAGTCAGGCGCGAACGTAAATACGCAATTTCTTCTGCCGGGTAAAATTCTTTTGGTAAAGACACTCCTTCGGGGAAACGCTTTTGCATTGCCCATGGGGTAACTACTATTAAAATGGCAAAAACTGCGACAAATGCTGAAACAAATGCAATACGAGATTTTTCCATATCATTTTCAATATCCAGAATACGTTTGGCAAGGATATTAAATTTTATGAACCAAGGCTCTATACTCATCAGCAATACAGGAAGTGATGAAAACAAAAAATATACAAAATTACGTTTTTGTAAGAGCCCGGCTGCTAGGCAAATAAATGCTACAATACGGCAGAACAAGGCTATATCCGGCTTCCGCCATTGTGCAGTCATAATGAATAATAATAAATATGCAGATGAAAGATTTACACCAAACTCAAAAGGCATCCACTCAGTAATATTGCTATTACCTGCACCATTTAGTCCGCGCATCACTGCATCTATAATATGAACTCCCAAGGGATTTATGGCTGCCGCTACCACACAGGCAATACCTATTATAAAACAAATTTTAATTGCTCTGAATTGACGGTTTATAAGCGCTGCTAAAAAAGCCGAACCTATCAACATGTAACCGATAAAAAAACCACCATGCATATTTACCCAAAGCAACATGAGCAGCGGCAACATCCATAATTTCTTCCTGCACCTTCCCTTCGGCACATGTAAAAGCAATAAATAATATATCAAAAAGAATAATAGGCTAACTGCCTGTGGTGCAATACTGAGTACATAATCCCATGGCGGTTGGTAAAATGGAAAAACCAATCCAACAATCAGAATACCAAATAAGGTAAATATTGTTGATATCCCTAGTGATAAGCATATTTTGGCCAGAAATGCACATAATAAAGCGCCAAGCAGAATAGTAGCCAGAACCAGTGGCGCAAAACCGCCAATTTCATAAATTTTACTGACAGTAATATCCCATAACCAGGAAATATTAAACCAAACTGTATCACCTGCGGTAAAAGACCAGCTATCATATTTGGGAATAGCACCAAGCTCACGGATTTGCTGCCCAGCAGCAATATGCCAGCCAATGTCATGATGCCGCAGAAATATATCGGCCGATTGCCAATATAAGATAATGAATAATGAAAATATAAGGCTGACCAAAGGATGTGGCAAAAACCTATTCAGTGATTTTAACATTATTATTTAAGTGTCCTATTTATTTGGAACATTAGAAACAACTAACATCTACAATACTTATAGTTGAAATTGTAATTAAAATACTAAAAATACATAGACCGGCACTGATTTTGACGATACGATAATCGGTGACGGCTTCTCTAATATCCTTA
>CAYXVT010000323.1:0-3025 GCA_964468105.1 Uncultured Candidatus Berkiella sp. | reverse complement strand
ATCGTACAAATTCAAGAAAAAAGCCTGTCAAAAAGGAGCTAAATTTTAGATAATAGCAGTAGAAAAAAATATGGGCATTCTAAGATTGACTACTCCAATAAAAAAACCGTTAAGTTTTAAATCACTGGTTCGAGGATTTAAAGAGTCCTGGACTGGTTATGACGACAAGAGACGACAAAAGAGTGTTGACTATAGTGTGGCTGATACCTTGTTATCAGGTTTAGCCTGCATGTTTTACAAGTCACCAAGCCTTCTTAGTTTCCAGGACCGAATGAGCAAGAAGTATCACCGCAATAATCTTCAAACTCAGTTTGGGGTTACTAAGACACCTAAAGATACGCAGATGAGAGAGATTATTGGGCTCGTTGATTCGCAATCTCTGTCGCCTATTTTCAAAGAGTACTTATCTCGGTTACAGCGTAGTAATCATTTAAAACGCTTTACTGTTGAAGGGCGATACTTATTAACGGTTGATGGAACTCAATACTATAATTCTAAAGAAATTAGCTGCCCTAAGTGTCTTGAAACCGAATTAAAAAACGGTGACATGACCTATTCGCACAAGCTGGTACAGCCCATTATCTCACATCCTGATATAAAGCAAATAATTCCGCTGATGCCTGAAGAAATATGTCATCATGATGGGGATAACAAACAAGACTGCGAAACCAACGCAGCTAAACGACTCATCGATAAAATTCGAAAGAGTCATCCGAGGATGCGATTCATTCATATGGCGGATGCGCTTTATGCAAATACTCCTTATATTGAATCAATTAGAAAAGCCGATGATAAATTTATTTTCAGGGTCAAAGAAGGCAGTCATGGCCTTTTATTTTCAACCTTTGAGCAATCTGATACAAATACTCATGAAGTGGTTTTAGAGAGTGGCAATCGATTGGTTCACAAATGGCTTAAAAACGTGCCACTGCATAAAAACTCTAAAATTCTCGTTGATGTCATTCGCTTATTTGTCATTTCAACCCATAAAAAAACCGAGAAACAAAAGTCACAGCTTGTCGGAACTTGGTATCAGTTCGGATAAATACACCTACCACCGAGATAAAAAATGCATAAACTGAGCTTAAAGAAAGACGCTATAAGAAGCCACTGACTGAGAATGGCTGGTCAACGGTGAGTCATTTAATTTCTATCTTTTGACACTACTTGCTTTTTATATGCATCAAATTCTCGATATGACCGATGCTTTGTTCCAGAAATGCCGCACCATGGCCAGAGCTGCTTATGCTCTCTGGGATGAGTTACGTGTTTTATTTAATCGCTTCTTATACGATCGCTGCGCGCCATGGAAGGCCGAAGGCCGAGGCGCGTAGCCCGCGATTTTATTGACTTCCCGAAGGGAAGTTAACAAAATCAATATCAGGGCGTAGAGTCATTGTGGGAGGTAAACGCTTTGCTCGTTTAGAGCAAACGTTAACGGACGCAGGACGGTCGCGGCCTAAACACTTCGCGCGTTGGCGAGTCGATTTTAGCCATGGATGGCTAAAATCAATCACGAGGTAGCGCGACCATCGAGCTGGGAGGCAATGCTTCATGACTTCCTTGCCGGATTTAAAAGCGCAGATCCTCCAATATAACAACAATTAGCAATATGCCGAACTGTTCGGTAGGTTTTTTGACGACCATAAAAAACAAAAGACATTAATTTTATCATATTGTTTTATTTTACACCTTTAATTGGCTGCCGTTTTCTCTCTAAAAGATTCCTTAAAACAGCCAATTTAAAAATAACATTTAGTGTCGTGACTTGGCGAGAATATCTGAGGAATACACCTTGGCTAGAAAATAATTCATAGATAAATTGACTTTAAACACAGATGCTCCTAAGTATTAAATTATGGAATGGCGTTATTCTTATCATTTTTAGTAAAATGATAATTTTCAATAGAAATCGTATTTTAAGATGTAATCAATTTTTATCATGTTACAGATAATTTATTGTTTTTATGAATTAATGGTAATTTACATGGTTTATGTTTTGTGATTAAATTTACTAATAACATCAACTTATCAAAAGTGAGTATGTATGGATAACAATAATAATCATGGCGGTCAACCTAAACGTGCTATTTCTGATGTTTCTGAATTTCTTGGCATTTCTATGCAAGCTGTTCATAAACAATTAAAAAATAAGAATATTAACTGCGAAAAAGTTGGTAATAAGACCTATTTAACTTTTGAATCTGCTAAGGAATTATTTAATTTTAATTTCAAACGAAAAAAAATTGCCGTTCAAATTGTCAAAGGGGGCACAGGTAAAACAACAACTATAAATAACATCGCTAGTTGTGCAAATACCTACGGTGCAAAAGTTCTTCTTATAGATGCAGACCCCCAAGGAAATCTCACTGATGCTAATGGTGTTGATGCTGAAAACTATCCCGTTTTGATCGATTTATTGAAGGGAGATGCGTTGATTCACGATAGCATTGTTACCGTTTCGAATGGTTTGGATCTTATACCAAGCCGTATTGAAAATGTAATACTTGATAATGAAATAATAAACGGAAGACATCCTTTAGAAAAGTTATATAACAACCTTCTAAGCTCAATTGAAAATAAATATGATTTTATATTAATAGATTGTCCTCCAACTATGGGTCAAGCAGTTACAGCCGCTAGCCTATATGCCGATACGATCCTTGCCCCCCTCAATCCTGACAAATTCAGTGCAAAAGGATTGAAGATATTAAAACAGGAAATAGACACTTTAAATAAACGCTTTCAAAAATCGATTGAGTATAGAGTATTTCTAAATAAATTCAGTGCTAAAACAATTTTATCAGATAAAGCAATCATGTCTCTTATTTCAGATCCTGAATTAGAAGGTAAGGTATTATCTACAACCGTTCAATATGCACAGGAAATTCCAAATATCACAGATGATAATAAAAGCTCTTTTAGCAATCTGAAGAAATCTTTGGTAAGAGATGATTTTGATCGCTTAACCAGAGAATTACTAGATATCTCTATTGAAGCATTCTCAAAAGATGAAAAAGCGCAA
>CAYXVT010000322.1:1863-3043 GCA_964468105.1 Uncultured Candidatus Berkiella sp. | reverse complement strand
AATGGCCGGACAAGGATGGAGAATGTTGATGGAATGCTTATCAGCGGGTAGAGGTATTTCACTACCTGCTTTAAGTACCGCTTCAGGTATGCTCAGTTTCAGAATGACTGGGGCATATGCTGCTATCCGTAGACAGTTTAACGTGCCCATCGGTTCTTTTGAAGGCGTTGAACAAGCACTCGCTCGGATTGCAGGGTTAACCTATATCATGCAAGCAACTCGTCTTCTAACCGCAGGAGGAATAGGACAGGGCGTAAAACCTGCCGTGGCTACTGCTATTGCAAAATACCATATGACAGAAATGTCTCGCAAAGTGATTAATGATGCTATGGATGTTCATAGTGGCCGCGGGATTATGTTGGGGCACTCAAATTATCTTGCAAGAGCCTATCAGAGCATACCGGTGAGTATTACAGTTGAAGGGGCTAATATCTTAACGAGAAGCTTAATGATATTTGGACAAGGGGCCATTCGTTGTCATCCTTTTGCAAAAGAGGAAATGATGGCTGCTCAACTTTATGCGACGGACAGTGAGAAGGCTCTCAAATTATTTGATAAGAACTTTATTAAGCATGTAGGTTATTTCATTTCAAATACAGTAAGATGCTTCACACTCTCTTACAGTCGTGGACACTTAAGTTTGGTATTAGGCGATGCGAAGACAAGACCTTATATTAAAAAATTAAATTGGTTAAGTGCTGCCTTAGCTTTTAGTGCGGACGTTGCACTTTTAACTTTAGGTGGGGAATTGAAACGTAAAGAGAATTTATCGGCAAGATTAGGTGATGTTTTAAGCCAACTATATTTAGCCTCAGCTGTTTTAAAGTATTATGCTGATTCGCAACGACCCACTACAGATTGGCCCTTAGTAGAATGGTCGTTGCAAACTTGC
Source organism: Uncultured Candidatus Berkiella sp. (assembly GCA_964468105.1). Classification (GTDB taxonomy): domain Bacteria; phylum Pseudomonadota; class Gammaproteobacteria; order Berkiellales; family Berkiellaceae; genus Berkiella. The sequence continues at coordinate 2,151 of CAYXVT010000322.1, read as the reverse complement.
TTATTTCAAGCGCAAGAAGCTTTTTATGGCCTATTTGATAATTTCATTTTTAAATATGTAGGTCCCTTTTTAAAATGGTTTATTTTTCCTTATGGTAAAGCCTTCTCAATGCCAAAAGATTCACTTGGAGCCCGATGTGCAAAACTGATGCTTACTAAATCAGACGCCAGAAGTCGATTAACCGATTTGTGTTACATTGGTAAAACAAGTGAAGATCCAACTGGCTTAATGGAAATAACATTTGCGAAGTTAATGGAAGTTCAGCCTGCGATGCTAAAAATTGCAGCA
>CAYXVT010000322.1:0-1853 GCA_964468105.1 Uncultured Candidatus Berkiella sp. | reverse complement strand
CTATTTCTGGCAAACAAATAAATAAAAATTTAAATTTTGAACAAAAACTGCAAGCGGGATTATTGAAGCAGATTATTACTCATGAAGAATTAATCATGCTACAGGAATTTGAAACATTACGTGAAAAAGCAATTGCTGTAGATGAATTTCCCTCAGATTATCCTTTAGGAAGCAAATCACAATGCAAAACAAACCAAATGAACACTCAAGTAGAGTAGTGTATGTTGTTGATGGAGCTCGAACCCCTTTTTTAAAGGTTCGAGGTGAACCTGGTCCCTTTTCTGCATCTGACTTAGCGGTGTCAGCTGGGAAAGCACTATTAGCCAGACAGCCATTTACACCCGATAAATTTGACCAAGTGGTCGTTGGATGTGCCGGGCCAAGTGAAGAAGAAGCTAATATTGCACGCATCATTGCACTTCGATTAGGTTGCGGCAATTTAGTTCCTGCTTACACGGTGCAACGAAATTGCGCTTCAGGGTTGCAAGCTATTGATAATGCTGCCAACAGTATACGTGATGGTAGATGTAATCTGGTGTTAGCCGGTGGTTGTGAGGCTATGAGCCGAGCACCATTATTATACAATAACGCTATGGTGAAATGGTTAGCAAAGCTCAGACAAGCACGTTCTGTTCCAGATAAGTTAAAATCCTTAATCCAATTTAAACCTCAATTTTTGGTTCCAGTTATTGCGTTGCTAAAAGGATTAACCGATCCCGTCGTTAATCTGAACATGGGGCAAACGGCTGAAGAATTGGCTTTTCGATTTGATATTAACAGAAAGACAATGGATCAATTTGCGATGCAAAGTCACCTTAAAGCCATTCAAGCCCAAGCCAATAGTGCTTTTGAAGAAATAACCCCACTTTATGGAACCGATGGCAGTGTCTTTGAACAAGATGATGGAATACGAGCCGATTCTACGATTGAAAAATTAGCAAAATTAAAACCTGTTTTTGAAAAATTTGGTTCAATTACTGCTGGTAATAGTTCTCAAATCAGCGACGGTGGTGCGTTTGTTATTTTGGCAAGTGCGGATGCGGTTAAAAAATACAAATTACCTGTCTTGGCAAAAATTGTTGATGTTGCTTGGGCGGCATTAGATCCGACCATTATGGGGTTAGGACCTATACATGCGATGACCCCTTTATTAAAGAAGAATCAACTATCCTTGAACGATATCGATCACATCGAAATCAACGAAGCTTTTGCGGCTCAAGTACTAGCCTGCGCTAAAGCTTGGGAAGATCCTGCTTATTGTAAACAATTTCTGGGGCTTGATAAGGTGATGGGTGAAATCAATATGGACAGCCTTAACCCACAAGGTGGTGCAATTGCAATGGGACATCCTGTTGGCGCATCCGGTGCTAGATTAGTTTTGCATTGTGCGCGAATGATGGAGAAAAATAATTCAAAGCTTGCTCTAGCAAGTCTTTGCATCGGCGGGGGCCAGGGTGGGGCAATTTTATTAGAGCGTGTGACTGGAGTTTAATATGAGTCAAGTAATGACAGGACATTTTGATCATTGGTCTTTAAATGTAGATGAAGATAATATTCTTTGGTTAACTTTCGATAGAAAAGATAGCAGTGTCAATAGTTTAAACGAAAGTACGCTGCGCGAATTTGATCAAATTTTAAATGGATTAGGTCAACATAATAATGCAAAAGCCCTTGTTATTCGCACAGGTAAAAAAACAGGTATTATTGTTGGAGCTGATATTTCCCAATTCAAATCAATAAGCAGTGCCGAGGAGGCCACAACATTAATCCGAGGTGGTCATGAAATTCTAGATAAATTGGAACGTCTTGAAGTTCCAACCATTGCTTTAATCGAAGGCTTTTGTTTAGGGGTT
>CAYXVT010000321.1:0-3046 GCA_964468105.1 Uncultured Candidatus Berkiella sp. | reverse complement strand
CTTTTCCGTAAAGTTATTGTCGATATCATACTTATTAATCAGTATTCCTATTGGGATATTAAAATGAGTTGCCAGGCTGATTATTCGCTTTAAGTCGCTGAAAGCTGATGGGGTGGGTTCTGTAACGGCGATTACGGCATCATTGTTCACGATCGAAGCAATGACAGGACAACCGATACCGGCAGCCGCATCCGTAACTATATGATCGCAATTCTTGTCTTTGTTAATCTTTTCCGATTCGACTCTTAGTTCAGCAACAATCTCTCCCGAAGCTAAATCTCCAATATTCAGTTCGCCGGTAACCAAAGTAACATTATGTTCTTTGCTATCTGACAAATAAATTTTTCCGACCGATCTTTTATCGACTGTTATCGCATTAAGAGGACAAGCTACAAGGCAGGCTTTACAACCGATGCATTTTTCGGGCAAAAAAGCAGGGAATTTGCCCTCAACAAAAATTATGGCATTTTGCTTGCAAATTTCGGCGCACTTGCCGCATTTGTTACAGGTACTTTGGTCCCATTTGGGAATCACTTGAAAAACGTCCTTGTGGAATTCCAACTCAGTATTTAAGAGAAGGTGATCGTTTGGACATTCTACATCGCAATCAACCAACATAGTTTTGGCTTTTTCGCCTAGTTCTGCCGCAATCATTGTCGCGATTGTAGATTTGCCTGTTCCTCCTTTGCCTCCGGCAATTGCAATTTTCATATCTCTCCTTATTTATGGCTTTCGCAACCATCGCTAAGAGCGGTTTCAGCCAGCTTTCCATCTTGCCAAAGTTTGAACAGATCAGAAACAGTTTCAGTCTCGACATTTTTATATACTTTGATGCCGTTTGATTTGCACAAATGAATCGCATTCGGCCCAAGGTCCTTGCACAAGAGCACATCTACGTTATTATTCTTTAATAATTCGGGAGGCAAACCTTGGCCGCCCATATGTTCGGAAGTATTTTTGATCTCCTCCAATACCTTGCCGTCTTCATCAAAACAAGCATAGGAAACACATCTCCCAAAATGACCGGCAACTATTTTTCCATCGTCCGTTGGTATAGCGATTTTCATCTTAATTAATCTCCGATAAGTTATTATTTATGAGCTGTTCAACTGCTTCTTGGCTGCTTTTGAGATCGGTTTTGTATGCTTTTATCTGCAGTTGCTTGCATAAATCCATCGCTTTAGGGCCTAGGTTGGCACAGATAATACTGTCGATTTGCAATTTAGCCAATTGCTCCACTACCGCTGTACCAGCTCCGCTAGTTTGACTGGAAGAGTTATTATCTACAAACTCTTCACTGGCTATTTTGCCTTCCTTAGTCTCCAAAATCTGGAATAAAGGCGATCGGGCAAACATCTCATTTATTTCTTTACTCTCTTTATCTTTTATTCCGATTGCTATTTTCATTGCTTCCTTTCTATTTAGCTGTCCAACCACCGTCAACATATAAAATGTTGCCTGTGACATATTTGGCCTCGTCTGATGCCAGGTAAACAGCGGCATTGGCGATGTCGTCCGGATCGCCCACATGTCCCAACGGGGTTGATCCGATTACTAATTGATTAAATTGTTCATTTTTTAAGACATCTTTTGTCATACTGGTTTCAATGAATCCCGGGGCGATTGCGTTTACTCTTATATTATATTGAGCAAGATCAAGAGAACCGGCATGAGTTAATTGAACAATCCCGCCTTTTGCCGCACAATAGGCAATGGCGCCATTAAAACCGACACTTCCCAAGATAGAACTCATATTAATGATGACGCCTTTGATGTTTGATTCCTTCATCTTGTTAGCTGCTGCTCTCATGCCGTACATCACTCCGGAAAGATTTATCCCGATTGTTTTATTCCAATTCTCATCAGTTACGTCAAGAATGCCGCCCAAACCGCCGATTCCGGCATTGTTCACTATAATATCGATTCTGCCAAAATGCTCGATTGTTCCATCAATCAAAGCATCTACATCTTTTGAATTTGAAACATCGCATTTGATAAACAATGCTTTGTCGGTTGTTTCAAAATTATCCGGCGCATTTATATCGGAATAGACAACCTTGGCGCCTTCTTTTATAAATGTTTCGGCAATTGCTTTGCCGATGCCGGATGCTGCACCGGTCACAATCGCTACCTTATTTTCTAATCTCATTTGACTCCCTCTCTTATTGATAAATATTTATTTTTCAGTAAAATTGAAATGCAGGGTCGCCCCGGCGTCCAGGAAGACTGGATCGCCGGAGCGGCTTTTTTATTCTCCTTTGATCTCAGCAATTCTTTCTTTTAAAGCTTTAAGATCAGCTTCGAGATCTTTGGCTTCTTCCTCTAAATCTTCCACTTCCTCTCTTTTCGAGAGATAGGATCGTCCTGCGAATCTCCCATAACCTCGTCCGTAACCTCTACCCCAGCCCATACCTCTTCCGCATGGTCCTAATCCTCGTCCTGTTCTTTGGCCTTGACCTTGCGGACCTGTTTGATCAAATCCAGGCATATTTCTCACCTCCTTTCAGTGATAATTTTACCTTACACTATGAATATATACCCATACAATATTGATGTCAATATGAATATATATTTATTTCTCCCGCCCAATTTTCCTGTTTTATTTTGTCTGACAAATTAGACAATTTTATTTATTGCTTAAAGCATAAGAAAGAATGTGACAATTACTTCCTAGCAAATTAAGGGTATCTCTATTATTTTTCTGTTCTTCTAAAGGTGTGTCGTTATTTTTCTATTCCTGAGGTAGAGCGTCGTTTGCAAGCTGTTGAGAAGATCTCGTTTATCATCTCTTGAGCCCTCTTTGAAAATATACTCAATGAACTTTCTTATGTTAACCTCTGGTCTCACAAGTTGATTTTCAATATTGCTATCAAATATGGCCGAGAACTTTTTGGATCTTTCCAGTTCTTGATTAAGCTTTTCTTGTGTTTGAATTTGATCAAGTGAAACTTTATCCAGTATTTGAATGAATTCTCCAATCAAGTCTTCTTCAGTGATGAATAACTCTTGGCATTTTAAATCTCTTGATCTTGTGCAGTGGTAATAG
>CAYXVT010000320.1:1504-3046 GCA_964468105.1 Uncultured Candidatus Berkiella sp. | reverse complement strand
TATGGGTTTTAGTCTCATTAAGCTTAAAGCGAAAAACAAATGGCTAGAATCCAAATTAAAGCGTACCCAAGAGCAATTGACTCAAATTCAGCACTGATGTGAAGAAAAGATGTCATCATTCAATTTGTTGGAATTAATTTGTTTACTCTTACCAGTGGCGGCCCTTTCGGGTTGGTACTTGGGTAAACGCTCACGTGCAGGTTATTCTCCAAAAAATGAGATGTTAAGTTCAGATTATTATGTTGGTCTTAACTTCTTATTAAACGAACAAACAGACAAAGCCGTTGATGCATTTATTAGAATGTTAGATGTTTCACCAGACTCGGTTGAAACGACGCTTGCCTTAGGAAACTTTTTTAGACGGCGCGGAGAAGTTGACCGGGCTATCCGCATTCACCAGAGTTTAATTTCTAAACCTAATTTAACCCCAAAACAACGAAGTCATTCTTTGCTTGAATTAGCACAAGATTACCTGCGAGCAGGAGTCTATGATAGAGCAGAGTCTTTGTTGCTAGAACTGACCAATACGGTCGGTTATCAATTAGAAATCAGTTTACGTCATTTGATCGACATTTATGAAAGAGAAAAGGATTGGGAAAAAGCCATCCACGTCGCATTACGTTTGCAAGAAGTGACCAAACAATCTGTCGGTAATGAGATTGCACAATATTATTGCGAAATAGCTGAATTGGCATGGTCTAAGGGAAAAATTAGACATGCTTTTAAATATCTCAAGCAAGGTTTAGCCCACAATCGCAATTGTGCACGCGTGAGTTTTCTTCAAGGTAATTTTGAGAAGAAACTCGGTAAATATAAAAACGCGCTGAATGCTTATAAACGAATTGAATTTCAAGATCCCGCCTTTTTGCCAGAAGCCTTATTTCTAATCATCGAATGTTATGAGCATTTAGGGGAACATCAAGCATTAGAAGAATATCTGGATTATTTATTGCATAACTGCCCATCGATTAGCATTGTGTTGGCGCATGCAGAAAAAGTAAAAGAAAAACAAGGCAAAGAATATGCCGCACAATTTTTAGCAAATTATATGCATAGGCACCCATCCATTCGCGGATTGAAACATCTGATCGAGTTTCATTTGACGCGTGTGGTTGGGGACGTGCGGAACGAATTGTTAATGCTAAAATCGCTTGTTGAAAAACTAGTAGAGAAAAAGCCGATATATCGTTGTGGGCATTGTGGGTTTGCGATTCGTTTGATGCATTGGCAGTGTCCAAGTTGCAGACAATGGGCGCAAGTTAAACCCATTCAGGGCATCGAAGGGGAATAGGCTGCCCCTTTTGCTTTTATACTTCGTTATCTTCGTCTGTTCGCAACAGTCATGTACTAAGATGTACACTCCTGTGGCTTACAGACTCGATGCCTCGTCTAAAAGCAAAATGGTTTGCCTATTTTTGTATGCTTTAAAGCCAAGAGGTTTCTCTGAATAGCAGCGAAGCTGCGTAGGATATTAGCCCCACGTGTAGGCGCTCTTAGCGCCGGAACGTGGGGATCAAATACACGAAAAAATCCCAAGCCCCG
>CAYXVT010000320.1:0-1494 GCA_964468105.1 Uncultured Candidatus Berkiella sp. | reverse complement strand
CGGTAGGGGCGTAGGAAAATTATAGGCAGAGGTGCTTTGGTCGGAGATTCTGACCGCCCAGCCCCAATAAATTGATAAGTCATTTGAATAATAATAAAATTGAGCCTGTCGTAAAGGAGTTGTATATGTCTAATGTGGAATCCAAAGTTATTGTAGCGCTTGACCTTGAAGACAAGGTGCAGTTACACCAACTTATTGCACAGCTTGATCCAAAAAGTTGTCGCTTAAAAGTGGGGATCACACTCTTTGCGCATTATGGTCCTGCATGGATTAAAGAATTGCAGGATAAAGGTTTTGAAATATTTTTAGATTTAAAATTTCACGATATTCCACAACAAGTCAGTGGTGCTTGTTATGAAGCAGCTCAGTTAGGCATTTGGATGATGAATGTGCATGCCTTAGGCGGACTTGCTATGTTGCAAGCAGCTAAAGCGGCCGTTGATAGAGCAGCAACACAATTAAAGAAAAGACCATTACTGATTGGCGTTACGCTATTAACCAGTTCCGGACCTGCTGAATTAAACCAGCTTGGGGTCCAAGGCAGTGTAGAAGAAACGGTTATGCGATTAGCGAAGCACTGTTTTGATGCTGGCCTTGATGGGGTTGTTTGTTCCGCACAGGAAGCCGCCATGTTGAAAAAGACATTTGGAAAAGATTTCTTATGTGTTACACCGGGGATACGTTTGCCTGAAGATGGTAAACATGATCAACAACGTGTGACAACACCAGAGGTTGCCGTGACTTCAGGAAGTGATTATTTAGTCATTGGTAGATCAGTAACCCATGCCTCAACCCCAAGTAAGGTGTTAGCGCATATAAACCAGAGTATTGTAGCCCTATGAATTGGTTCCCCTTTCTCTTATTAACGTTTGGATTAAGCTGGGTAGGTGTTGGCATTTACCGCTGGTATGCCGTTGAAAAAGGCCTGTTAGATCAACCCAATGCACGATCTTCTCATATTGCACCAACTCCAAGAGGCGGCGGCTTTATCTTTTTTTTGGGTTGGATAGTACTTGCTTGTGTTTTACATTATTTTCATGTTGTGAGTAAACAATATCTTATTTTATTTTCCCCCGTTATTTTAGTTGGCCTCATCGGGTTTTGGGATGATCACAAAAATTTATCAGCAACAACACGTTTGATTGTTCAGTTTATCGCATCTGGTGCCAGTTTATTTATTTTAGGTGAGGGTGGCTATCTTGTTCAGCCTTGGCTGTCATCTGTTCCGCTGCCTTTATGCTTTCTCGTTATTATGATTGCCATGGTTTGGATGATTAATTTATTCAATTTTATGGATGGTTCTGATGGTATCGCTGCTTCAGAAGGTATATTTGTCTTTGCCGTAGGTGGTTATATTTTATTTCATTATCATGCTTATGAAATGGCTACCCTTGCGTGGGGACTTGCTGCCTTGTTGGCTGGTTTTCTTACTTGGAATTGGCCAATCGCTAGAATTTTTATGGGTGATAGTGGAAGTTGCTTCTTAGGCTTTAT
>CAYXVT010000319.1:0-3071 GCA_964468105.1 Uncultured Candidatus Berkiella sp. | reverse complement strand
GCAGGGTAGCTATGTACGGAAGAGATAACCGCTGAAAGCATCTAAGCGGGAAACTTGCCTCAAGATGAGTTCTCCCGAGGCCTTTAAGGCCTCCACAAGGTTTGTTGTAGACCACAACGTTGATAGGCAGGGTGTGTAAGTGCTGTAAGGCATTGAGCTAACCTGTACTAATTGACCGAGCGGCTTGATCATATAACGCCCAAAGAGTCTGAGCGTCTAAAAGACGCAAAGATACATACAATGAATACGCATGCGTTGTTAAAACTAATTTGTTATGAATTTAAGAATAATCCCTTTTAAGGGAACAAGTCTCTGTCTGGTAGACATAGCGAGTGGGAACCACCCGAAACCATTTCGAACTCGGAAGTGAAACGACTCTGCGCCGATGATAGTGTGAGGTCTCCTCATGTGAAAGTAGGACACTGCCAGGCGTTTTTTTCAAACCCCTTGTGGAGTAATCCCCAAGGGGTTTTCTTTATGGACTAAAGAAAATCAATTCAAGTACAAGTCTCTGGCTGGCAGACATAGCTAGTTGGAACCACACCAAACCTTTTCGCTATATAGCCATTAGCTTCTATGTATGTGCTCTTGCAAATAGAGTGCATATTCAGCAATATCTAATAATGCATTTTCATTAACTTCTTTAAAATATGAAAGTAGACTAAAACATGGAACGTAAAATTCGAGCTGGTCTTATCATTTTATTGGGATTAAATGTGAGCTTCGTTGTTGCACATGAAGACGCTTCTCAATCTAATGAGACTTATGTGCAGGAGGCGGTGGTTAGTGAAGCCCATGAGCCCTTGCCTCAATTTGGTCAACCCTATGGTCCAGTTCACAATCAAACACTGTGGGACATATCCAAGAAGTTAGTAAAACATACTGAGTTTTCGATTCAGCAAGGCGTTGATGCAATAGCAGAAAAAAATCCGCAAGCTTTCCTTCGTGGCAAGGATCATCAAATTAAAAAAAATGCGATATTGAATTTGCCCACGCACGAAGAAATGGCGTTATTGTCTAGTGCAAGCCATCAATTTGCTTCGGCATCAAGTGAAGCCCAAGAAATCGCTGCGGTAAATTCATTGGAGCCAATACAAATCGCTGCAAAAGAAACGTCACAACCAGCGGCTAAATCTGCAAGTGGCTCTGGAAACAAATATACCCTCGAACAAGATCATAGCTATGCAACTTGGGGTGTAAATCATTTTGGCTTTTCTAAAGTCACCGGTAAAGTGAAAGCCGAAGGAACTTTGATGCTTAATGAGGCGAATCTGAATGATAGTAGCGTTAACGTTACGCTTCATATGAATGATTTAGAAACAGGCGTGAGCGCCAAGTTTGACGACATGTTAAAAAGTAGTAAATTTTTCAACGTGGGCTCTTTTCCAACGGCAACTTTTGTCAGCAGTAGCGTAGAAGGCAGTGGACAATCGCTAAAAGTACACGGTACGCTCACCCTCCATGGCATTGCAAAACCGGTTACGTTGACTGCTAGAGTCAATAAAATTGGTGCACATCCTTATTACGGTGTGCAAGCAGCTGGCTTCAGCGCCGTCGCTCACTTAAAGCGTTCTGATTTTGGTTTAAGCGCTTATTCGCCAGGTGTCAGTGATGAAGTAGAAGTTGAAATTGAAGTTGAAGCGAAAAAATCGGCATAATAGTCAAAGTATTAACATAATTGGATGAATAATAATGAGAAAATGGACATGCTCTTCACTTTTGTTTTTAAGTTTAACCATTCCAACCGTAGCGACTGCTGCTTGGGAAGGAAGTTGGTTGATAGGTCTGTCAGGTGGTTTTTCAGATCGTGAAGGTGATATCAATGCAACCGTTTTTCATCCAGCGCCTGGTTTGCAAGTGTCCGCTTTTAACACTTCTAACACAGCTAGTTATGATAGTGGCTATCTCTGGGGATTGTTAGCAGGGTATGAACTTGCTAATAACGCTTGGGTATTAGGATTGGAAGTTAACCTTGATTGGAAAGACAAGCGCCATAAAGGTGATGACAACGTATTTGCCTTTACCGATAGCATTAATAACGGTTGGGTTTATGCCCCACATTATATGACCAATGCTGTTCTTGGTTTAACCGGTCGTGTTGGCTATCAAGTATTCACCTATTTAATTCCATACATCCGTGCCGGCGCTGAATATAGTGATAATAAACTGCGGTTTTCCGCTTTTGATCCAACTCAACGTTTATATACTGCCGGAGATTCAAAGCGCCATATGATGCGTTTTGTTGGTGGTGCCGGTGCAGAAGTGCCACTCCCAGGTATAATGGTCGGCTTGTCAGCACGTTTGGAATATAATTATCATTCTGAAGGTAAAACGGTTAATACGATTGGATTGGCCAGCAATAGAGCCACCCTCTGGAATCTTGATGGCGATGCAAGCACCAATTCTGTTAAAGCATCTATTGTTTGGAACTTACCATTCTAAAATCTTAAAGACTTGCTTTGTCGCAGAGAAAATATCGAGTTTTCTCTGCGACAAAGGACCCTTTTCCTAGAATTCAAAATCAAGTCGTAACACAGCCAAATTAGAACTAATATCAGCGCCGTTATTTTCGGCATCAAAGTCATGATCATAAACCCACTGAAAGCCGACATTAATATGGTCAACCACATGAATGGTATAGGTTCCCTGCCAACGATATCTTGGCAACATATTATGGAAACTTGGACGACCACCAAAAATACTTCCCGCAATCACTTGAGTGTGTCTGGCCCATTGGTATCCTAATTTGAGTTCAGAAGTGTGATCGAAAGTTTTGAAATCCACTCTGCCTTCAACGCCACCTGTACGAACATGACTATCCCATGTTCCTGGCGGCGTGTCCGTTCCTGGATTCATCTTACCGCTTGAATACATGCCTTCAAAGGTGATCCCAAAAGGACAGACATAAAAATCAGCATGATAAGCAAGCCCACCTTGTTTATCCATGGTATGGTTATAGAGGATCACCAAATCATTACCTGCAAAAGTATCAATAAACCAAAGCGTATCGTTCAAGTAATCTAGATCGCGAAGATCTGCCATATAACTTACATTAAGATCGGTTTTAATAT
>CAYXVT010000318.1:0-3081 GCA_964468105.1 Uncultured Candidatus Berkiella sp. | reverse complement strand
AGTTCCTGTTGGGATTTGAAGTGCAGGACCTACCCCCCAAATAATTCCTCCAGAAGTCGGTTTCTTAGGTGAGAAGAACAGACTCTGTAAAGTATCACTTAATCCAAATCGAGTTCCTGCATAGGGAATGGGATTTGTCGCATCAATAATCGGTACTATGGTTCGAGAAATCATATTCCAGTTTTGCGCAATACTAACGGGAATCACTGGTTGAAAATTCACATATGTTTGATGCCCGCTACTTTGTGTATTTATGCCCGAGTTATAATTGCCTTGAAATGGCACACTAATCAAATCGGCTACAGGATTTGTTAGCTGTTGTGCTAAATCGCTATTACTGTCAGCTATGGCAGTTTGCGCTACAGCTAATAAAAAACTGAAAAATATCTTATGCTTCATAAATTTCCTAGGCAGATAATGATATTTTGATTATAAACGAATACCACATAAAAAATACCTACCTGAAGATATTAAAGATGACTGTCTCGCGGATTAAATTTTTTACTTCTATCCAATCGAGACTCAGAAACAGCAGCTAATCCTTCAGCAACACTCATTGCTCTTTGCCTCTGGGACACTAACGGTAATGGTTGGGCAGGTGATGATGGGCGCATAAAGAAAAGCGGGTTCACTGAATACTCCTCATCCGGCGAAATGGTTAGCTTTGCTAACCTTAATATTTCTTTGGCTTGTTTAAATTCGATTTGTCCTTGTTGGCACTTTTCTTTTAAACACCCAAGAAGAGCATTAAAAGCCTGTTCGCCTTCCAACGATCCTTGAGAAGTTTCCGCAGCAAGTTCAAGTCCATTATCCACATAACTTTGAATCACTTTCTTTAGCTGAGCACCATCAATAGCTCCTCTTAATGATATGACTGGCGGTTCAATTCGTATAGAAAGTTGATGTAAGTATTCATTATCTCTTTGTACACAGTGATGAATAAAAAAGGGAAAATCTGTTTGAAAAGGAAAATGAACCATTCTTAATCTATTCTGACATTGTGTAAAATCAGCCAAGATAGGGCCCAAAACTGTGATGGTTTCTAATAAACTTCTATTTTCATAAGCATAGGTTACATCACGTAAAGTCATTCCTAAAAAAGGCATGCATAGCGGATTTTCCTTAATCAATTTCCTTAAATTACTAAAATTACTCATGGGGGATAGTTTCTCTTCCGCGCGTTCTAAGGCTTGTCTTGCATTTCTGCTTAGTGCTTGAAAGGTTGACTTCAATCGCAAAATACTTGAATGATTTAAACTGCATAAAACTAACATAGCACCATCATAATCGGGTACTGGATTTTCCAATAATTCAACTAAGGTATCAATCCATAGAGACAGTACCGCCACACGATCTTTCTTTGAACTCGTAGATAAAATCTGATGTTTAATAAAATCACTTATTTTATCAAACAGTCTCTGATGCTGACAAATAATCGGTGCTAACACCTCTTTATTGGCCTTTTGCCAATGTTGATCGACCAATTCATTTACATTGACCAGATGATAAAATTGTAGTGATAAAGCTCTTAACTCATTGGCCATCAATTTTGGAGATTGTGTTCTATTTGATTCTAAAAATGATGATTTATGAACATATGATAGGTGTCGTGACAAGACATCTTCAATCTCATAATAAGTGCTTAACATATCAGATGTACTAATTTGCTTTAATGCGACAAGTTCTTGAAAACATTTTTTAAGATCTAAAAAGCCTTCTCTGCCTTCACCATTTAAAAAAAGTGGCAAGCTAACATTAAGAACATACTTTCTATTGTCCCTTTCACATAGATTATCTTGCATTATTAATTCTTTTGCAGCAAACATGGCTACTAATCGTTGTTCTAGACAAAACAGAGGATAAAGACTTTTTAAAGTCGATATGATTAATGACGGTTTATAAACTGTCGTCAACCCTAACAATATTTGGCTTATCGCTGTAGGGTCAAACTTTATACTATTAAGATCACCTTTTTCTTTGATTTGCAAACAAGAGCATAATTCAAACATTAAATTGACCAATTCAATGGGTAATTGATTCCTTTGTGATAGCGATTTTAAATCTGTTGCTGAGATTGCAAAAAAATGTGTACTTGGTATATGGTCAGTTAAGCCTAACTTTAGCAATTCGTTATGAAACGCGCGCTCCAATTGACTTAATCCAAGCTGTGTCTTTTTAATGTCTCTTATGTTAATTTTATTTAGGATAACATTTCTTGTTTCAACAAGAACGCGTATGCCATTTTTTACATTTGGCGCTAAATGATGATTTAAAAATGCCTCTCCCTGTTCATTACATAGTGATTTTAGACTTGCACCATGACTCAGGAGTAATCTAAAAACTCTTTTCTTTGCATGCACAAGAGAATAGAGTAACAATGGCATGCCTGAAGGTTGAACAAGAGCATTTGGACTATTCCCTTCTCGTAAATATTTCTTAATATATTCTACATTATCATTTTTAACTTCTTCACTAAGAAGCGTCAATTGAACTTCGTTTATATTTTTATTTCTTTTGGTAGATAAAATAGAAGAACTCGGCTCATTCTGACCATCAAGTTTAATATCAGGAGCATAGTGATCTCTCCCAACAACACTTTCAGCATCATGTTCAATATGATGTAATTTTAATTGCGACATCGATTCGGTTAAATAGTTAACAGATACATCCTTAGTATCAGAACTGTCATCATCAAAATCCGCGAAAGTTGACGCGTAGTCATCTTTTGATAATTTTTTTATTGCCACTTGAGATCTCGGACTAGATTTTTGGTCTTTAACAGTTTCCTGTACTAAATCCATAGGCTTTTTAAGATCAAGATCCGTCAGTGTTAAATCTGCATTCCCTTCTTTTAGCAACAATGGCAAAATATCAATTTGTCCATAAAACATTGCCCAATGACATGCCGTTCTTCCCCAATAGGTTCTTTCATTCACTTCCTGTGGATGAGACGTTATTCTTTTTTGAATTAACATTCTAAGTTCTGTCTGTAATTCTGCACTCCCTGCTAACATGGCAATATAATCATGCAAATGATAGGCATGAATTTCTCTTTTTCTTTGTGATTCCTTCCTAAGTTCT
>CAYXVT010000317.1:0-3092 GCA_964468105.1 Uncultured Candidatus Berkiella sp. | reverse complement strand
TGATTTGTCTTTCATCGATTTTTGTAATAAGGAAAGTAACGTAAATTCAAATAGTTTCTTCTCTCCCACCGCCATTATTTCTTGGATTGTTTGAACAATTGAAAGACGTTTTTCTTCAGTATTGGCTTTAAAGGCAGGCATTGAGATATCTATTAATGGTAATTGTACTGATTTTGGTAAAACTATAAGCAGTTTACTAAAATCAATGACTTGATTAAGATCATCAGGTGCTATTTCTTTTCTTAAAATGTCGATTATTTTTTCAGATTTATCTTCAAGTTCAGATAAAACAAGTGCATAAAAAATATTTTCAACCTTTGCAGGGGTGTGCGAAACGTCTTTTACCTTATCTGGGATCTGCGCTAGCAAATTTTGTGCAAGTACGACGTTATCATTGGTTGGGTTGCCGATACTAGATTTTATATTAGAGATACTGGTTTGTGGCATGCCTGCTAAAATAGCTGCGCCGCCTAACATACCAAGGGTATTTAAAGAGTTTTGTTTCTTCTTTTTCTCAGGGGTTGATTTAAGATCATCTTTCAAGTCTTTTAAAGGAACGTTTGCAAATTCGCCCTGTGGATCAAGGATTTCAATTCTTTTGTCTAATGGCGGGTGAGTTGCAAGTAGATTATTAAACATTACCCATCTAACGGAGCAAAAACATAGATGGCTGACATCTTCGACATTTTTTGTATTAAGTTTTGTCCCCGTTTCACTTTGCTGAATGCGCTTTAAAGCAAATATTAGTCCTTGCGGATTGCGAGTGTATTGCACAGAGGAGGCATCAGCGAGAAGTTCACGCTCTCTTGACACGGCCGCTTTTATTAATCTGCCAAAAAACAGTCCAATATACCCAATAACGAGCAAACCAATTCCTATAATAATGATCGCTATGGCAAGACGGCCATCATCAGATCGATCAGAGCTTCTGCGAGAATTAGAGTTACCAAAAAAGCGTAGTAGAAAATAGCCTGCCTGCCCAATCATCAATAGGCCACCTAAAATACCCATTAATTTTAAATTGATATGCATATCGCCGTTATAGACGTGGCTGAATTCATGACCAACCACACCTTGTAATTCATCTCGAGAAAGTTGTGTTAATGCGCCTTTGGTAACCACCATGACGGTATCTTCGAATTTATAACCTGCCACAAACGCATTAATGGCAGGTTCGTTTTCCATCACAAATAGCTGAGGAACCGGCGTACCGGCGGCGATAGACATTTCCTCTACAATGTTAACAAATCGTTTTTCCAAAAAATCAGTCGTGTTTGGAGAGATTGGGGTGGCATCTACCATGTCGGCAACAGAAGTTCCACCTCCTCTTAAAGAAATGATTTTAAGAATTGTTCCCAGGAAAATAACAAACAAAATGAGAGGAGTAACAGCCATCGCAATCATCAAAGCCAAATCGAAAATAGCAGGATGATTCAAAAGATAACCATAATTGGTTACCTTAACATAAGGGTTAGGATTGGAGTATATAATGGCACCAACAACCACCAAATCAATGGCGAGTATGATAAAGATGATAGCTAAA
Source organism: Uncultured Candidatus Berkiella sp. (assembly GCA_964468105.1). Classification (GTDB taxonomy): domain Bacteria; phylum Pseudomonadota; class Gammaproteobacteria; order Berkiellales; family Berkiellaceae; genus Berkiella. The sequence goes on along the minus strand of CAYXVT010000317.1, from coordinate 1,549 downwards.
AGAAAATAAAGAACTAACCAAAATGTTTTCTTTCTTGCTTTATCTTGCTGTTCAAAAAAGTTCATTTTTTATGCCAATGTTTTTTAAGTGAATGACACTTTTACGGCCTCTTTAGCCTCAGGTTTGGACACTTCAAAATGTGTTGCCGCTTGGAATCCAAACATGCCAGCAAAAATAACATTTGGAAATTGTGAACGATAGGTGTTATAGATCATCACCGCATCGTTAAAAGCTTGTCTGGCAAAGCTAACTTTGTTTTCTGTGGAGGTGAGTTCTTCCATCAATTGCTGCATAGTTTGATTGGCTTTTAGGTCAGGATAATTTTCAGCAAGTGCAAAGAATTTCCCCATGGATGATGTTAAGGTCGATTCCGCTGAAATAAGCTTTTGCATTGCCTGTGCATCTTCTGGTTTTGTTGCTGTGGCCGATGCGGCTGCCTTGGCGGTATTACGGGCGTCAATGATTTTGGTGAGTGTTTCTTGCTCATATTTCATATAGCCTTTAGTTGTTTCCACTAAATTTGGAATAAGATCATAACGGCGTTGTAATTGCACATCAATTTGAGAGAATGCATTCACAAAGCGATTTTTGAGTTCGATTAAACTGTTATAAATGCTAATCGAATAAAAAACTATGAGAAGGATGATGCCGGCGATAACGCCAAGGGTGATCAGTAGTGTTTGCATTTTAGGTATTTCCTGCTAGAGAATGACTATTTATATAATATTAGACTGATATGTTAATTGAGTTCACCTTAATATTTATCTGCTGTTTTTATTATAAGTATAGATACTTAATGAAACTTGATGGGTGTCGATATAGAATTAAGAATTTATATTAGGAGAGATCTTTATGGCGCAAGCGAGCGATTTGCAAGCACTGAAAGTATTATTAGCGAATACATATGCGCTTTATTTGAAAACTCAAAACTATCATTGGAACGTGGTTGGACCACAATTTCATGCTTATCATCTTTTATTTGAAGCGCAATATAATCAACTTTTATTAGCCGTTGATGTAATTGCAGAAAGAATTCGGTCAAAAGGTGAGTTAGCACCGGGTAGTTTTAAAGAATTTTCTGAACTTAAAACAATCAATGAAGCTAAAAGTAAAATTGATGCACTTTCTATGATTAAAGATCTCGCTGAATCGCATGAAATGATTTGTAAATCATTACATCCCCTTTTAGAACAAGCCAAAAAAGATGATGATGATGTGACACAAGATTTGGTATTAGAAAGAATGGAATTCCACGAAAAAACGTTATGGATGTTGAAGGCGCATTTAGGATAATTTATAAATCCTCTAGCCGTTTTAAAGTGTCCGGATACTTTTTTAACATTAAAATAAGAGCAGCGGCTTGATCATTAGGTGTTGTTTTTCCTTGCTCCCATTTTTCAAGTGTTCTTAATGATACTCGAAGCTTTAGAGCAAAAACTCCTCGGGACATATGCAATTTTTCTCGTAAATCTCGAATCAAAGCAGCATCAACTTTAGCAAGTGGTTTACTTTTAATATCATGAGCACGCAAAGTAATTTTGCCCTTTTT
>CAYXVT010000316.1:0-3148 GCA_964468105.1 Uncultured Candidatus Berkiella sp. | reverse complement strand
CATAGAACAAAAACAACTTGAAGGGCTACTTCTTGGTTTGGATTGGCAGAGCTTAACCGAGTGGGAGAGCCTTAATTTCGAATCGTTTTTTTAGGTAAAAATGATGATAAAAACTGATATTTAATAGAGAGTTATGGTATAATTAGCCCACCATGAATAAAGAAAATGTTGCTAAAAAATCAGTGCCCGATGAGCCCCTAAATCAACAGGTGCTCATCGAGGATTTGCACGAAAAAAACAAAGAACTTGCCATAAAAAATCAACTTCTTACTGAAGAGAAATCTGAGCTTTACAATAAATTATCACGAATAGAAATTCTTCTTGAGGCAGCTTCTCAGAAAGTAAGTTGGTTTGAAGAACAAATAAAATTGGCACGACAACAACGCTTTGGTAAAAGCAGTGAAAAACTAAGTGCTATCCAGCCAGACCTATTCGATGCCCTGGGTGATGAGCCTACGAAAGAGGAAGACAAAGAGGAAGACAAAGAGGAAGAGACGGCCGAAACTCAAACCATTACGGGGTCATGCCAGGATACGTGTAATTTTGCAACACAAGCAGTTGCCGTTTTGGTGTTTCAGCCGGTCTACCTGCGGCCAACCGTCGATTTTTTGGTAATACATTCAGCGCTCAAGGCCGTGCGGATGCAAATTAGCATTTAATTGCTTAAACGCTCCTTCAAGCTGTGCTTTCTCTTGAACAAGGAACATCTTTTCATGGCGTAATGCTTCTATTTTGTCCTCGTGTTGGCACAAATCTGCTTGTGCATGTTGCGCCTGTTCTCTTAGTACCGCCACCTGTTGATGGAGCGATTGCGTTAATTGCCGCTCCGTAAGCAAGACCTGCTCCACTTTGTCGAACTGCTTTTGTATCAGTATTTCGCCCGTTTGTGATTGTGCCAGCTGATGCTCAATATCCCGATGAGTGGCCAACAATTTTTCATGCTGACAGGTAAGCTGATTGTGTGTAACTTGCATCTGCTGAAGCTGAGATTGCTCAATACCACGGGCTTTCTCGCTTTCACCATACCGCTCTCTGACCTTATCCAATTCTCTTTTCAATGCGGCTATTTCTTGAGCATAAACAGCTTGCTGTGTCTCCTTTGCTAAATTTTGTTCGACTTGTTGTTGCTGGATCGAGAGCTGATAATGCTCCAGATTTGCTTGTAGTTGCATCGCTAGTTTATGTAAACGTTGGCTTTCCTGCTGGGTGTCATCGAGTTGCTTTAAAGTGATTTGGTAAAGCGTATCAAGCTTATCCTGCGATTTTTCTAAGGACTGTATTTGTAAAACCAGTGCTGACTTTTCTCGTTGTATCAGATCAATTGTTTCGTGCAGCTGATGCAGCTCATGTCTCAGGATTGATTCTGATTGTGAAGTAGCTTGCAGCTGTGTTTTCAGCGCCGAAATTTCCTGCTGCGCTATAGCCTGATAGTCCTGAACTCGTTTTTCTGCTTGTGATTGTAGGCTTTCCCAAAGCCCTGTGATCAGAGCCAGCAAAGGTTCTGGTAGTTTCCCCTCACCATCTGCTTGTAAAGCTTTCCAGCGTTTTAAATGCTCTGTCAAGGTCGTGCGACTACCCGTTCCCAGCCGTGCTCGGATGGCGTCTACAGTTAGATTCACGCCTTTCCCCTGCAGATAGCGAGCGGCTTCATCTACCTCAGTGAAAGTGACTCCTGGACGGCCCATAATGCAACCCTTTTTCATATGTTCGTATGTATATGTGAATAGTATCATATAATGCGCTTTTATAAAGTTTATTTTTGACAAATTTCGGTTACAATAACCCCGCTTATCAAAATTAATCAAATTAAACACGTCGTGCTCTATCGTAATAAACCTGTGAATACCGATCTTCGAGAGATTCTTTATAAATATGAGGGAGCAACATGGAAACCAAAAAAGATGGCCCGTCTTTGGTTATGGCCGCACAAAACAATAGGGTAGCACAGCAATCTACCTCTATTCATACCTATATCCAGGCAGCAACCAGCCAAAACACGCGCAGAGCATACCAAGCTGATATTCGGCATTTCATTGCATGGGGAGGATTGTTACCAACGGGGCCTGATCCCTTGCTGCGCTATTTGCAAGAACATGCTTCCAATTTAAATCCACGTACTTTAAAAAGACGGTTAGTTGCTATCAAACATTGGCATACATATCAGGAATTTCCCGATCCCACATCGCATCCCCTGGTTAGAAAAACGCTAAGCGGGATCCTCCATGTGCATGGTAAGCCACCCGAGAAAGCACCACCTTTCTCACTCGAACAACTGATGTTATTGGTTCACTATCTCAAATCGCGCGACGCATTATCCAATTGGCGCAACAACGCGCTGCTTCAAGTCGGCTTTTTTGGCGCATTTCGGCGCAGCGAATTGGCGGCCATGCTTTGGGAACATGTCACGTTCGTACCGCAAGGTGTCGAGATCCTTATACCCCGCTCTAAAACAGACCAAGAGGGCGAAGGGAACGTCTGTGCGATCCCCTATGGCAATTCTGCCCTTTGCCCTGTGACCGCATTACACCGTTGGCATGAAGGTTCAGGGGGTTCATCTGGCCCTGTGTTTTGCCAAATTCTAAAAGGAAATAAAATAACAACCAATGCCATCTCATCTAACAGCATTAATAAAATTATCAAAACACTCACTATCATTTGCCAATTACCACAGGCAGAACAATATAGTGGACACAGTCTTCGCCGCGGATTTGCAACTACGGCAAGCCAAAAAGGCGCTTCATTTGGCTCCATTATGCGCCAAGGACGATGGCGCCATGAAGGAACGGTACACGGTTATATTGAAGAGGGTCAACGTTTCGATGCCAATGCTGCAGGAGCCATTTTAGATGATATTAAGCCTTCAATTACTTCAACAGAGACATCCAATGATGTGATGTGAATATGCGATGACAGCCATCGAACGGACGGCCTACCCAACATTCGGTACCCACTCATTACATCAAAGAGAGCTGGATGATTATTACACCCCGACTCAAGGCGAACTGCAAATTATACAAGCAAAACTACGCCGCAATTCAACTGATGGGAGTACATCATCAGCTTACAAACAACATCAGTTTAACACGATGGTGCTTTTAAAATGTTTTCAGCGTTTAAGTTATTTTCCATCATTACGAACCGTCCCAAA
>CAYXVT010000315.1:0-3226 GCA_964468105.1 Uncultured Candidatus Berkiella sp. | reverse complement strand
TGATTAGCAAAACGCGCTTTCGCGTTGAGCAATGTTTTGGGACTCTAAAACGGCATGAAACTGATCGAAGTGGCCATCGTTAATTCAACTACATTTAATCCTATAATCCAGAATACAGTAGCGAGAGCAAATACTAATGCTCGCATAATATGGATTTTATGGTAAGGTGTTCTAATTGAAAATTTGTCAGTTTTCAAAATTATAAATGGCAAAAGAATTAAGAAACTAAAGGCAAAACGGAAAAAAGAGATTTGGTAAGGATCAAGACGTTCACCGATTAGTTTCATTAGAACATCACTCCCATTGCTGACAGTTAATTCCATTAGAAACCATATAATGCTTATAAGTCTAATTAACATACCATGCTTTTCCATAACTTGGGGCCTTTTCATTATTTTTTTTCACACTACCCGTCAGTTTAAGATAGGACATTGAAAAATAACGCTTTCGGCTATGATTTTTGGTCTACTGTCTAGTAATAACGTACATCAGCAAAGCCTTGCGCGCTGCGTAGACAGCCTCAACCCAAGCGTTGCTTTGCGAAGAGTGGAACGTTTTTTTTCCCAAAGAACCTTTGGCAACTAAGGATTACGCTAAAGCTATTGTTAAATTTTTAGCGTTCAAAAGAAAGTTTGATCTTTGTTTGGACAGATCCAACTGGAAATTTGGAGACAAGGATATCAATTACCTCGTTTTAAGTTGGCGGATTAACAAAAAGATTTCCATCCCTCTTCTGTTTATGGATTTGGATAAGGCGGAAAATTCAAGCACTACTGAACGTATTGATTTGCTTGAAGAGTTTAATAAGATTTTCGGATTTCATCGCATCAACTCCTTAATGGCTGATCGGGAGTTTGTTGGCAAAAAATGGTTTCAAATGCTCGACAAAAACAAGATTCCTTATTTCGTGCGAGTAAAGGAAAACACTTTGCTTCCTTGGGGCCATGATCATCCTATCCAGGCAAAGCAACTCTTTCACCATCTCCAAGAGGGACAAAGCAGAATTGTTGAAAAGGAAATGTATAGTGGCATTGTCTATTTTGCGGGAACACGGAGCGAAGCGACAGATCTTGTCATTGTCATGAGCAATCAAGATTTGAAAGCCAAGTAAATCATCGATAAATATCGTGAGCGTTGGTCCATAAAGAAGCTGTTCAGGAAGCTCAAAACTTCAGGATTTAAGCGGGAAAATACACATATGAAACGATCGGAATGTCTTGTTTCTCTTTTGATTGTTCTCGGTTTTGGCTTGCTGATTGCTTATTTGATGGGATAAGAGAATTCAATTCCTTGGAAAAAAACCTTAAGCTAACCTCTTTATTAGGTCTTTAAACAAGACTTGATTAACTTTCAATTCTTCCTCGCCAAGTCTCTAGCTGATGCCATAAAAACGATCCTCAACCTCCTGGAAAGAGCTCAAAATGTTATTTTTTAGAAAAATGACGGGTAGTGTGATTCTTTTTAAATTAACTATTCTAGTTAGAACACGGCTAATTTGTTTTGATATATCACATTAAAAAAATTAAAAATCGTTTAAAAGATGTCTTTCCTCATATAACTCAAATTCCTTAACTTGACGCGTATGGTTACTTGAAAACTCTCTGGCACATTCAGGAAGGATGTGCCGTATATTCAAGATACCTATCGAAAGGCCGCCTGAGTCTCATATGTATTGAACTCGCACAATCTTAAAAAATACCTTTGAGACCACTATTGCTTGTGATATACTCAATAACTCGTTGGATATGAGCATACTTTTCTTCTTTAGCTGCAATTTTCTGGAAAGGGTTAATGTAGATGAATAAAAATATTGTAATTTTCACTGATTGTGTTGATATTGCATTTAATGAATTGCACCAAACTATTAGTGGAGAGTTAGATAAATTAGGAATAAATGAATTTAAAATAGCTCCCCTGGTTGCCGTGAAAGAGTTTAGTATTGAAGGTGCTTCTTTTTCAATAAGAACTTTAGCAGATTTGTACCCGTCAGGTTCTGTTTTTTTATGCGTTGTTAACCCTACCAAACAATTAAATGGCGATTACAGAATTTTTGGAGAAACAAACCATGGCATCAGGTTTGTTGGTGATAATGTGGGATATTTTAACTGGATGATAAAAGACTTTGGTTTAAAATATCTTTATAAAAATAACATAACTCAAGATAAAAATTCTAAATCATTTGGTGGAAAGCAAGTAGGGGCTCCAACTTTAGCTAAAATTGTTTCAGGAGTTCCATTAGACGAGTTAGGAAGGAAGGCTTCTGAAGCAGACCTTTGTGAGTTCTATATCCCATCAGGGACTATTGTCTATTGCGATAATTTTGGATTAATCAAAATTAAATTTGACAACTTAGATTTTTCAAATTTTAAAGTGGGCCAAAAAATTAGTATTTTTCATAACGGGGAGTATAAATTAGATGCGACATATGCTGTGAAGTGGAAAACTCAACCAGATGGAACATGGGTGTTTTTCTCAAGTAGTTCTTCTATGGAATCTATGGCAGAATTAGGAAAAATAAAATCTCCCAACTCTGCTGCAGAGCTTGGAGTAAAAGAAGGGGATCTTATTTCATTTGAAACACTTATCTAAAGAACGATGATGTCAGGATTTAATTTATAAAAATTACAGGTTAGAACTAGCTGAGTTTCAACAGCATGCATAGAGTTAAATACAGTATTTTTAAAAAACTCTTCCCGCATATCGTTCCAATTGTTTTCTTGAGGATTAAGTTCTGGGCTACAGGAAGGCAAAGAGACAACCTTCATGTGCTCAGATAGGGTTAATGCTCCTTCACTAGGACAAGGACTGCCATTATAGATCATAAGCAAAAAATAAATCACAGAATCGTTGATAGAGCTCATTAAGAAAGAATGTCATGCACTTCCCATTCATAGCCGGCAAAATAAGGTAACAGGAGGCTCCACCAAAAGGACAAATGGTACCATAAACATAAGTGTATTCACGAACGATTTGTTTGGGAATGACAGGACGGAGGGAAAGGATTTGTCCTTTGGTTAAGTATCCCAAATTCCTTTTCAGAGTGATGTAACCCAAGCGTATTGGGAGAGCCCATCTGAATCAATAGTATCAAGAAACAGCATATACCTTGACTGGATAAAAGAGCATCAGTTATCTCTTCAACCTGAAATGTAGCGTATCTAGTTAGTCCGTCCCTTGAATTCTAGAAAGAAGTGCAACAACCTTAATTTTGAGAAAAAAGAAAAGG
>CAYXVT010000314.1:2846-3273 GCA_964468105.1 Uncultured Candidatus Berkiella sp. | reverse complement strand
AACTCAAGAACTATTAGGAATGGGCAAGTGGGCAATAGGACCAACTGTAGTCATTTTAAAAATGAGCGCAGGTTGGACTTATGGCGTGTTAGCAAATCAATTGTGGTCATTTGCAGGAAATGACGATAGAACATCGATGAACCAAATGTATGTTCAACCTTTTCTTTCTTATACCAATAAATCAGCTTGGACATACTCTCTAAACGCAGAATCCACCTATTATTGGAATCAAGGTGAACTCGCTTTACCATTTAATTTTGTCGTTTCAAAATTGGTTAAATTTGGCAAATTACCTGTTAGCTTGGGCGCAGGTCCGCGGTACTGGGCTGATTATCCTGATACAGGTCCACGACACTGGGGTGCAAGAGCGGTTGTGACTTTACTTTTTCCAACAAAATCTTCTTGACTCAAAATACGGGCATTAGCA
>CAYXVT010000314.1:0-2836 GCA_964468105.1 Uncultured Candidatus Berkiella sp. | reverse complement strand
GTAAAAGGGGCGAAGCTCAGTCAGCTGAACCCCTTTTTAACAAAACTCAATTATTCCCAATAAGGTCTTGTTTTATAATACGTTGAAACGCTTGTACCCCATGTCCTATCAGCCATGTCAGGCCAATGATCTTTATCAAAACCAGGAGCATTTTTAAGTCTATCTTTATCAAGATCTATTCGAAAACATTCCTTATTTGTGTCGTAATTAACAGCATTCCAAGGAAGTGCAAATAATTTCCCCCCCATGCCTAGAAAGGTTCCGCTTTCTAGAACTATGTAGGCAACCCTTCCATTGGTTTTGTCGAGCATAACCTCACAAATTTTACCTAAGTCTTCATCTGCGCGATTCATTACCTTTACGCCAACAACTTCATCTTTGGTTTTAACAACATTATATGGATGTGATTGTGCCATGATTTATCTCCTGCTGAATTATTAAAAAACACGTTGGACATTTATTCAGTACAAATATTTGTAGCCAACTTAAACAATAGACCATGAAGACATTCGTTTTAACAAATAGCTGTTTTTAACAACGCGCAAAGCTTAAATTCATTTCAGCAGATAGAAAAAGAGCTACTTTGGTGTATAAATACCAGTCATTTTCATCTCAAAGTGCTATTGTATAAAGGGAATATACTTTTTTGAAAAGTTATTTTATACAGAACAATCACCATTAAGGATAAGATCTATGAAAAATTCAACATTAGTTTCAATATGCCTTGGATCAATTTTGGCTTTCACCGCTCCATTGACATTTGCAGAAGATGCTAAAAGTCAACCAGGACAAATGGTAAAGGTATTAGATGATTTAAAGGATAAAGGCTACGTCATTGTAAAAAAGATAGAATTTTCCAAGGATAAAGGCACATTTAAGGCAAAAGTAGTCAATGCCCAAGGAAAGAATATTGAGATTCAGATCAATCCTCAGACTGGGGAAATGATTAAACCTAAAGATGATATGGAAGGTATGACAGCCATTGATATTGCCAAAAAGGTTCAGGATGCGGGTTATAAAAATATAGAAGAAATCAATACAGAAATTTTAGGAAATCACTATGATGTAAAAGTTATAGATGATAAAGGAAGTAAATTGTCTTTGAAGGTTGATGCTAAATCAGGAAATATTGCTAAATAATTTTTTTTAAATATATTCAGGAGAAGCATTCTTGTTTCTTCTGAATATATAGTTAAAACTGTTGATTCTAGGCGAGTAGTCTTAATAATGGCAGACAATACACTATGATGATATATTTTGGAAATAAGAAATTATATTTTGTAGCGCTACTAATTTTATTTTTAGCTTTAATCTCAATGCTATTAGGTTTTTTTGGTATCGCTCAAGTTTTTGGTTCAATTGCTCAAATTCTTTTTGGGGCATTTGTGGTATTATTTTTAATATCGCTTGCTTGGCATTATGTTAAACGAGGTAAAATTTAGTAAGATCTATTTTTCAGGGTGGGTAGGTATTTTTTGGTTGGTATTAGTTTATAATCGAAAATATCATTTCAAATATGCCTAGGAAATTTATGAAGCATAACACCGTGAAGAAGATATTTTTCAGTGTTTGTTTATTAGCTTTAGCGCAAACTTCCATAGCTAATAAAGTATCTGTATCACAATCAATGGTCAGCGATAAAGAATATCTTAAGCGGGATCAATACAATAATTCCAGCAATTATCAGCGCCGTTTAGAAGTTTTCAAATATGGTAATAAACCTCCATTACTTGAATGGGCAGCTCAAGAACATCACCAAATATATTCTTTAAATGATAAAAAAATACTAGAACTCGGTTCAGGTACATGTGAGTTCTGGGAACATGTTTTAACAAAAACAAACTTAACCAAAGCTAACCTTACATTGACTGATATTTCTCAAGGCATGCTAAATGATTGCGAAAAGCATATTAGTAAATTTACTAATGCAAAAGACACGATCAAAATTAAATATGATTTAACAGATATCGATCATTTAGAAAAATATTCTTCAAATTCTTTTGATGTCATCATCGCTCATTTCGTTATTTACCATGCGAAAGATCCCCATAAAGCACTGAAAGAGCTCCATCGTATCCTGAAGCCTAGCGGTTTTTTAGCACTAGGGATAGTCGATGAAGACTCAAGTAAAGGTCTCTGGGCATTGGGGAATCAAATTGATGCAAGAGTACCCACCAAAGGTTTTACATCTATTTTTTGTGAAAAGCATATAGAAAATAAATCACTTCTTAAAAATTATTCAAATTGTAGCGTAAGTCTCTATCAGAATAGATTACAGTTCGATTTGCAATCTAAACATATACCCATTAATTCATTTCGAACTTCACCAACCATCGCTGGATTAAATCTCAATGAAGCAGTCTATGCGCAGATGGATCAAAGGATTGTTGATGACATTCAGAACAAGGGAGTGTTTGAATATGATTATTTGGCGAGAATTTATTTTTGCAGAAAATGAGTGAAGATTAACAAGGGAGCCAAGGTAGTTGAGAAACTTCCATTGGTTTGTCTAAGTTAAGAGCTTTGGCGCTTGTCGCGCTGTAGCACAAAGTGCGAAAGCGGATGGCATAAGAGCCCGCCTACGCCTAAGAGGCTTCTCACCTACGCTAAGACGCTTCGGGAGACACGTCGGCGCGGCACAAGATTTTGTAACGTTCGCCGAAGGCGAACTAACAAAATCTAGTGGTGCGCCCGGAGAGACTCGAACTCCCGACCACCTGGTTCGAAGCCAGATACTCTATCCAACTGAGCTACGGGCGCATTAAGGCCCGGATTATCCCCATATTAAATCCAGGTGTCAAATGGAGCCTGGCTATTTTCCGAAAGGGGCTTTTTT
>CAYXVT010000313.1:2601-3285 GCA_964468105.1 Uncultured Candidatus Berkiella sp. | reverse complement strand
TTCTGAGCCTTACCAGCTCCTCCTGTGACGCCTTAGGAACACCAGATCCTTTGAGGCACTTATCTCCTTCGGTCTTAAATTGATCGATCCAGTAATGAAATGTAGCACTTGGGATATTTAAGTCTCTGCATACTTCGAATGCTTTCTTACCATTTTTATACAGATTAACAGCGTTAATCTTAAACTCCCTGTCGTATACCCTTTGAGCCATCTTCTTATTCCTTCGATATATATTTTCTAGTATATCTCGAATTTGCTGTGTCTACTAAAATGTAGCAGGTTCACTTTCGCAATTGCTACCAACAGGCCTTGTTACGTTTGAAGACAACAAAGGCTTCCGTGTTGCCATTATATCAGAAGCAGATATCCGTGATATTTATGCAGCCCTTACTTTTTTAGAAATTTCTCTTTTAACGCTTTCTTTTGAATTAGGTGATAAAGAATGGGAAAAGAGAATACAGATTGAACTGGCAAAATTAGAGAAAATAGAACGCAAAAAAGATAAAGATGTTAGTGAGTGGATGCCACAAAATTATCAATTTCACCAAGCATTAATTTCAGGATGTAAGTCACCCACATTAATGGGATTACAATCTGCATTACATCTTAAATTTGATAGATACGCACGCATTACTCATACAGCCGATCCTTCAGCCGATCCTTCGATAACTTCTAAAAATCATA
>CAYXVT010000313.1:0-2591 GCA_964468105.1 Uncultured Candidatus Berkiella sp. | reverse complement strand
GGAGCTCATGATTTATCACATTAACGCACCGCTTGAAGATATTATTACCTTACTTAAAAATAAAAGGTTAATTTAATGATACGTTGTTTTGGTAATAAACCAGGTCAAGAATTGTATGCTGCATATCATGATACAGAATGGGGTGTGCCGTCCCATGACAATCGCTATTTATTTGAAATGCTTATCCTTGAAGGCGCACAAGCAGGGTTAACCTGGGAAACTATTTTAAAGCGCCGCACCGGTTATAAAAAAGCATTTTATAATTTTGATGCTACTAAAGTCGCCACGATGTCTGATACAGAACTTGAAGTTTTATGCACAAATCCAGATATTATTCGTAATCGCTTAAAAATTTATTCAACGCGCAAAAATGCACAAATATTTTTAGCTATACAAAAAGAATTTGGCTCTTTTAACCATTACTTGTGGGGCTTTGTAGATAATAAAATCATACTAAATGCTCCTCTATCACTACAGGATATTCCAACAAAAAATAGTATTAGTGATATTATCTCAAAAGATTTAAAAAAAAGGGGCATGTCGTTTGTAGGATCTACTATTATATATGCGTATATGCAAGCCATTGGCATGGTAAATGATCATATACAAAGCTGCTGGAAGTATCACAAAGCTCTTTAGAACTTTTGAAGAGAGCACTGCGTGTAATCAAAACTTCTTACTCAAACAAGATATTCACATGCGCCAGTTAGTATCTACTTCAGGCGGGCTGAAAAAATATAAACCACAATTTTCTGCCCTTTTAGCAGCATCTTTTGATATTAAAAAGGAGCAGCAATACTCGATATACACCACCATGCGCAATAATCAAAATAGGTTTTTCTCCAACATATCTTTCTAATATCATTTTAAGTCCTGTAGCAACACGTAACTCAAAATCTCGCCACGATTCAATACCTTCCAGGTCATCACCATTTTCCCAATGAGTGAACCATTCTCCTTTGACCTGTCCCTCCCAGCTACCTCCATACAACTCCTTAAGCCCATCGTGGTGCGTAATAGTAGAATTCAGTTTTTCGCCTATAATTCTGGCTGTTTGCCGCGCTCTCTGCAATGGACTTGCGACAATTTTTGATACTTCAAGATATGCGATGTTTTGGGCAATTGCATGGGCTTGTTGTATGCCAACTTCGTTTAAGGGGATATCAGTCTGCCCCATAACTCGACATTGTTGATTCCAATCTGTTTGGCCGTGCCTAATAAAATAAAATGGCACAGGTGGTATCTGTCAAAGCAACGTGAAAAGTTCCTATTCCTAGCAAGATAAAAAGTTCCTATTTTCATGACGCCTTCACGGCCGGCGTGGCCGGCTTCACCCTACTCGGGTGCCCGCCGTTGAAAATCATGCTTTTAAGGCTTGGTTTTCGCGGTAAATTTTGGGAGACTTGCTTTTCAACAGCATGTTTAACAGGCCTATCAACAAGCTCACAAAAAGAAAGTTCTGTTTTGCGAATCCATAACTTGATTGTGCCATCAAGATGAATTTTGACAGTAATATTATTTTTTGGCCGTATAAGGGTCTTTTGTTGTGCCTGTAACTGAAAGGTGCGCTTGTTGAATGTGATGGTGAAATCATTGGTCAAAATTCGAGGCTCCTTTATTGTGAATACATTGCTCAAATCAAAAAACTCATGACTTCTATGAGCATCGCCTTGTTGTGCTGGATTTTTTGAGCGCTGAATGTTGTGTTGCCTAATAAAATCACTTGTTCTTAAAAATCTGTTAGCGGCTTCTATTGAAGATATTCCTGCAAGTCTCATTTCTTTGATGAGACGATCTTGCATAGTTTGATTGCACCGCTCAACTCGACCTTTAGCCTGGGGACTGTGCGCATGAATTACTTTTATGTCAAGCTCCTCACAAGCACGCTCCCACTGAGTCTTTTTATCACCTTCTTTGTTGTTCAAATTGACATGGAACGCACCGCCATGATCTGTGTAAAATGATTGTGGGATGCCACACGTTTCGATGTAATTCTTCGTTGCACGCATAAGAGCCTCTGTTGACTCTGATTCAACGAATTCAAGCCACAAAATCTTACTTGTTGCATCATCTATAAATACCAGCAATGTGCATCGACCGGCACGACCTTCAAACCAATCATGCGGTGAGCCATCAAGCTGCACCATAATACCCAACATGAGCTTTCTGTCGCGACGCTGCCTGTGTTTTACTCTCTTGACCTTAGCATGCCACAAGCCAGCTTCAATCATAGCCTTTCTCACTGTTTCTTTGCTAACCTTGATACCATGTAATTCCTCTAATTTTTCTGCTGCAAATGTCGGTCCAAACCCATACCAATCGCTACGCAGTAACTCAATCAATAAGGCAATTTCTTAGTGGTTCCAGCGCTTCTCGCTCGTTCTGCCACGACTTCGGTGAATTAACCCAAAATCATCTTGTTCCAGATATCTTTTATACTTTTTACTTGACCAGCGGTAGCTAAATCCCAACCTCTTAGATACTTCAGTTCTAGTTATTATTCCCGATTTAATCTGAAAAAAAATCTTTGCCTGTTCCAATTCTTTCTGATTCATAGTAATATATCCCATATAAAGTTCCTGTGTTTTATG
>CAYXVT010000312.1:0-3287 GCA_964468105.1 Uncultured Candidatus Berkiella sp. | reverse complement strand
ATTGCCAATCTTCAAGAGTTGTTTTTCCAGAAAGGTGAATAGACATCAAACGATGATGCCCATCTTCAACTTGAATTTCACCATCTTCTGTTTCAATCAACTCAATTGGTGGCAATTTCTCCAATTCTGCCATCATTACTGGAATTTGTCCAGCACGATTTAAGGTTTTTTGCGAAACCCAAATCTTACAAATGTCCATGAGGAACCTCCGGTAATTAAACCGAAAGGTCCGTCACGTACTTTAAGATGTGTTTTGATCATTGAATTATTTCATCTTCCAAATTGCAAAAGTGATTGCTGTGGCTGAAAACCAGTAAATTGCCTTCGCCCAATTTTTCTCCCAAAAAGTCTCACTGAGAGCAATCCCCAATTGTAGCAGAAATAGAAGCAGATACAAAATGTTGTTGGTGCTCATTTGAATTTCCTAGCGGAAAGCAGAGAGAACGATTCCCAGTCATTTTATTGACCCAACCGTTTTCAAAACGGTGCTGACACCCCGATCAGTTTACTTTCCGTATTACGACTTAGCGGAAGATTGAGGAAATGATCCCCAGTCATTTTATTGACCCAATTGTTTTCGAAACAATGTTGACACCTCGTCAATTAATCTTCCAGAGTAGCTCTGGTCGGGATCGAACCGACAAAATCACAAATTTTTGAAATTTGCCGCTTTGCCTAAATTGCGTACAGAGCCATTTATAATTTTTCTTCAATATTTATTTCAATCCACACATCTAAAAGATGTGATTTAAATGTCGCGTGATTCGCTCTGCTATTTCCTCTGTCAACCCTTCCTGAAAAGTCGTCTGAAAGAAACTTGATGGAAAGAATTCACCAGCATCGTCATTATCATCAACAATAGCGAACTCCCTTACCTCAGGATGTCTCGTTAACCACTCAGCAATTTCTTCTGATCTTGATACTCGGGCTGATAATTTCTTTCTTATTTCTATCGTTGAGTCTAATAGAAAAATGTTTTTTGCTTTCAATTTCTCTTCTAAAACATTTTTCGCCGTAGGATATAAACGCCACGTAGAAGATAAAACCACCTCTGTCCCAGTTTTACCCACAATCTTGTCAAGCCTCTGAATAAATTCTTCGCCAACGGCATGGATCCCATCAGATTCAATCAAAGATGCAGTGTTTAAAACTCCATCAACATCAAGAAGTAAAACTTTCATTTATTTTCCCTCGGAACTCTCAACCACACAAACTCATAAACGAAGTCTACAAATTTCCTCATTGCATCTTCATCACGACCAGTTGCCTCATCAATCATCTGCTCAATGGGCTTTCTCTTATCAAAAGTTGATAAATGCGTTCCCTGTAACCGATCAAATTCAACCAAAAGATCATGGTGCTCAGCACAGAATAAAACCAGTTCATTGAATGTCATTTTTTCTGTCATAAAGTGGCTCCGGTCGGAATCGAACCGACAAAATCACAAATTTTTAAAATTTGTCGCTTTGCCTTTTTGCGTACAGAGCCATATTGTACCATAAATTTTTTCAATATAAAGCGGAAAATTGTGAATTCGAATCACATCCAGTTTCCCAGACCAGCGGCTTAGCAGACCGTGTTGACTCCTCGTCAATTAATTTTCCAAAATTTGTGATAATTGGGGCCATTTCCCAACGGTTACTATTTCTAGTGTATGATCGGTCTCGTATCATAACTTACTATCACAAGTGTCCAAGAGAGGAATCGAACCTCCACGTCCTTTCGAACGACAGCACCTCAAGCTGTTGCGGCTACCGTTACGCCACTTGGACTTTCAACCTAGTTATCGCACTGTAACATTAGTAGTGTTACAGTGCAGAATTAATGTTACTTTAATTTCAGCCATCAAATCAATATTTTCCTGAAGAGTAATTTCATTACGATCCAATCCCGGAGAACTCCTAAAAAGCACCCTTCCATCTTTGTAAGAGCATCCACTAATTAAAATATCCTTCCATTCAATCCCATGTCTGGAAAATAAAGTATCATGTGGAGTTTGTTCGCCAAAAATCCAAAGTGATAAATCGGTAGTTAAACAAAAATTAAACCAATTTAGGTTATAAACTTTTCCTTTGACTTTAAGATTGATCATAGTAGTACCCGAGACAGGAATCGAACCTGCACACCTTACGGTATATCGGCCTAAACGATACGTGTCTGCCTAGTTTCACCACTCGGGCATTTTAACAGTAGTCTTGGTCGGATTCGAACCGACAAAATCACAAATTTTTGAAATTTGTCGCTTTGCCAAATTTGCGTACAAGACCATTTTTAGCGGAAGCGACAGGTGTCGAACCTGCAAAGCTTTACGCCTGCCCGCTTTCCAAGCGAGTTCCTAAACCACTTCGGTTCACTTCCGTTTAACTTCAAATCCGTTGTATTCTAACACCTCCTTGCACAATTGTAAAAATTCATCAACCAATAAATCACTTTTAGCAAAATTCACTTCTTTTGTGCATATCCCTAAATTTTTGAAGCTGTTATCTCCTCCTCTAGTTGCAGGCACAATATGATCAAAACTGTAAGTTCTTGGTTGCTTAAGATCAATTTCTTTTCCTGTCAAATAACATTTAGTTTTTTCCCCATAGATTTCTAAAATATCATGATAATTAAAAATGATATTTCGTTCTCCATATTTGCTACAATGTCTTCGTTGGAAGTCATCGGATTTCCAACGAAGACATTGATTAGGATTAGAAATTATTTCTGTCTTTCTTCGATTGCGTTTCTTTGCGTTTGGATGTTTAAAGCTATCAATTTTTCTAATGAGAGCATTTTCTTTTCTAGATTTTCTTTGTCTTTCACGAGTTTTTCCCTTTTGGTCTTTTCCACAGTAATAAGAGACTGTTCCTTTGGAACAACCAAGTAAACTACAAATTTCTTTGTATGATTTTCCCTCTGACCTTAAACTGAGTATTTTTTCTTCATTATAAATCATACTTTAAATAAGTATGGTTCAAATAATTTTTAAAAAATTATTTGAAGTGTACAGTCTCAGAATCGAACTGAGTTCTGATCGTTTTCAGCAATCCGCATAAATGACCACACTTGCTCACTGTACATTGAGTGCATCGGGACGGAGTTGAACCGCCACAGTCGAAACGGGTGGGTTACAGCCACTTGGACTCGCCAATGTCCAGCCGATGCAGAATTTTTATCAAATTGTTAAAATAAATCTTTAATAATTTCGAACAAATCAAACTTCAATAATTTTAATATTCATCCGCCACTTCAATTGGCTTTCTACTTCAATAATTTTGAATAATGCCCATGGCGATCAAGCAATG
>CAYXVT010000311.1:0-3317 GCA_964468105.1 Uncultured Candidatus Berkiella sp. | reverse complement strand
CAGCCCACTACCAAGAATGGCAAGGCCTATAACAATAAGAATAGTTTTCATGAAACAAGAGAATGTGAATGAACTACCCCGCAACAAGCTGACGGGGTATCAAGTGGAATATTCGCAGTAAACTTCGGGGAATAGAACCCGCGTCCGCCTCTGGCGGATTAAAATGTAATGTCAGCTTAACATTTGTTGGGGGGAAGTGGTAGGGTGTATTACCTAGACAGGATCTGCCAGATATTTTTATTATATCCAAATTTTGCTTGTGGATTCAGGGAGGCTAGTGTCTTCAAACAATGATCAACATTTTTTTCTGAAGCGTAAATTTCAATTTTTTTATTCGGCTTAAAATATAGTTTCGCCGTATATATCTTTACGAATGGCAGAATACTCACATGTCTCTGAACAACTTTATATCCCCAATACAACTGAGAGATTGGAAATATCTCAAGAAAAAAGAAGTTTTCCTGGTAAATGTATTTTTTGCTCATTTTACATATCCCAATCCGTTCACTACCCATTTGACACGAGGCAACAAAATCTTCAGAGACATCATCAATATCAAAATACCCGAGTAGCGGAATCACGCTATAGATATAATTTTTTTTATCGTCTAGATCTCGCAACCGCCTTATTACAACCACCATTCCCAACCCGACCAAAGCTACACCGGCCAAAAAAATCCGATAGTCAACAAGGTCAGTTATGTCTTTGTTCGCCAATTGGTACTTAAGTATTCTCGAACTAACCAAATTTTCATTACCATTATCACTGAAACGATCAAAAATATTTTGATATGACTCTGGCGCGAGAGGTAATATGACTCCCAAAAAATTTCCGCGCGGTCTTTGATTTGGGACCCCTTGGAGAACAAGCAGGTGCTCTCCTATCGGTGTAATATAGTACTCAGCATCAGGAAGTTGGTTAGTAGAACTAGCGCCACCTTTTTTACCAGCTTCATCAATAAGAAGCCCATAACCTGTGCGGAACACCGACCCAGGCGGTAATTTTAAATTAACACTAACATTTTTTATTTTTCCACTCGTCAATTCTGTTTCTAACATTTTTCCATCTACCAACGTTGGCCCTTTAATCAAGTTTACGATGTAATTACGTTCCAACATAAGTAAAACACAACCTAAAATAATGAGCGCACATCCAAAATACAAACGTCTGCGTGATTTAACTCGTAAACTATGGGCTATATATTTACGGGGATTATCGGTGCTAAAAGCGAGAGTGGCCACAGGTAAAGCACCACACCGTGAACACGGTTTTGATTTTCGGCCAACATAATTACCACAAACCAAACAATGCATAACATGCTCTAAATATTAAATTGCTATGCGCACAACGACCAGGAACACCAGTCACTCGACATCAAAATTAGCGCAAAATACTATCGATACTTCGGATCAATCTGCTGCAATTGCTCTTGTAAATTCCAATCTTTTGGTTTCTGTGACTCGTCAAACCAAGTAAGTTTAGCGAGCCATTTTGCTCGGTTTAGGCGTGCGGCTTCAGGTAAACAATCTAATGTACCAAACTCAGTTCCACAACAGTCGCATATTAACCAAGACGGATTTTTCCCATCGTCACCCCAAACTTTATCTAATTGTTTTAATCCACAAATTCGACAATTAAAACTAAAATCCATATTATTGAGCGTTAAAATAATCTAGATAGGATTTATACCCAAAGGCTTCAGGATTAGAAACAAATAATGTTCTAGGTGAACCACCAGGGTTTAAGACCCCAAACCATCCGTTTTTAATATTCATCACTACTTTATCACCGTCTGGTCTAAATTTAATCATGGCTCCATCTGGAGGATTCTGTAAAAATTTCCAAGCCGCTTGGGCATACTCCTCAATACTCTTGAACTGAGTAAACTCATTTTTATGATCATTCCAGTGTTTAAGAAGATTTTTTTCAGCAGTGAGGTTTGAATTCTCACTCCACACCTTCATCCCACTTTTATACCCCACTAATTTTGACAGATCAACGATATCGCCGGTCGGTAATTTAAGTTTCATGGCGGCATTAATCGTGCTCTCAATCTCTACTTGCGCCAATGAGCTCTCTAATTTAGTACCATAAATGAGCATGTTGATAAGCCTCTTTGATTCTATCACTCCTTTGGCCGCTTCCATAGTTAGTTTAAGTGACGCCGCTGACACAACAGTAATCCCCGCATTAAGTGCAAGCGAACCTACTGCTTTCCCCCACTCCGCATCACTCACTTCATTGCCAAACAAATCTTTATTGCTAAGAGCAACAGATGAGTTGTTAGCAGTGTCATATACAACATACGTAAGTAATACCGAGTTAGCAGCTTGAATCACTGCAGTACACGTTCCAAACGAATATGCGTTACACACGACATTCCCGCCAATGTACACTAGTGCAAAACCAGCGCCTGCTAATACTGTTCCTGGATGGGTTTTTGCATACTCAATTTGATCAGAAACAGCTTTACGAGCATCTCCAGTCGCCCCCACCTGCGTCGTAGTATCCCACCCTTTTTCGAGCTGCAATTCTTCAGTAATCAACCGCTGTGTCTCGGCCATATTCGTATAGCTGAGCGTTGTAAAACCATAGCGCTGTTTAACCCCATCAATGTATGACGCACTAAAATTCAGGTCGTCTTGATAGGTTTTGGCTTGCTGCAGGGCTTGGACTTTGGTCTGGAACGGCGCAATCTGCGGCTGGAGTGCGGCGATCGTTGCGGTCTTAGCAGTAAGCTGGGTGGTGAGCGAAGAAATAGTATCATTCAGTGTCTTCAGCAGTGTTTTTTTGCGTTGCACTTCTTGATCACCAAATGTCTTGAGCCGCTCGAGACGCGCTTTTTCGGCCGAGGCAGTACTTACTTCAGTTTGAGCTTGGGTTTTTTGGTTCCTCAAATTTGCGATGTCGTTATTCGCCTGATTAATGAGGTTCTGGTAATACTGCGCATTCGAAGAGGCGTTGGCGGCTTGCGTAGAATAACTTTGATAATTTTGTTGTTCGTAGCTGGAACTCTTTCGTTGGGATTTTTTGATAGCTACTTGATTGAGCCAGTACTTAGCTTGGCTGGTAGCGGCAGCTGCCTGGTTTTGGTAGGAAGTTTGGTTTTTGGTATACGAGGTGATCGCTGTTTGTTTTTGGTTGATCTGTGCATCCAAGTTGGCCAGCTTGCTGTTTAGAACTTGCGAGAGTTTTTGGTACGTGGCCGCTTGAGCGTTCAGCTGGCTACCCACCGCGCCAAGAGAAAAGCCCTGGTTATTCTGGACAAACAACCCGCTGAAGAGCTCGCTGTTAAGCTGGCTCGCGGCCACTTGTTT
>CAYXVT010000310.1:0-3326 GCA_964468105.1 Uncultured Candidatus Berkiella sp. | reverse complement strand
ACAGAGTGTACTTAATTTTTGCTGTCTAGCAAGGCTTGGTGCGTAAGGTGAGTTAGCAATTAAAATAATACAAAATAGCATCTACTTTCAATGTATTTCAATTAATTATTCTGACGCTATAATAACGGTCGTTATATCACAACTAAAATGTAAGGCTTTATGCGCGCAAGCAACGAAAGACTAACCATTCTATCTGAAGCAGAACAAGCTGCTTTATACGAGATCCCCGATTTTGATGATGAACAACGATTGAACTACCTTAATCTCACCTGCGAAGAACAAGCATTGATGCGCGATCGTGACGCATTATCGGCTCAAGTTCATTGCGCAATCCAGATTAGCTATTTTAAAGCCAAGCACATGTTCTTTCCTTTTCATTGGGAAGAGGTGCTGGAGGATATTAATTTTGTCATGCAGGAATATTTTCCTGATTCTTTTTTTCACCCGGAACCTATCACCAAACATCAATATTATGCACAATGCCATGCCATTGCTTTGCATTTTAATTATCGGCTATGGTCGAAAGAATTTGAACCATTGTTACTCAAACAAGCAGAGCAAATCTTGCGCAGAGATGTCACCCCTCAATTTATTGTCATGGAATTGCTAAGTTTTTTGCGGGAACAAAAGATCATGCGCCCGAAGTATACAACACTGCAGACTATCGTCAGCAAGGCATTGAATACCGAGCGTACACGATTTGGATCCATTCTTCGCGAATCGCTGACGGAAGCCAACAAGTCTTCCCTGCAGACACTTCTCTTTGAAGAAAAGACAGAAACATTGTCTGGATTAGCCAACCTAAAACAGGATACAAAGGACTTTAAGGCGCGTATGATCAGTGTCGAACGCGAGAAAATGATTGCAATAAAACCATTGTATCAGCTCGCCATGGCGATACTTCCCAAGCTCAATCTCTCTCATCAAAATATTCAGTATTACGCAAGCCTTGTGGATTACTATACTGTTTATGACTTGCGCAAAAAATTAAAATCTGAGCAAACATATCTGTATCTACTTTGCTATATCCAGCAACGCTATCTTCATCTCAATAATAATTTAATGGATGCATTTTGCGTCTCGCTCAAGCAGTTTGAGAGCGAACTCAAGGAACACACACGAGAAGCCTGGTCTGAATACGCCATTAGCAAACAATCAGAGCTGGCTGACATGAAGAAACTCGCGCGGTTGTATGTCAAGCAGGAATTATCGGATGAGACTAACTTTGGCGAGGTACGCAAAGAAGCATTTGCAATCATACCTGAAGAGGATTTGCGTAAAAAGGTATTAAATGAGAATGAGAAGGAACTACAACCAATCGATTTTCAATGGAAAATGATCGACAAGCACTTTCATCGTTATAAATTGCAGTTGCGTCCATTAATGATGGCTATTGATTTTTCAAGTTCAATACCTAACAGCCATTGGCTTTCTGCCATTACATGGCTTAAAAGCATATTTGATGCAGACAAAACCCTTCAAAAGTTTTCTGTTACCGATAGTCCCGAAAAAACCAGGCCAAAACGCTTGCAAACATACTTGTTTGACACAAACGCCAAGGGCAAACAAAAATTTCATGGTGATCGGTATGAATTTTGGATCTACCGTCAACTAAAGAAACGGCTTAACGCAGGAGAGCTCTACCTGGCAGACAGTATTCATTATCGTTCATTGCAGCAAGAACTCAATGCTGCGAATGAAAAGGGCGCATTGACCAAACCACTGGATATCCCCGCTTTGAGAAAGCCAATTAAAGCGTTGCTGGATGAGCGTATTGCAGAACTGAGCACAGAATGGATAAGATTCAACAGCGATTTTATTCAGGGTAAACTCAAGCACCTGTATTATGATGAAAAAACGCAAACCCTTCACATGAAAAAATCTAGGACAGATGGGGATGAAGAAAGGCAATATCGCTTCTATGAGCAATTGCCGCTGTGCGATATCACGGATGTACTTCGATTTGTTAATGAACGGTGCCGTTATTTATCTGTTTTTACCCACATACAACCACGATATGCCAAATTACTTGCAGATGAGAACAGCCTTATCGCGGTCATTATCGCGCAAGCATTAAATAACGGCAATCTGAATATGGCAGAAATTTCAGATATACCCTACGACAGCCTGCTGGATGTTTATCAATCCCGTGTGCGATTGCAAACATTAAAGAAAGGCAATGATATGATTGGGGATGATATTGCAAAAATGCCTATTTTTCCTGATTACTCTCTGGATATGGCTATTCTCTATGGAGGTGTTGATGGACAAAAATATGAAGTTGAAAACCACACACTCAAGGCCAGACGTTCCAAAAAATATTTTAAAAAAGGCAAAGGGGTTGTTGCATACACCATGCTGGTCAATCATATTCCTTTGCAAACCGAGCTCATTGGTGCGCATGAACATGAAAGCTACTTTGCTTTTGATATATGGTACAACAATACAAGCAGCATTGTTCCAGATGCAATTACGGGCGACATGCACCTTATTAATAAGGCCAACTTTGCATTGATGGACTGGTTTGGTGGGAGGTTATGTCCTCGCTTCACAAATTTGGAAACACAACGAAAACATCTTTATTGTGGAGATAAACTGGATCAATATCATGATTGGCTGATTAAGCCGGTTGGTAAAATCGATCGCCAACTCATTGAAGACGAATGGCCACATATTGAGCCTATTATCAGGGCGCTTGGTCTGAAAGAAATATCGCAAAGTATTCTGATTAAAAAATTATGTAATTACACTACCTCAAACCGCACCAGAAAAGCCATTTTTGAATATGATAAACTGGTTCGCAGTATTTATACCCTCAAGTACTTACAAGACAGGAAACTGCAACGCGATATACATCGATCACAAAATCGTATCGAAGCGTATCATCAACTACGAGCCGCCATTGCAACAGCCTATGGCAAGAAACAATTATCTGGCCGAGGAGATCGTGAAATTGAAATTAGCAATCAATGTGGGAGATTTATCGCGAATGCAATCATTCACTACAATTCAGCGATACTCTCAAAATTACGTCAGAAATATGAAGCTGAAGGTAATCAAAAGGGATTGGCCATGTTGAAGAAAATATCTCCAGTAGCTTGGCATCACATACATTTTCAGGGGCATTTCATTTTCTCTGATGAGAGAATCATTGATCTTGATAAAATTATAAACAAAGTTATTTTACACGGCGTTAAATGGTGCGAAATGACCAAAAATCGTCCGGAAATTTCGACGGTTAGCGGCTAGAACCCCAATATGGCAGACTTTTACTCTATTTTACAACAAATCGAATCATGGTCTTTGTTTGAACTCAATCGATTATG
>CAYXVT010000309.1:2519-3335 GCA_964468105.1 Uncultured Candidatus Berkiella sp. | reverse complement strand
CTACAAGATCCAATATAACAATAAATTCCCATCTAGCAATCTAACTTCTCCTGGTGTAAAACACACTCTATTGCACGTTTACAATCACACCTACTTTTTTCATCGAAAGGAAGGAACCCTGATGATCCCCCAAAATTCCTACCACAGTCCACCCAAAGAACATGCCTTTCGTCTAAAGTACCCCAAATTTTTCATCCCCATCCTGGCCGGCGTCATTCTGATCGCGACCGGCATTTGCATCGTCGCCATCTGGTCATAGATCACCCAGATTGCATCGCGCGCCTCACATTCACCCTTTCCCAACCCACAAGGAGTTAAGCATGACTAGCGCTTACCAAACTTATCGCCACCGCCTGCATCGCGCCGGCAATGAAAAAGATAAAGTAGCTCCTGGACCCTTCTCCAACATCACCACCCGTGATCAACTCAAGAAATATTTGAAGGATCACCGGGAAATCCCCTGGGGCGATGTCCCTGACCACATTCGCAACCTCCTGAATACTGATGAGAACGGGGTCATCACTGACAAAGACTTCTGCGTCAACCGGGGATATTTGCACCTCCGCAAGTAATCGGTAATTAGCCTGCAATTGGAATGTCTTGATAAGACACAGTGACCTATTTCGCCTGGTCATCTATTCTTATCATCATCTTTCTTTCCAATTGCAGGCTCGTTTTTTATCTGCTACAATACCCCCTGTCCAAAGACAACCCGCACACACATAAGCCGGGTCGAGGCCAAATAAATCCGTAGTACGAAGATCGTAGTACGAAGTTTATACCCTCGCTTTGGCGAGGTTTTTTGTATTACAAGGA
>CAYXVT010000309.1:679-2509 GCA_964468105.1 Uncultured Candidatus Berkiella sp. | reverse complement strand
TGGATGAGCCAAGCATAGGACTGCATCAAAAGGATAATGTAAAACTTATTCAAGCCCTTAAAAAGTTAAGAGACTTGGGTAATAGTGTTATTGTTGTTGAACACGACAAGGAAATGATTACTGAGAGTGATTGGATATGTGACATTGGTCATTATCCAATCAAGGAGTCATATGCCGAGTCAACAAAATGTCGAACTCATGAAAGAAATCAGTGACAAAATCACTCGATCTAAAACTATTGTTTTGGTGGAATACCAAGGCTTAAATGTCAAAGATCAGGTTAAATTCCGCGCGGCCCTCAAAGCTTCCGGCGCTGAATTAAACGTCCTAAAAAATCGCTTAGTCAAAATCGCTCTTAAAGACCGCATGAAAGATCTTTCTGAAGATCTCGATGCTGCCCTCAATGGCCCTTCTGCCGTCTTGTTCGGCTATGACGACGCCGTCGCCGCCACCAAAGCCTTGGCCGACTTTGCCAAAGATCACGATGTCGTTAAAACCAAAGTCGGTATTCTCATGGCTGAGGGTGAAGCTGCAGATAAAGTTATGACTGCTAAAGAAGTTGAGGCGCTTGCCAAACTTCCTGGCCGCCAAGAATTACTCACCATGGTGGTCGTCCGACTTATGTCCCCCATCCAAGGCTTCCACAATGTCCTTCAAGGCAATCTCACCGGTTTGGTCCGTGCCCTTGATGCCATAAGAGAGCAAAAGAATAATAAATAGCACAAATAACCAACATCAAATCAATACTAAATGTTTTAATAATTATTTATTTGCTTTTGAATTGTGAATTTGTTATTTGATGTTTGATATTAAAAAAACAACCAATTACTAATTAGTCTATAAAAAATATTAACCGCGTACTGCGAACCACGTACTACGCACAAAAGGAGAACTATTATGGCAGACGTTTCTGAAAAAGTTGCCAAAATTATTGAATCAGTCGAGAAACTATCCGTTCTCGATCTCGCAGAATTAGTTAAGGCCCTCGAGGACAAATTCGGTGTTTCCGCCGCTGCTCCTGTCGCTGTGGCTGCCGTCGCTGGCCCTGCCGCTGCCGCCGCCCCCGCCGAAGAGAAAACCGAATTCGACGTCGTGTTGACTGCCGCCGGTGCCAACAAAATTGCTGTCATCAAAGCTGTCCGCGAAATCAACCAAGCCCTTGGCTTAGTTGAAGCCAAAGCCGTCGTAGAAGCTGCTCCTAAAGCAGTTCTCGAAGGTGCCAAAAAAGAAGATGCTGAAGCTGCTAAGGCCAAATTGGTCGAAGCCGGCGCCACTGTCGAACTCAAATAACACATACCTTCCTCTCTTTCTCCCTCCTGAGCTAGGAGGGAGATGCAAGTAGGTGGTATTAAGCCCCGTCGCAAGACGGGGTTTTTGTACCTACCTCATCAATCTTTGTGTGGTCTCAAACAGCGCACCATACCTTGCAAAGATGTCATGATGACATCGGGATTCACATGATTCATCACCATCGTCCAACTCATTCCTTTTCTAGCTCGTTCTCCCACAATATCTATTCCTGATAAAATCTCTTGCTGTACAAAGTCATTTCCATCCTCCGAATATTCCTGAAGAAACATTGATCCTCGAATAGTTTTACCACCCCCAAGAGATGATACAAATTCATGTTGCAAAAAAACCACCCTTGAGCCAAAACCATATTCTTTACCAACTTCTCGTACCTCTTCTCTTCCTGTGCCAAGAATCATTTCCACCCCATCTGAATGCATATGAACGTGAGCGATACATTGCTGCGTAATATGATTGAATTTTACTTCAGTTTGTAAATTGAGAGGTAACTCTGAAACAGAGTTTTCGTTAAATTTACGC
>CAYXVT010000309.1:0-669 GCA_964468105.1 Uncultured Candidatus Berkiella sp. | reverse complement strand
ATTTTCTCTAGAAGAAATGGCGTTTCTAATTGACCCAACCAATATTGGCACTACCGCCCTTGCATCGGATCGATCATCTTCACTAAAACGATCTTCAATTACCTTCTTAACCTTCTTTAAATAATCAATTTGTGTCGCATATGCGTCAAGGACAGAATTACCTAACCAATCTGTTGTATCTTTATATAACTTATATTTTGCTCTTGGCTTAATTCCTCCATTATTTTTTTCCCATAATTTATCTTGGAAATAATGCAGACCTTCTATTGAATGTTTTTCTAAAAAACCATCTAGCTCCTCAAAAGGTATATTATTGTATCCCATTGCTCCCAATTTTTTATCCACTTCAGTTAACTTTGCATATACTACTTCTTCGTCCTTTGGCTTCAAGTTCAAATATTCACCAACAATTTGTGTAATTTGTTCCTGATCAATTCCATTCAAAATAAATTCATCCGCTTCAAATCGTATCCGGCAATCATCACCGATCACAAACGGACTTGGCGAATCAATTAAATATTCCGCAGATGGTTCAGTCATATTTATTCCTTCTTTAACTCATAGACCAATGTATCAAATAATATATTCAACTTGTATATATAATTAATTTTCGTTACGCTGATAGAGTACAAATCTGCCAATAAAGGACCTATTGCTATGCCAAAAAAG
>CAYXVT010000308.1:0-3348 GCA_964468105.1 Uncultured Candidatus Berkiella sp. | reverse complement strand
TTCTTCTTCTATTTGTTGCTTATAAACAATATCCTAATCCCCAGTCTTTAGAAGATTCAAAAGAAAATTTAGAAACCAAAGGGTTTAAAAATTCTGCGTTTTGGCTATATTTAGTGGCAGCATCATTGATAGCAGCAGGCTATGCTGATTTCCCATTGATGGCCTATCACTTAGAAAAAACAAAAATCTTAACGGCAATTTGGATCCCTATCAGTTACTCCATCGCCATGGGAGTAAGTGGGTTAGCATCACTCTTATTTGGCCATTTATATGATAGAAAAGGATTCATTGTTCTTATTTTTATAACACTTTTATCCAGTTTATTTGCACCTTTGGTATTTTTAGGTGACTTTAATATGATTATGTTAGGGGTGGTATTATGGGGCGTTGGGGTAGGGGTGCATGAATCACTGATGCGTGCCGTTGTTGCTAATATGATCCCTATTAATAAAAGAGCTTCAGCTTATGGCGTTTTTAATTTGGGATATGGGATCTGTTGGTTTTTAGGTAGTTTTTTGATGGGTGTTCTGTATGATTTTTCTATTTCCAAATTAGTGATTTTTTCCATGGTGATTCAATTAATGGCCATACCTGTTTTATGGATTGTTATGCGACAACTTAGTCGGCAAACAAACTTCTAATGTAGTCAATGCTTTACATTCGTACGTCGATATTATTCAATGGCATCCAAGTTCAACGCTTATATTTGGATGTGTTATGTCAGATGCTTTAAAGCTTATTCGTCAAGAATTACTGAATATTAAGGCTTTTGATAGCTCAAGGGATGGGTTTGAAAAGGGGGTTTTACTGGATGCAAATGAATCTCCTTGGAATATAACCAATCAAGAGGGAACTCAGCTTAATCGCTATATTGATAGCATGTTCGATGAGAGCATTTTAGAATCGCTATCTGACTTTTACCAAGTAGACCCATCTCAATTATTGCTTACACGAGGTAGTTGTGAAGGCATTGATTTGCTCGTTCGCGCTTTTTGCCGCTCGTATCAAGATGCTATATTAGTATGCCCACCAACATTTAGTATCTTTGGATTATGCGCAGCAATACAAGGTGCTAATGTCATTAATGTTCCTTTGATTAAAGAACAAAACTTTGCGCTAGATGTTCAGGCTTTGCTTAATAATGTCACAGAAAATACTAAATTAGTTTTTATTTGCACGCCGAACAACCCTACAGGCAATCTTATTCCTATGGACGATATTCTTCATATTATCAATGCGCTTAAAGGCAAAGCCATGGTAGTCGTTGATGAAGCTTATATTGAATTTGCGCGTGGAAAAAGTGCAGCAACCTTAGTTAATGAATATAGTAACTTGGTCGTTTTAAGAACACTATCAAAAGCTGTCGGGTTGGCTGGTATTCGATGTGGCGTACTTATTTCACAGAATCCATTGATTAAAATATTAACTGCTATGATGTTACCTTTTCCCTTTTCTGTCTTAACCACGCAAGCAATTAAACAAGCACTTACGCCAGAAAAAATTGAAATAACTAAAACTCAAATTGCTTATATTCGGCATCATAGAGAATTACTGAAAAATGAGTTGCTGGCTTTGCCAATGGTTAAAAATTGCTGGGATAGTGAAGGCAATTTTTTATTTGTTGAATTTGAGGATGGAAGGCAGGTTCTAGAGGCTTGCCAAAAACATACAATACTTGTACGTCATTTTATAGGCGTGAAAGGATATGAAAATTATTTACGCATCAGTGTGGCATTAGATGAGCAAAATCAACAGTTAATTGCCATGTTAAAAGAATTGAGTGGTTCAAAAAATATTGTACGGACGAGTTCGATGGAAGTAGAAACTAATTAATTAGTTTATTGTAGGGTGGGCTTCGCTGCGCGTGCCCACAAGTTTTTGTTAGAATTGGTGGGCACGCAAAGCTTTGCCCACCCTACATAAGATTTAAACTTCCTTTCTATTTGGGATGCATCCGTTTCTTTATCAGTTTGAATTGTTGCTCCAGCTGGTAAAACATGAATATTAATAACCTTCCATTCATTATTTTCTTTAACTAATTCATATTCTACTGTGGTTTCTTTGCCATCTTTGGATACCAGTGTAGCAGTGACTGCGCCTTGGTTATTCTTGAAACTTCTTGAAGGGAAACTTACTGATTTATTATTTGTAAGAGCTGGTGCTTTTTCCAAGAATTTTTTAAAGTCTTCTAGGGATGTTGATTTCTGGAAATCACTAGATGTATATGAATAAGCTTTTGAGATATCACCTGCTCGTATGGCAATAAGTTGTCCTTCAACGGATGTGATTAATCCGCTAGTAGCAGAGAATACAAACGTTAATAACAAACCAACATATAAAAATAGTACTGCGAAAATTAATCCTAAAATCAAAAAAATCCGCTTAAGAAGTGAACCCTTTCCTCTTGTAAATTCAACGAGGTTACCATCGTTATCTCTAAATTCACAATTAGCAATGACGATGAGATCAACGATGGTCCAAATGCCAAAACCACCCGCTGTTAACAACATTAAAATCCCGGTGCCAACTTTACCGACATAGAACCGATGAATTCCCAAGAATCCAAGGAATAAACAAAGTAATAATGCTGTTGATGCTGACTTAGGAGATTTAGGGCTAATGTTGGTCGTGGATCCGCTTATACCCGGTTGAACCGCCCCCCCGACTTTAAGGCCGCATTTGTTGCAAAACTGGGCTCCGGTTTCAAGGCTAGCGCCACATTGAGCGCAGAAGTTTGATTCAGGCATGTTATATATCCTCAAAAGTCATATTTGATGTGTTATTAATATAAAAGGTAACACATAGTTATGACTTTTGAGGGGAGGACTGTATTTGTATTACCCCAATCTTTTATTCAATATTACCAACAACTGACTAAGCCAAGGCGTATCTTTTGTAAAAAAAGTGGCATCTATTCCTTCTACTAAAGGGATCGCTTTTAAGGTTAATTCACGACCTTTGGGAGATAATGTTAACGAATAAGCGCGTTTATCTTCTGGTTTGCGAAGACGCTCAATTAATTTTTTATCAAGGAGTATTTTCACCAAATCAGACATCATCATTTTATCAATATGCGTAAAATCGGATACTTGTGCTTGAGAAGCACCTTCAGTATTCACGGTGCTTAGCCATAAAATACCTGCTAAAGCCACAAACTGCGGGTGGGTTAAACCTATTGTTTGCAGTGCTTTTCTTTGTTGTTGTTGCCATTGATTAGTAAGACGCCAGAGGAGAAAGCCGGGACTATCCTCTGGCTGTTTGAAAGAAAAATTCATTTCAGACATACACTGCTTGCCTTGCTACCTTAATCAACATTTCAGTTTGTTCTGGCAGGGTTGCAACAATATC
>CAYXVT010000307.1:0-3361 GCA_964468105.1 Uncultured Candidatus Berkiella sp. | reverse complement strand
AAATGAGGTTCTTAAAGAAAGACGCTATAAGAAGCCACTGACTGAGAATGGCTGCGAATCTAGTGGGTTAGATCGCTAACTGAGAATAGCTGCTGAGGATAGGATAGGGTAGTGTAATTGGTGCTCATGATGTTGGTTATTAAGAAGTACCCATGCTCTTGTGAAATAATAAAAAATTATTTTTCCCTGTCGATTTTACCTCATATAAAGCTTCGTCAGCGAGTTTAATTAAAGTATACAAATCCTCTCCATGCTGTGGATAAAGGCTTATGCCAATGCTGGCAGTAATCGAGATTTTATGGTTTTTTATTGATATGGGTTTTGCTATGGAAATTAGAATCTTTTTCGCCACCTCAATCACGTGCTTTATATCGGACAGTTCAGTGAGTGCCACGATAAATTCATCCCCACCTTGTCGCGCAATAATGTCTGTTTCACGTAAAGAGGACTTTAATCTCTTTCCTGTTTCAATGAGTAATTTATCCCCTATATCATGCCCTAAACTGTCATTTACTTCTTTAAAATAATCCAAGTCCAAGAACATGATGGCAATTTGTTTCTGGTGGCGTTTTGCATAAGTTAGTGCGTGGTCAAAAGAAAGCTCTAATTGTTTTCTATTCGCTAAACCGGTCAAAACATCGTGATAAGCAATGTATTTTAGTTCTTGCTCTGCCTTTTTTTGAGCATCAATATTTTGAATTTGGGTAATCATATAAAGCGGTTGATTTTCAGAGTTACGGATTAAAGAGCAGCTGAATAAAATCCATAGGATGCTCTTTTTTTTATGAATATAACGTTTTTCCAGGTGATATGATTTTATTGAGCCTTCCAATAATTGTTGCACTGCATATAAATCGAGATTTACATCCTCGGGATAGGTGATGGTCTGAATGTTAGTGCTTAATAATTCTTTTTCAGAGTATCCCAGGAGTTGGCAAAGTGCTTCATTAACTTTTAACCATTCACCTTGTAATGAAACTAAGGCCATAGCAATCGCAGAAGAATCAAACGCCGAGCGAAAACGTAACTCACTTTCTTCTAAAGTGGCATTCGTTCTTACCAATTGATTAATTAAATCTAAGTTTTCATAACGCAATTTAAAATTGTTGTTAAGAAAACCATATCCCATCCAAGAGACTTGTAGTATAAAGCAAAAATAAACCAATAAGGCGCTTCCCAACAGTAAATAAGTCGATAAATCTTGATAAAAGAGCCAGAAGCTTAAGGGAAGAATGGTTAGCATAAAAAATAAGAGACTCGCTATTCTATTGGGTTGAAGGATGTGCAATCCTCCTGATGCAACACCGATAACAATCGAGATAATCAGCATTTGATGGAGCAAATCGTTATGAGGGATAAGTACTGAGCCTGCAACACCCCACAGGGCACCGTAAGTAATGGTTATACCGATTAAAATTCTTAAATAATACGTAGACTTAATGGGATATGAACGATTAAAGAAAAATAGTAATGTATTTAAAATAAAAGCAGTTATTGAAGTGATAAACCAGATGAGAAGATGCTTTTGATTTGCCCTGTCATATAGGCCGATAAAGGTTATTAATGAGCATAAAAAATTGGCAGGGATGCTTAACAACAAGTTTTGATTTAAGAGTGTCAAATAATCAATGAATAATTGCTCAGCATGCTTTTTTTCTCGTGTTATTGAGTTACTGGGCATTGGACTCTCATCATGAAGTGTGTTTGATGCATCACAAGGAGGTTTCTTTTTCTATTACCTAGTTCTTGTAGCAACGGTGTGATGTCTTTATTGCTCATAACCAATCCCTTTTATTTGCTAATAAATAATTTTTGGGGCTTTTGCATCAACCATGAAAACAATGGCGATGAAAAAAGCTCTGGAATTAATAATATAGAATGATTATTCTTACTCTTCAAGAACGATCATTCTCAGGAATGTGTAATATAAATAGCGATTTAATGAGTGTTGGTGTATACTGAGCACAATTAAATTTACTACTGGACTGCCAGCGTGTCAAAACAATATCGCATTATTTTTGAATGCTATGAATCGTCTCTAGATGCTCAACAGGTTTTATCAAAAACAGTAATGATGGAAGGTTCGATAGAGAAACCAAAGGATATATTTAATTTTGGATTTGCACATGAGGAGCAAGTTAAATTGGTTCACTCTTGCCAAGACGCGCTGCTCAAAGAACAAATTACGCTGATAGAATCTGTGGTAGAGAGTTGTCCTAATTGCCCTGATAGAAATCTGGTAAAATATGGAAAAAGGCGCTCTGATTATCATGATGTATTCACGGATCACAAACTAACCATTGGAAGAAAACGTTGCCCTGACTGCAACTATGAGCCTGGATCCACGATAAAAACCGTTCTTGGCCACTCCATGTCGGCTGATCTGGTCAAACTACAGACAGAACTTGGCGCAAGTCATACGTACCGTGAAAGTGAGCAACTATTTTCCATGTTTTCTCGGTCAAAACGGTATATAAATAATCACGACCGTATTAAACACACTGCGGAGAAAGTAGGTGCTCAGGTTGAAGCGCTACATCATGCTGAAAGCACCGTAGCCTCGTCCGGGATAGCTGAAGAACTCATTATTAACGTAGATGGTGGTCATATTAATACGACGGAAGAAGGTAGGCGCAGCTTTGAAGCGATGGCAGCAGTGATTTATCGACCAGATGCCTTGGTCAGTAATGATAAAGGAACACGTAATACATTAACCAGTAAACATTGTGCAGCGTCAGCGCTAGATGATGGCCAGAAGCAGATGATTAATAACACGATTGTTGCTGCTTTAAAGCAAGGTTTGTCGCCTCAAACAAACGTTACAGCGCTGTGTGACGGGGCTGATAATTGCTGGAAAATAGTCGAGGCACTGACTCCGTTATGCGCATCAATAACGCGCATATTAGACTGGTTCCACTTGGGCATGAAAATTCAAAACATTGCATTACCTGAAGAGCTAAAGCCAAAATTAGCCAGAATAAAATGGCATCTTTGGCGTGGAAAAACAGAGAATGCTTTAAAAAGGTTGGATTCTTTAATTGATGATTGTCCTAAAACTTATAAACCGCGTTTGGAAAAACTGAAATCGTATATACAAAATAATACCGCTAAAATTATTAATTATAGAGAACGGCAAAAAAATGGACTTGTTTTTACCAGTAACCTAGCAGAGTCAACCGTTGAAAGCTTGATCAATCAACGCTGTAAAGGCCAGCAACACATGAGATGGTCAAGAGAAGGATTAGATCCTTTGCTACAATTGAGAGCGGCTATTGGATCAAATGACTGGGATAAAACTTGGAAAACAGCTGTTATGAATGCTATATCCGCATAACAAATCGCTTCTTATATTACACTTCCA
>CAYXVT010000306.1:0-3444 GCA_964468105.1 Uncultured Candidatus Berkiella sp. | reverse complement strand
CAATTCTGTGCAAGCTAATACAATAGCGACAGCAGTAGAAATGTTTAGTGTGTGCAAACCATCTCCACCAGTACCAGCGCAGTCAACAATAAGATGTTTTTGTTTGAGCGCTTGAGCATCAGGAAAAGGTAAAGAAGCTTCTTGTAGTGCATCTACTGCGCCCACAATCTCATCTATGGTTTCTCCTTTTGCTTTTAAGGCTGTTAAAAAAGCAGATATTTCTATGGATGAGAGTTCACCTTTTAACAGTTGAGAGAATTGATCATAGCTTTGCTTGGCGCTTAAATCATGGCCCTGGCAAACCTGCTCAAGAATAACTGAAAGGGGAGGGTGCATTGACATATTGATGTTCTCCAAAATTTTAAAGATAAAAAAAAAC
This sequence comes from Uncultured Candidatus Berkiella sp., assembly GCA_964468105.1. Taxonomy (GTDB): domain Bacteria; phylum Pseudomonadota; class Gammaproteobacteria; order Berkiellales; family Berkiellaceae; genus Berkiella. Next base: position 3,065 of record CAYXVT010000306.1, on the reverse strand, counting down.
CCACCAAAGGTGGGTTTCTATTCTCTTTTACGTTTACGTTTATTTAAAAATTGCGCAAAGAGGCCCACCTAGAAGAGGTGGGCCACCAAAAACGACTGACAGAAAATATTTGATAGAGTTGTGCTTTCATTCGTTAACCGTAGCAAAGGTCAGTGTGATAGGTCAAGTGCTTGTAAACATTCCAGATAAAAGGACAGATCAAAAAGATGGAAGTCTTTTTTGGTCTTATACTAGTAGGACATGAAATTTCCATGATACAGTCTATAGTATGTAGACTAGCTTTTGTGGTGAGCTGGATACCCGTATCCTGTATAAATAAAGAGAGGTTTGGAAGTGGTTATGCACTTTGTAAAGTCTTTAAAAAAAATGGCCTTTCTAATAGCCATTGGTGTATTTGCAAGCCAATCTTTTGCTCAAAATGAACAAATTGCTGTTAAATTGAAGTCATTAGAAATGATCAAGCAGCAGGAGATGGCTGGTGATGAGCTATATATAAGTGTAACTGAATTTCCCACGGTAGGTTCTCCGTATCATTACCAAGTTCCCGCCTTTCCAACTCATTGGTTATCAAAGTATTTATCAAATGTAAAAGATGTTGTGATCTGGAAGAAAAATTTAAATCAGTGTGAACCAATTGATTTGTTAATTACCTTAGTAGAAGAAGACTTTGAGCCTTGGAATATGGATGATTCTTTAGGATCTGTTCAGTTAAAAGTACAATGTGTTAATGGCAAAGCCGTTGAACAATGGACTATCCCTGATTCAAAAAACACCGCTAAAGATAGTAAAGACAATAATGCCTTTAGTTTTACAGGGGAAGGGGTTAACTATAAAGCAACCTTTACCTTGGAAGATACCATCACACCTAAACCAAACTAAAAAAATAGACTGAGCTGTACCAAAAACCAGGATTAGTTGCGGTTTCAATTGTAGCACCTACACTAGAATTGAAACCCTCAAGACCCAACTAGTAGTGGAAAATCCTGTGAAAAAGATCAAGATGACAAAATTAAAACGTGATTGCTTATTAGCCATATTCATTCCTTCAGTATTTGTTGGTATTTTTCAAGCAACCTTTCATCAATTTTCAATAATTGATTTATCTGTACTTGCGCTCATGGGTGGGGTATTGATATTTCAATATGTTTTTCGCTTTTTGCGTAAATTTGATGATATGGCATGGAAACAGCAATTAAGTACTGTCATACAAAAAATGTCTTCACCAGTATTAGTCGCAGATTTAAGCCACAAGATTACTTATGCAAATGATAGTTTTCAACGTCTACCTATTGCTGCTTTATTAGGAAGTTTAGATAATCTGGCTGATATTATGGCCGCTCAAGAGAACAAACTGAATAATACCGTTACTGAAACATTAGATGGCCTTGTTGGTAAAATGAAATGTCAGATGCAATGGCATGGTAAAACCTATTCTTGTGTTCTTATTCCTTTGATTTCACCCGTCGGCGAACGTTGGGGCACTCTTCTTGAGTGTCAATTGATTGAGGCAAATGCAATAAGTGAAAATAACTCTGAAAATATGATGCCCCAATCATTGTTAGAGCAACTGACTGTACCATTTATATATGTTAATAGCTTTGAAGATATTTCATTTGTTAATTTGAAATTGAAAGAACTATTTGTCCGTCATCAAGAGACATTGAAAGCAATTTGTCCGCATTTAAATAGTTATGATCCGAAATTATCAATCAGCCAATTGTTGTCGATTATTCAACAAGAAGATAAAACCTTTGCTGAAATCAAGCAAGCAGGGTCGTTAACAGTCAATTTAGATGAGATGAAATATCAATTAACCATTTCTCCGATCTGGGGAGTGAATAATGATATGCAGGGAACTCTTATCCTTTGGCAAGAAGTTTCCAAACAAGAACATGCAGTGCAAGAAGCCCCCATTCATAATACACTTTCTGATTTGGCGTTGAAGCAATCATCCCATCCAATAGTTATTATTGATAAAGATTATTTTATCAATCAATCAAGTAGCGATTTTGAACAATTGATTAATCTGGGCGCTGAGAATGAAAGTGGTACTTTGCAAGGTAAAAATTTTCTTGGATTGATTGAGAAATCATGTCCAACTATTGCTGAACGTTTGCATCAAGCTTTGAACAGTTCAGAAAGATCAATTTTTGTTAGTGAACATTTTAATAAGGTGTGCGATTGGATAGTTACTCCCATCAAAAATGAGAGTAAGATCCAAGGTTATACTTTAGAAATTATGTATCCATCTCAGCAAGAATTAATAGCACTGGATGAAAAAAATCAAAGATTAGTCCAAGAAAAAGTTGAGACTGAAAAAGAGCTCCGACAATTTACTCAAGGATTAGCCAATCTTAAGTTATATCAAAAAGGGAAAGAATTACCCTTGGAAGAGCTAAATGTTGAAGATTATCAACATCCGCTTTTGAAAAATTCCTCTAAGATTATGCAACAAATTAGATCTGATTTGCAAAACTTACACTCTGAGATTGATAACGCTAAATTTGCACAATCAAGTTCCAAAGCTTACATGGCACCATTACAACAAGTGAATGCACTTTCGACCTCATTATGCCGTAATGTGACCGAAACTCAGGAAGATTTTACAGCAATCCATCAAGAGTTAAGTAAATTAAAGACAATGTTGAATGAACAAAAAGGTTTAAACCAATCATTTGTTAAGCCTATTGGTAAAGCCTTTCAATCAACTGAACAAGCTTTGATGAAAACGGTTGCTTATTCTGAATCTGTCACTTTAATCTTGCAACAAATTCATGAAAATCAAAATTTCCTATCACAACTGCAAGAGTTTATGACAAAATTAGCTAAAATACCTAGTAATGCCGAAAAGACGAATGATATTTACAATGACATTATTTCATTATTGGATAGAGTTAAGAAATCTTTAGCAGTGAGTAAATTGAAGCTAAAAGAATTATTAATGAATTTTGATGGTTTTAGTGATTGCTGGAAGCAAGCACAAGAAAACCTACATTCTTGTTTACATATGGGTACTTCCATTGAACAGGCAACAAAAAGATGGGGTACTATCAGCACTAGCGCAT
>CAYXVT010000305.1:0-3488 GCA_964468105.1 Uncultured Candidatus Berkiella sp. | reverse complement strand
TGTTGGCAAAGCTTAAAGCTTCGCTAATATATTTTAGAAAATCATACTGTAGATCACTGCGCGAAAATGAAATACTTACTATCTCTAATTCCTTTTTTCTCTGATTATAGTGAAGGTTTAATGCCTCAACAGGACCTGCTGCTTGGTTGCAATAAAAAATAATCTGTTTTGATGTTTTTGATTCTATTGCTTTATCAAGTTCATTTAGTACTTGTCTCATGGCAACTAAATCAATACTTTCAAACACAGCTGATAACGGATTGCGAATAATCATGCACTGATAAGGCATACCATTGCGCTGGGCTTTTTCATTTTTTACCTTCACCATGGATTCGAGCTCAGAAGGCAATAACAACATATTATCGTTGGTAGGTGACGCTCTTTGAATACTTAATAAGGCCACGGTAAAATCAGCTAACGCTTTTGCCAAAGGCTGGCGCAAAATGAAACAAAAATCATCTTCCAGCATTGGGAAATAATTCACTTCAAACAACATCATCCATTCATGACATTTTTTTAAATAATGATCTCTTTTTCTTTTATCCGGATTAAATTTCTCAGAAATAACAGCTGAATTAAAACTCAACACAGCACATAACACCAACAAATAGCCACAACATTTATCATAAGTTTCAGGATTTTTGCCTCTAAGTTCTTTTCTTTTAACAGATAGAGAAACGTAGAGGTTATTCAACAAGCTGATGGATGTTTCATAGCGCACACATAACCCATTATAAAAAGTAGATTCATGGGTTTGCCCCTTTGCGAGCAATTTTTTAGGTGCTAATTTTGCTTTTGCAAGGGCACCTTGTAAAGATTGCACAGGATATCCAATTGAGATGTCGATATGATCTTTTAAATCAGCGATGAGTTCATTGAAACTATGCCCTGCCCCTTTGACTTCTTTAGAAGACGGTATTGTGGCAGCCACCATTTGCGAACCGAACTCAACGCTCAGCAAATCAACCATTTTTTGATGATGAACTTTAAGGGCAGAATCAAAGTGAACAAGGGTACCTAGCATGATTTACAACAACCACTTTTAGACTAAAGTCGCAAAGGTACCTTGGTTCAATTTAAAAATCAAATTTTTAAGTTTCAAGCCTTATAAACTTTTGACTTATCTGGATCCAATTCTTGGCTTTTATCTAATCTTGGAGAAATCCCTAATTCCATTGGAATCGGACTTTTTGATTTCATCGGCAAATAAGATCGATTCATGTTATTCATAGATAAGCTTCTGGTCAACTTTCCCTTTTTAGATTCTCTCACTTGAGATAATTTCTCGTAATAGACATCACTTCTTGGCTTAGGAGAAGCAGGCTCATGATTTGATATAAGCAACGCTTTAAATTTGTCTTTCAGAGATTTCCTTGGCACTTGACGCCATTGTTCATAATGAGCCACATCAAAATCACTATCAAAAATAGGTAATGCTAATAATGCTTTTGCTACACTTGCAAATAGCTTAAACTCTTTTAGCATCCCTTTATTAGAATCTTCTTTTAAATCTTTTTCTGGAGCAATATGTCTGTGCATTCTTAATGCATAGATTAAGCTTGGCCCAATCAACGGCGACAGATAGTCTAATTCTGGGCTTAACTCAGAACTATTAGCCCTTTGTCTTTGCAAAACAATATATCTGGATAGCGATAAAAATTGATGGAGTGCGCGCGCAGCATTGGGTTGTTTGACATCAATCAAATGCGCTATAAACTTTAGGAGCGCCTCTTGGATTTCTACTTCATTAAATTTCTCACTTTTTGTATAACATTTTTGCATCAGTTTTAGTAATAATTTCCAGCTTTTCTTAATTTCTTCATTATTCTCATCAAAAAGATCACCAAAACGAATGGTGGCTTTCATAAAGTGTGCCAGCAAATGATTGAGATGTTCTTTTGATTTCACTTTGGCAATTGTGTTTATGACGCCGGTGATTTCGGGTTGTACCGCATTAAGTGCTGTTTCATCCAGAGTATCTAGCTTTGGAAGTATCATTGCAGAAAAATAATGGGCTGCATTTTCATCATATGTTTCTTTGAGCACCATTGACTGCAAAGGATCGATATAATTTTTAACGATTCTTAGCACGTTGAGGCTTTGCGCGCATGTTACTCTGGTCTCTGGATTATAAGTGCCTTCACTTTTTGGAAGTTCAGAAGGAGCTAAATTTTCGTTTAACATAAAAAATCCAATAAATACCAGTCAAAAAAGTTTATTTAGTTTACAAAAATGTCATAAAAAGTAAAGGATTTAATTGAAAAGAAAAGTTTAGTTGGTCGATTCGTTAGTATTTTTGTCTAAATTCTAATAATGACTGTTTATCTGTTATTTCTAATCGCTTTAAGAATGACATTCCCAACAATAGCGGCGAATCACTCTCGATAACAAGGGCAGGCACATTATAGACAACTATAGCGCCCATGCTAATTTTATCTAATGTAATTAAATAGGCTTTTGCTTTTCCAGAAGCAGTTTCCACCTGTACAGGTTTGCCTTGAACCTCAATTCCTAAAGCTTTAGCTTGATTAACATTAATCGTGACATAGGATGCACCTGTATCAATAATAAAATTTACTTGATGGCCATTAATAACACCGCTGGTACGATATAATCCACCTTGATCTTGCTCAACACGCACCACAGGCTTCTGCGTTGGCGTAAAACGGTTGCTGATTTGACTTCCCAAGGTATAAACGTGTGATAGCCCCTCTATTTCTAATTCACATTCCTTGCTATCTGCTCTGATTAATTTAACGCCTTCTATTGTTTCCCCTACTTTCAACATATGTGTATTACCATCAATTTCAATCATCACTTTGTCTTTAAAAAGCCCAAGGATCTGCAATTGCGCAGCAAAAACGACGCTAAAGATGGCCGACAAGACAAGCAATAATAAAACCCTGGTGATTTTCATAGGATTATTAGCAGTTTTTAATAAAGGACATTTATGTTATATAGCTAAGATATAAATAAAATGCCCATTAACTTGCTAAAGCTAGTAAATTAGCTAGCGCATAAAAGAATTCTCTGGCAAAATGATTGCCACTCAACATCAATAGCTTAGAGACTTTAACATGCCCGCCTCCGGCAACAATACAAACGAATTAAATCCCATTGAAAAACAAGATCAAACTCAAATTGTATTTACAGCCGTCATCGCTTGTGTGTGCTTAGTCGCAAGTGCTGCATTACCCTTAATAACTTATCTCATATTATGTGGCGCAGCCGTCAGCTTATTTCTGAATGTTAAATTGTGGACAGAAGCCGCCAATTTAGCCAATCCTGGTGAAGCAATCAGCATGGACCCCCATGATAAAAAAATTGTAGGGGCCGCGATTGGTTTGGGAGGTCTGTTCATTTTACAAATGAATCCCTTGTCACAAATAATTCTCTGCACCGTTTTTGGTGCTGGTATTGGTGCCTATTTTGTTAATGATTGTATTAACGATTCACAAAATTCATTAAATGCAGCCTTAAGAACAGCC